>NZ_JUOS01000033.1 GCF_001075875.1 Streptococcus oralis
TTGAACATCTGTTGATTCAGCTGGTGCTGCAGTTGGTTTAACCGGTGTTACTGTTGGTGTATAAGTTGCAGAGGCTTTGGTTCCGTTCTTATCTTCACGAACAACGGTTACGGCTGGTGCAGTACCTGTAAAGCTTGGTTCTGGAACAAATGTCACAGTTCCGTCTGCTGCTACTGTATATGTACCAACACCTTCCACAGTTTCAGTCGTTGAACCATCGTCAAATGTTGCTGGAACATCATCGTTCATTGGTACACGGCTATTACCTTCAGTAAATTCAGGTTTACCTGTTTGAGTCGCACCTTGGATATCTGTTGATTCAGCTGGTGTTGCAGTTGGTTTAACCGGTGTTACTGTTGGTATGTAGGTTGCAGATGCTTTGGTTCCGTTCTTATCTTCACGGACAACCGTTACGGCCGGTG
>NZ_JUOS01000034.1 GCF_001075875.1 Streptococcus oralis
ACTTGGACTTCTTGGAGTAATGAGTGGATTTGGACTTGTAGCTCGTAAGAAAAAAGAAGATTAGTATCTTTATTATTCTAAAGGAATAGCTATTCTGTTTTAATAGAACTAATTTTCACTAGGATAAATCTGAGGGCTAAAAATCTACTATTTTAAGTTTAAAGTTTCTTTAATTAAATTCTTAAACTGAATAGGTACTAAAAGTGAACAAGACAAAATTCTGTTTTTCAGAACCTATGTCTTGTTCACTTTTTTGTGGCTCTTTGTCAACTGTAGTGGGTTGATGAAAAGTTATAACCTGGAGAGGACCAACTTG
>NZ_JUOS01000035.1 GCF_001075875.1 Streptococcus oralis
GTGAAATAACCATTTCTGTAGCCCTCATAGTCCCAGATGAGACCTTTATGAGCTATACAGATGGTCGGTATTCAAATTATGTTAGTGGTATCTTGGCTCCTGAGCTGGTCAAGGAAAAAGGCCTGATGAAAGCTATCTCAGATACCAATAAAAAGCTGAATCAAAGTCCTCTTGGCTATGAAAGTTATATACAAAATATGGGAAGACAATTATTTTACATTATCTCTGCCAGCTATATCACCATCTATCTGGCTATCATCTTCCTTGTTGTCGCAAATACAATTATCGGCGTTCAGTTTTTGATGGGACAAAGACAATCCTACAGACGATACCAGACCTTAATCCATCTTGGAGCAAACTACGAAACTCTTTGTAAATCTTCAGAAAAGCAAATCAATTGGTATTTTGGTCTGCCAATAGCTCTTGCACTTATCAGTAGTAGCTTCGGAGTGAGCTCCCTCCTCACAGGAATAGTACCAGCCAGTGCAAGAATGGCCATGGGGCAGAAATTTATCACAGCCATGCTGATAATACTACTGTTAGCTGGATTTGAAGTCATCTATATAAGAATTGTAAAGAAAAATAGCAACAAGTACTTGTTGTCATTAATGGAACCCAAAAGAGATGAATAAGGTAGAATAAAATAGGAAAAGGAGGAGCCGATATGAAGCATATTCTGGTTATTGAAGATGAAGCCTTGATTCGAGATGAAATTGTCATTTTGTTAGAGAAAGCGGGTTATCAAGTTGATAAGTTGACTGACTTCAAAGATACAAGCCAGCAAGTATTGCAATACGATACGGATTTAATCATACTGGATTTGAATTTACCAGGAGAAACAGGTTTTCAAATTTGTAAAAATCTCAAGTCCAAACGCTCTGTGCCCATATTGGTTCTCACCTCCCGTGAACAACTAAAAGATGAGATTTACGCCCTAAAATTAGGGGCTGACGAGTACTTAACAAAACCTTTCAAGAAAGAAAGATTCTTGGCTCGTATAGAAAACATCTTGAAACGCTATGAAGGTAGACAAAATTTGCTTGAAAAAGATAATTTCCTGCTGGATAGAAATACCTATACTCTTTATATCAACGGATATTCGATTTTACTCCCTCAAAATCAAGGGAAATTGTTAGAAACCTTATTAGTGGCAACTGATTCTGTCGTCACAAAAGAAGAACTAAGCATGAAACTGTGGAATACAACTGAGTTCATCGATGAAAATGCCCTACAAGTAAACATTGCAAGGCTGAAAAAGGTGATGAAACAGGCTGGCATTGCCCTTAAAGTCAAGTCCGTCAGAGGTATTGGTTACAAGCTAGAAGAGGTAAGTCCAGATGAAACATAATCTAAAATATCTAGCTAGTTATCTGCCTTGGTTACTTGTTCTCTTAGCATTTGATCTATTTACAGCTGTCCTGCTTTGGCTTTCAGATGTGAGAATGTTTCAAGCTCTCATGCTTCTCTATATTTTAGCCACCGTCCTGCTTTTTTTCATCCTATCATTCTTACTTATAAGAACAGAAAGAAAAAAAGCCGCTGCCTATAAATCCTTCATAGCCAATCTTAAGATCGATACTGAGCTTGAATTATTGAATTTATCAAGTGCCTCAGAGAAAGAAAGCATTGAAAAAATAGCAGATACACTTTATCAAAAGCAGGCTCAAATAGGAAAACTCAACTCATTACTAGCTGAGTACGAGGACTATGTTGAAAAATGGGCGCATGAGATTAAACTTCCTTTATCGCTTCTTTCCCTCCTTTTAGACAATCAAAGTGACCAACTACCT
>NZ_JUOS01000005.1 GCF_001075875.1 Streptococcus oralis
CAGCATAGCTTTGCGTCCCTTGAAACGCTCATCTGCCCAGAGGCGTTCATAGGCTTCTTGTTTATCTTCTGGTAATTTTCTTCTATAAGTATTCAACAGTTCATGAAGGGCGTAGTAATCATCTAACCACAATCCTCCTTCTGGTAGGCGATGGCTAATCTCCCCTACTTCTTCGTAGGCCATCCGGTCTAGGCGACGTTTTTGACTCTCTTGTTTTCTGACATTATCAAGGATTCGATTGCGAAATTTTGTTTTGAAGTAGACGTAGAGTTTCTTTTCCTCTTCCACTAGTTCTGGATGGTGTTCTAAAAGTTCATGGAGACAGATCATGCCCTCTTGGTCCCAATCCTCTTTCTCCCACAGGTGAAG
>NZ_JUOS01000036.1 GCF_001075875.1 Streptococcus oralis
CTTTGAGCAACCTGCGGCTAGTTTCCTAGTTTGCTCTTTGATTTTCATTGAGTATAAAATAAAAGACTAGCCCTAGTAGTAAAAAAACTAGCATCTCACAAACAGATGCTAGTCTTATCTATAAATGGTAATATCAATCTTACATTATTTATCAAAATACTTCTTAGTCTCAGCAATAACAACTGGCGACAAGGCTAAGAGTGCAATCAAGTTTGGTAGAGCCATGAGGGCATTAACAATATCCGCAATGACCCAGACCATATCCAGCTCGATAAATCCTCCCAGCAAGACCATGAGTACAAAGAGCACACGATAAAGCCAGATAAAGCGAACGCCAAAAAGAAATTCAAAACAACGCTCTCCGTAATAGTTCCATCCCAAAATCGTAGTAAAGGCAAAGAGTACCAAGAAGATTGTTAGAAGAGCAGGTCCAAAGAAAGAAAATACTGTAGAAAAAGCTGACTGAGTAAGGGCAACCCCGTCTAAATTACCATTCCAAACCCCAGTCACCAAGATTGTCAAACCAGTCAGGGTACAGATAATCAAGGTATCAATAAAGGTTCCTGTCATAGAAATCAAACCTTGCTCCACCGGTTCATTGGTCTTAGCTGCCGCAGCCGCAATGGGAGCTGAACCCAATCCAGACTCGTTTGAGAAGACACCACGCGCCACACCATTTTGAATAGCCATCCGAACACTCGCTCCTGCAAATCCTCCCACTGCAGCTATGGGACTAAAAGCTGATGTGAGAACCAGTGAAAGTGTTGCCGGTACTTTATCGATATTAAAGAAAATGACTGTCAAGGTTCCCAAGATGTAGACAATAGCCATAAAGGGAACAACTGTAGTTGACACCTTAGAAATAGACTTAAGTCCACCAAAGACTGCAATCCCTACAAAAATAGATAAAACAAGTGCAGTAATTGTCGGATCAATACTAGCCGTATTTTGAACGGATTCTGTAATAGAATTCACTTGAGTAAAAGTACCGATTCCCAAAAGTGCAACTAGTACTCCAGCAACAGCAAAGAAGATTGCAAGAGGGCGCCATTTTTCGCCCATCCCTAGAAGGATATAATGCATCGGTCCTCCTGCTACCGCACCATGGTCATCCTTGGTTCGATATTTAATAGCAAGTAGTCCTTCTGCATACTTGGTTGCCATTCCAAAGAAAGCAGCCACCCACATCCAAAAAAGAGCACCTGGTCCACCAACCTTGATAGCCGTTGCAACCCCGATAATATTTCCTGTACCAACAGTTGCTGCTAGGGCTGTACATAGTGCAGCAAAGCTAGATACATCTCCATGCCCCTTATCCTTAGTAAAAATAAGCTGGAAGGCCTTAGGGAGACGCAAGATTTGTAAAAGCCCTAAACGAAGAGTCAAGTAAATCCCTGTACCAACCAATAAAATCAAAAGGGGTGGGCCCCATACCAGAGCATCTAGCTCTTTTAGCAAATTTAACATCCTTTTTTCCTATCTATTCAACCCCAAAAGAAAGAGCACATGTTAAAAACATGTACTCTGGAATGCATCGATAAATGCCAAAAATCGCTCTATCATTGCTCTGTCCTTTTACCTGAGAGTTTGAGCAGTTGCCTGCCTTGCCCCTTCGGTGCCTTTACGGTCTCTCCAGAGTTCCGTCCATTTACAGTCATGAAAAATCAAACGATTTTCCACTTCTATTAAACTTCATTCGGTGTTGTATTTAATTTTTATTTATTTTACAAGAAAATTTAGCTCTTGTCAATTGTTTTCGGAAAATTTTATAACAATTTTCTGAAACTCATATTCTAACCTTTAAAAGTTACAATGGTTGCGCCAGATCCGCCTGCATTTTGTGGTGCATAGCCAAAGCTCTTGACCTGTTTATTTCTTTGTAGGTACTTAGTTACCCCTTCACGGATGACACCTGTACCGATACCATGGATGATGTCGACTTGGGCCATATTGTTGAGTAGGGCTTGGTCGATAAAGGCATCCAAGGCTTCCATAGCCTCCTCGTAGCGTTTGCCACGAAGATCTAGTCGAGCCTGTGGGCCTTTGCCTGCTGCACGTTTGACGACGTTTACTTGTTTCTTCTTGACTGGCGCTTCTTTCTGGGCTTGAACCAAATCAAACTCTTTTTCCTCAAGGGTCATCTTAATCAAGCCAACCTGTGCTTCCCAACGACCATCCTTGAGTTGATTGGTCAAGGTACCACGTTGACCATAGCTTAAAACGATAATATCATCTCCAACTTTTGGAGCTCGTTTTTTCTTGGCCTTCTGAAGAACCTTGTTTTTAGAAAGGTCAACTTTTTCAGGAGCTAATTTTTTGAGTTTAGCCTTGGCTTCGATAATTTCATGTGGTTTCAGTTGAGATTTACTGTGAAGATTTTTAAGTATATCATCACTCTCAGCTAGTGCTAAGTCAACAATCTCAGCAGCTTGCTCACGCGCCTTATTGAGTTCAGTTTCTTTCTCACGATTGAGCTCGTTATAAAGTTTTTTAAGGGCACGGTTCATCTTGAGGTTTTCTTGTTCGACTTGGCGAATATTCTCAAGACGTTTTCGGCTTTCAAGTGTTTGTTCTTCCAATTGCTCAATGATGCGATTGACATCATTGTCTTGATTAATCTGCTTGCTGGCATCACCTACGATGACATCTGACAATCCTAGACGTTTGGCAATTTCAAAGGCATTGCTTCGACCTGGAACTCCCTGCATAAAGCGATAGGTTGGGCGCAGGCTAGCTGTATCAAACTCCATACTAGCATTTTGAACATAGGCCGTTTCAATCCCGTAGGCCTTGAGTTCAGGATAGTGAGTGGTTGCCATAGTCTTGACCTGACGCAGACGTAAGTCTTCTAGGATTGACATGGCAAGGGCTGCACCTTCTTGGGGATCTGTTCCTGCTCCAAGCTCATCTAGTAACAAGAGGGAATTTTGGTTAACCTTACCCAGAATATCGACGATGTTGGTCATATGACTAGAGAAGGTTGAGAGACTTTGCTCAATGGACTGCTCGTCTCCGATATCTGCGAATATCTCCTCGAAAATCCCTACACGACTACCCTTATCAGCTAAAATTGGTAGACCAGACTGGGCCATCAACTGGGTCAAACCTAAGGTCTTGAGCATAATGGTCTTACCACCCGTATTAGGACCCGTGATGACGATAGCTGTTAATTCTTTGCCGAAGTGCACATCATTTGCGACTGCATTTTTTACAAGAGGATGACGAACGTGAAGCAGTTGAATCTCCTGTCCCTCAGACACTTGAGGTACTACTGCCTCCGTCTCTTGGATAAAGCGAACCTTAGCACGAATCAGGTCCAAATGTCCAATAATCCATGCATCATTGGCGATTTCAGCTGCATGAGGTCTTACTCTTTCAGAGAGTTCTTGGAGGATACGCATCATCTCATAGCGCTCATCTGCACGAAGACTTGCGATTTCTTCACTTAGCTTGACCACTTCACGTGGTTCGATATAAACAGTGTTCCCACTTGCAGAGATATCATGAACCACACCAGCAATCTTGTTACGATAGGTGTTTTTAACTGGAAGAACTTGGCGACCATTTCTACTTGCGACGATACCTTCTGTCAGCATCTGAGCTTTTTGCTTGAGAAGGTCTTGCAGGACATCGCGGACTTGACTTTCACTATCATGGATTTTTCGACGGATTCGTGCCAAATCCTCACTAGCAAAGCTCTCAATAAATCCAGCTTCGTTGATAGCTTGTAGATTTCCCTGTAAATGTGGAAAATCATGAAGTTTCTCAAACCAACTTGCCAGGTGATCTAAACGTACATTTTCAAGATTGTCATAAAAATTCTGCAATTCACGACTGGCAAAGATGACACGCTTGAGAAGGAGAAATTCCTCGATATTAAGGTCAGCACCCATCTCCAAACGTTTGCAGGTAGCTGCAATATCTTTTGTTGCCGAAATGCTGAAATGAGGATGCTCGACAAAGAGTTCTTGCATCTCCTTCATCTCTGCAAAAGCTTGTCTAATCTTGTCTCCTTTATCAGTTGGAGCAAGTTCTTTCAACTGCTCTAGTCCTTGCTCGGTCAAAAGATGAGGCTCAAATAAAGCCTTGACCTTATTAAATTCTAATGTTTCTAGTATCTTTTTATTCATTTTCTTTTCCTTCGTAATGAGCGAACAATTTTTAAAATTCTCACTCTTTTCAAAAAGGCTCCTAAACTATTGAAATTGTAAACAAAAGGCTAGGAATAGTTCCCGCCCTTTTTATCCGATTATTTTGGTTACCCAGAGTTGTTTAATCATATGAGTAGTGATGGGAACACTCTGGATAATATGTTTAGCTACAAAACTGTTTTCAAGTGAATTTTGAACAATTTGTAAAGGAACAGTCGCAAGAATGGTCAGTATCATCTGGAGGACAAATAAGGTCACAGCCACTGATAAAACTCCTGCACCTATACGGAAATATTGACCCGCTAGCTTTTTAGTCGGTAGAAGATTAAGAAAGAGACCCAGCAACCGACCGAAGCAGTAAAATACCGTAAAGGCTAAGAGATAACCAATCCCTGCATAAAAGACCTTGTCCAGCTGGAAAAGTTGATTCGACGGGAAAAAGAAGGTTCCCTGCCCTTGCTGCGGACTTGCATATGGGATCAACAAATCAAATTGTTTCCCTAAAGATTGATAAAAATTTCCTGCAAGAAGAGCTGAAATCACAGTTGCTACAAAATAGTAAATCTGTAAAACCAAACCTCTACGATAACCGATATAAAAGCTCCATGCAAGAACCAATAAGAGAAGGACGGAAATCATAGGGAATCCTCAATCTTGCTCTGTTCTTGTTTAGTCGCTACAACTTGATGACGGAGGGCGTCTAATTCTTGTTCCTTATCATCAAATTCAATCTCACGACTGAGTTGAGTTGACAAGCTATTGACTGCTAATAAAATAGCGATTGTCTCATCATCCGCTCCAGGCATCTGCTCTTTAATTGCTTCATATTTTTCTGTTGCGACCTTGGCAATTTCCTCCATAAAGAGGTTGTCATGCTCAGTTGTAAGGGTCAATGTTTTTTTCCCGAATGTAAACTTGTATCGATTTAAATTTGCCATAAAATTCACCTCACGATATTATACCAAATTTCACTTAGTTTGTCAGTTTTTACCAATTCTACGGCTTTTATGGTACAATAAGAGTTATGGCAAGTATTACATTAACTCCGAGCGAAAAGGAAATCCAAGCCTTTGTTCAGAAATATGAACAAGCACTGACTCCTAGTAAAAATCCTTATATTCGCTATTTTTTGAAGCTTCCGCAGACAAGTGTTTCCATCTACACATCAGGAAAAGTGCTCTTGCAAGGAGAAGCTGCTGAACGTTACGCCAGCTTTTTTGGTTATCAGGTCAGCCCAGTAGCTAGTGGACAAAACTTTCCGATGATTGGAACTGACGAAGTAGGAAATGGTTCCTACTTTGGTGGTCTGGCTGTAGTAGCATCCTTTGTGACTCCTGACCAGCATGACTTCCTACGAAAATTAGGTGTAGGGGATTCTAAGACTCTGACAGACCAAAAGATTCGTCAGCTTGCTCCTCTGCTTAAGGAAAAAATTCAGCACCAAGCTCTACTGCTTTCTCCAAGCAAGTATAATGAAGTCATCGGTGAGCGCTACAATGCCGTTTCTGTCAAGGTAGCCCTGCACAATCAAGCCATTTTTCTCCTTCTCCAAAAGGGAGTCCAGCCAGAAAAGATTGTGATCGATGCCTTTACTAGTGCCCAAAACTATGAGAAGTACTTAAAAAATGAAGCTAATCACTTTTCTAATCCAGTCAGTCTGGAGGAAAAAGCCGAAGGTAAATACTTGGCTGTCGCTGTTAGCTCAATCATTGCACGTGATCTCTTTCTAGAAAATCTCGAAAATCTGGGTAGAGAACTTGGCTACCAACTTCCAAGTGGGGCTGGAACGGCTTCTGATAAGGTAGCTAGCCAAATCCTTCGTGCCTATGGTATGCAGGGACTCAACTTCTGCGCCAAACTACACTTTAAAAATACTGAAAAAGCAAAAAAAATGCTAGAAAGGTAAATCATGAAATATTTAAAATCATTTTTAAAAGAGTGGGGAGTTATCTTCCTACTTATTACACTAGTAGGTCTTAGCCGTCTCTTTCTCTGGAGCAATGTCCGCGTAGAAGGACATTCTATGGATCCTACCCTGGCAGATGGAGAAATCCTCTTTGTGGTTAAACATCTCCCAATCAATCGTTTTGATATTGTGGTTGCTCATGAAGACGATGGGAACAAGGATATCGTTAAACGGGTCATTGGTATGCCAGGAGATACTATCCGTTACGAAAGCGACAAGCTCTATATCAATGGTCAAGAAACTGATGAGCCCTATTTAGCAGAATACCTTAAGCGTTTCAAGGAAGATAAACTCCAAAGCACTTATACTGGAAGTGGTTGGGATGGTAAAAAGGGCGAATACTTTAGAACTTTAGCCCAAAAGGCTCAGGCATTTACCCTAGATGTTAATTACAACACTAGCTTTACCTTTACTGTCCCAGAAGGAGAATACCTCCTCCTAGGTGATGACCGTCTGGTATCTAGCGACAGTCGACATGTTGGTACCTTTAAGGCAAAAGATATCACTGGAGAAGCCAAATTCCGCTTCTGGCCGCTCAAACGTATCGGAATATTTTAAAAACTAGGAAGAGGCCGAGAATTTTCCATCTCAGCCTCTTCTCATTCTATTTTGACTAAATCTGGGATAAATTTTCTCAGAAACTATTGTAAGGAATTTTATGGAAGTTTATTTTTCAGGCACCATTGAACGCATTATTTTTGAAAATGTCAGCAATTTTTTCCGTATTTTACTTCTAGATATTGAGGATACCAATGCTGAAGACTTTGATGATTATGAAATCATTGTCACAGGTACCATGGCTGATATCATTGAAGGAGAGGAATACACTTTTTGGGGACAAATCGTCCAACACTCAAAATATGGTGAACAACTACAAATGACTCGCTATGAGAGAGCCAAGCCGACTAGTAAGGGCTTGGTCAAGTATTTCTCCAGCAGCCATTTCAAGGGAATTGGACTCAAAACGGCCCAGAAAATTGTGGATATTTACGATGAAAACACTATTGACAAAATCTTAGAAAATCCAGACAAACTCCAGTCTATCTCTGGCCTCTCTGCTAATAATCGTGAAGCCTTTGTCTCAACCCTTCGTCTTAATTACGGAACAGAGATGGTCTTAGCCAAACTAGCTAATTACGGCATTCCAAATAAGCTAGCCTTTCAGGTCCAAGACTTTTACAAGGAAGAAACGCTAGAGATTGTCGAGAACTATCCCTATCAACTGGTCGAGGATATCAAGGGCTTAGGATTTACCATCGCTGACCAATTGGCCCAAGAACTGGGAATTGAAAGCCAGGCTCCTGAGCGCTTCCGTGCGGGTCTTGTCCATAGTCTCTTTCAAGGTTGCATGGAGACAGGAGATACCTATATAGAAGCTAGGGACTTGTTGGAGCAAACCCTCAACCTTCTTGAATCCTCCCGGCCAGTCGAACTAGATCCGAGTCAAGTTGCCCAAGAACTTGCTTATCTGATTGAAGAAGATAAGGTCCAGCAGATTGATACCAAAATCTTTGATAATAGCCTCTTTTTTGCAGAAGAAGGGATTCGCAGTCATCTCATCCGAATCCTCGAAAAAGGTCAAAGTAAAAAACAGGATCTAGAGACTATTCAAGACCATATCACAACTGTTGAGGAAGAACTGGGGATTAAGTATGATAGTATTCAAAAACAGGCCATCTGCGATGCTATCCAAAACAAGATCTTTATACTTACAGGTGGACCTGGTACTGGTAAGACAACTGTTATCAATGGCATTATCGCTGTCTATGCTCTTTTGGAAGGACTGGACCTCAAGAAAAAGAGCAATCTACCCATTCTCCTAGCTGCTCCAACTGGTCGCGCAGCCCGTCGCATGAACGAATTGACAGGTCTACCAAGCGCTACAATTCACCGCCACCTGGGCATGACTGGAGATGACGACACTAGCCATCTGGAAGATTATCTGGATGCTGACTTTATCATCGTGGATGAATTCTCCATGGTAGATACTTGGCTGGCCAACCAGCTCTTCTCCAACATCTCTTCAAACAGTAAAATTCTCATCGTGGGTGATAGCGACCAGCTGCCTTCTGTCAGTCCTGGTCAAGTCCTAGCAGATTTACTCCAGATACCAACCATCCCTCAAACACGTTTGGAAAGAATCTACCGTCAGAGCGAAGAATCAACCATCGTCACTCTTGCAAGTCAGATTCGCCAGGGAATATTACCTGCAGATTTTACCCAGAAAAAAGCAGACCGCTCCTACTTTGAAATCGCTAGTAACCATATCCCTGCTAGCATTGAAAAAATCCTAGGTGCTGCTATCAGAAGTGGCATTCCTGCTCGCGACATTCAAGTTCTTGCCCCTATGTACCGTGGAACTGCTGGTATTGATGCCATCAACCAGCTCATGCAAGACCTCCTTAATCCTCCACAAAAAGACCAGCTTAGCTTTGAAGCTCCTCAGTGTCACTATCGAACAGGAGATAAGGTTATCCACCTAGTTAACGATGCAGAGGTCAATGTCTTTAACGGAGACTTAGGCTATATCACAGACTTGATTCCAGGAAAATACACCGAGTCCAAGCAGGATGAGATTGTCATCGATTTTGATGGTAACGAAGTTTCCTATCCTCGAAATGAATGGTACAAGATTCGCTTAGCCTATGCCATGAGTATCCACAAGTCTCAAGGTAGCGAGTTTCCCGTCGTTATTCTACCTATTACCAGTGCAAGCAAGCGCATGTTAGAGCGTAATCTCATCTACACTGCTATTACTCGGGCCAAAAGCAAGCTGATCCTACTAGGTGAATTACAGGCCTTTGACTATGCAACTCAACATATCGGAACGGCTCGCAAGACCTATCTGATTGAACGTTTCACTGACCTAATGGAGAATGCCGAGGAAACAAACCAACTTGCTACCGATATTACAACTTCAACAGATTCTGAACAATCCTATATTCTAACCGAGGACAACTGGTCTAATATCCCAGCCATGATTGGGATTACTGAAGAAGACCTGCAGGAATTTTTCGGAAAATAAAGTACAAGAAAACCCACCGAATCAGGTGGGCTTTTATCTTGTATAGATTATTTTACTGTTGCAGTGCTTGTGATCAATTCAACAGCTTTTTTCACTGCGATATCGTGTTTCAACATTTCAGCTGAAAGCAAGCTTTGTACTTGTGCCACTTCCATGTTGTAGTCTGCAGCCAACTGCTCGATTTCTTTTTGGATTTCTTCTTCTGAAGCGTCAAATCCTTCAGCTTTCGCAACTGCTTCGATAACAAGGTTAGTCTTCGTACGTGACTCAGCTTCTGCTTCGTATTGTTTGTGAAGGTCTTCTTGAGTAGTTCCAGTGATTTGGAAGTACATGTCAGGGTTGATACCTTGACGTTGCAAGTTTCCAAGGAATTCATTTACTGAACGGTGAACTTCTTCGTGGATCATTTCTTCTGGAAGTTCTACGATTTCAGCATTTTCAACTGCTTTATCGATTGCTGCACCTTCAACTGCATCCTTGTATGCTTCTTCTTTAGCAGCAGCCAATTCGTTGCGGTATTTTTCTTTCAATTCAGCAAGTGTTTCAACTTCTTCGTCGATGTCTTTTGCAAGTTCATCGTCAAGAGCTGGAACTTCTTTAGCTTTTACTTCGTGGATAGTTGTCACGAATTTAGCTTCTTTACCTGCAAGGTCTTCTGCTTGATAGTCTTCTGGGAATGTTACAACAACATCAACAGTTTCGCCAGCTGAGTGACCTACCAATTGATCTTCGAAACCAGGGATGAATTGACCTGAACCAAGTCCAAGTGAGAAGTTTTCACCTTTTCCACCGTCAAATTCAACACCGTCAATAGAACCAACAAAGTCGATAACAACAGTGTCGCCGTTTTCAGCAGCAGCTTCTTTGATCACCAATTCAGCCAAGTTGTTGCGTTCGCGTTCGATACGCTCTTCAACGTCAGCATCAGTTACTTCTTTTTCTACATCAACTGATACTTCAAGGTTTTTGTAGTCACCCAATTTAACTTCTGGTTTTGTAACAACTTCAGCAGTGATAACCCAGTCTTGACCTTTTTCCATTGAAGTTACGTCAATTTTTGGTTGTGCAACGACTTCAAGACCAGCTTCTTTTACAGCTGCTTCATAAGCGTTTGGCAAAAGAGCGTTCACAACGTCTTGGTAAAGTGACTCTTCACCAAATTTTTGGTCGAAGATAGGACGTGGAAGATGACCTTTACGGAAACCAGGAACATTAAGAGATTTCTTTACTGAGTTAAATACACGATCCAATTCTGGTTTGATTTGGTCTTGAGAGATAGTGAAAGTCAAGACACCACGGTTTGTTTCTTTGTTTTCAAATGATACAGACATTCTGTCATTTCTCCTTAAAATTTTTTAATACAGTCCATTATACCATATAGTAACGACTTTTTTCAAGTCAGAAATGAGTTTTCAGGACTGCTTGAGATACTTGCTAATTCTAAATCACTGTTTTATGGCTAGATGTATCCGATTTATCAAGAAAAAGTATTAAAAACTAATTTCAAAGAAAAAATCACCTTTGAAACTGAGAAATACGATTTCACTCCAAAAGATTCATCTAGAAATCCTCATGCCCTACTAAGTGATGCTGAAAGGCATATACTGCTGCCTGGGTGCGGTCACTAACCTGAAGCTTTGATAAAATGTTGGATACATGGGTTTTAACTGTCTTAAGGGAAATGAACAATTCATCTGCGATACGCTGATTTTCATAGCCCTTAGCGATTAGTTGAAGGACATCGCGTTCACGAGCTGTCAGATCTTCATGTAGTTCAATATGATTGCGGTTATATTCTACCTTCTTACTTACCTCTTGTTCAATTGCAAGTTCACCGGCTGCTACCTTACGAACAGAGTGTAACAATTCATCTGCACTGGACGTCTTGAGCATATAACCTCTAGCTCCAGCATTCAAGACCGGCATGATTTTTTCATTGTCTAGGTAAGAGGTCACGATTAATATTTTAGCTTCTGGCCATTCTTTGAGAATAGCTAGTGTTGCATCAATCCCATTGACTTCAGGCATAACAATATCCATGACAATCACATCTGGACGAAGCTCCAAGGCCATAGAAATTCCTTCCGCACCATTGGTTGCTTCTCCTACAACCTCTACATCATCTTGTAATTCAAAATAACTTTTTAAACCCAGACGCACCATTTGGTGGTCATCTACTAATAATAGTTTCATTTCATTTCCTTTTGTTAGTCACTCAAGCAAGGGAATGCGGATATCCACTGCCAAACCCTGCTTAGGAGCCGTCATCAATTGTACTGTCCCAGCCATATCTTCCACTCGTTCTTTGACATTGCGTAGACCATAGCTTAGTTCATCAACATCATCTAGCTGAAAACCACGACCATTGTCTACTACCTTCAACTGCAAACCTGTTTCCGTTTGATAAAGGTAAACATCTAGACATGAAGCTTGGGCATGACGAAGTGTATTACTAATCAATTCTTGTACAATCCGAAAAATATGTTCTTCAATCTTTTTAGGTAGTGCAGTTACCTGATATTTAAAGCTTACCTTCAATTCACTTTTTTCTTCTAGCTCTTTGAGGAGTAACTGAATACCCTCCACCAAGCTTTTTTGTTCCAGTTCAATTGGTCGTAAATGCAAAAGAAGAATGCGCAAGTCTCTTTGAGCTGTCTCTAAAATGGAAGTCACGCTTTGGAGTTGTGTTTGCATCTTCTCTCTGTCTAATTTGAAAGCTTGTTGACTGAGCCCCGATAAAATCATATGAGCAGCAAAAATTTCTTGGCTAACTGTATCATGCAAGTCACGCGCGATTCGCTTTCGCTCCTTTTCAACAATTTCTTCTTCTTTGACCAAGACCTGATTGTCCGCTTTTTGAATAGCTTCGGTCAACAAACCAAGCTTGCCTGATAAGTTTTTAAAACTTGCATCTAAGTCAGCATCCCCAAGAATTTTAATATCTTTGCCAGCCAACAGATTCTTAAGATTTGTTTGGATTTTTCTACGTGAAATCTCGTCAACCATTGTCCAAAACAAGACCAATAAAAAGGCTAGAGCAAGACTAAACATCAAAGCCAGAAATAGGATTTTTTCTGTCTTCTCTATATCCTGGAAAAGAGAAGTCCATTCCAAATCTAAAACTTTAAAAATGCTTCGAAATAAAAAAGCGACAAAGAGAAAAGAGGTGAGACCAATTAAAATATAGGGTTGTTTTTTCATCCGCGCACCACCTCAACATCTCCAACCATGGTTGTTAAGAAAATCTTTATACTCTTAGGACTCTTGAGATAATCTCTGGTTTCTTGGTGAAATTGCTCATTGCGCAAAGCACGTTTAGGCTGGTCAAAAAAGGTTAAATCTCCGTACAGAGAATTAACACTAAGGCTGACTTCTACATCCACTGGTACAATAATTCTAGTCGTACCGACCAGTTTTCTCAAGATGATGACATTATCATGATTGCTCAAAATCACGTGCTCTAGATGAATGGTGTCTTTCCCCATTAGACGAAAAAGGTTGATATCATCAAAGCGGCAAGTCTGGTAGCTTGAGAAGTGGTGTAGATTCCCAAACCAGCGATTTTTCTCCCTCTTCACCGTCACTACTTCTTCAAAAAACAGATTGGTGTCTTCTCTTTCCTGATTCATCATAGGATAAAGCAAGAAGAGACTATAAATCAAAGCCACAAAGATAGCTAAAATGACAAAGGGATTGAGCATGATGATAAAGAAAAATAGGATGCTCACTGCCACTAATATGAGGTTATTGCCCTGTCTTCCAGTATAGTATCGAATCAGCAGTAAAAACAAGAGTAAGATTAACAGAAAACGGGAAAAATGCTCTGATACCATCATAATCAGAGCTCCTGTCAATAAACAAGCTTCAATAAATAGAAAAATTTGAAATTTTCGCATGTAACCGTCCTCTCTATTTTATTGTATCACAAAACCAAAAAGTCACATCAGTCTGAGGAATGATAAAAGGATCGGGATAAAAATCCCGATCTCTTTCCTTACATTTGATCTTTTGCTTCTTTTAATTTTCCATATAAGAGATAGTCGACCTGCTGCAAATCCTTAATCCTTGCACAATTAAGGGCACACATAATCAAGCGTAGGTCTTCCTTCCAGCTTTCAACAATGGAAATAACGACATCAACAGAATAATTTTCAACCAGCTCTAACATAGTGCGTGATAGACCAACTGCCTTGGCTCCAAAGACCAGGCATTTGATGATGTCTAGTGGATTGCGCACTCCTCCACTCACCAAAAGCTCCATCTTATCTTTCCAGTCTTGGGCATTCAGAAGTGCTTGCATAGTTGATTGACCCCAGTCATTTAGGTAGTCACGCTGTCCACTCCGACGGTTTTCAATATAAGCAAAGCTAGTTCCCCCACGGCCTGACAAATCCACCGTTCTTATTCCCATCTCATAAGCCTTAGCAATGGTCTTCACATCCATACCAAAACCGACTTCTTTTAAAACAAGGGGAACCGTGATTTGCTTAGCATAATCTTTCAGATTATTTTGCCACAATCTAAATTGACGTTCACCCTCTGGCATAAGCAATTCCTGCATGACATTAACATGAACTTGCAAGAGAAGGGGATTCATCTCTTTGAGCGTTTGTAATCCTAGTTCAACAGGCTTATCTAAGCCAATATTTGTTCCAAGAAGGAGGTCAGGATGATTTGACTTCACGGAAAAAGAATCATCTGATGGATTCTTTAGGGCAGCGCTGTAGGAACCTGTCACAAATAAAATTCCACAGGCCTCTGCCACCTGAGCCAATTTTTGATTAATTTCTCTGCCCTTGTCACTCCCACCTGTCATGGCGTTAATATAAAAAGGAAAATCCCATTTGCGCCCTGCAAATTCTGTCGAAAGATCAATCTCATCCAAGTCATATAAGGGTAGCGAAGAATGAATCAATTCAACTTCATCAAAACTATTATAAGAACTTTTTTGTTCAAGGGCATAGCGGATGTGTTCATCCTTCCGATTTGTCGTCATGTCCTATCCTTTCTTGATACAAGAGCTCAATTCCTAGATCAGCCCAGCGTTTTTTCAGTAATGTGGTCGAATCTTGGTCAAAACTGAGAGCTATCCCACAGTCTCCACCACCAGCACCACTACTTTTTGCGACAGCTATTAAGTCTCTGCTTGCATCTTTTAATTGTCTGAGAGAAGGGGTGTAAATATCTGAACTCAAACCTTCTAAAAGTTGGCTGGCCTGTTCTAACAAGGCAATAATGGTTTCTTCTTGACCTGTCTGCAAAGCCTTTACCAAGTTAGCTACTGTTTCTTTTGAAGCCTGCAAGAAGCTAGCGTTCATATTATTCTTGATTTGCTTGACCATATGACTAGATACAGCCACTTCCTTGGTCCAACCAACCAGAAAGTCAAATTTCAAGGCCGGTTCCACGCTCCTAATAGAAAAGCCCCAATCACGATCTAATACAGTCTGCAAGTCTTCCTTTTCTAGCCAATGTGCCACTTTCTCACGATCAAATGACTGGTAGAGGACCAAGTCTTCTGAAACGATACAGGCAATGTCCCCCATGGAGCCATTGTCCCCACGTTTAAGAAGTACTGCACTCGCTAATTTAAACAAGAGTTCTCTTTCAGCTGGTCTTCCATAAAAAGCTAGCATGGCCTTGATGACCAAAACAACTACACTACCACTAGAACCCAGACCAAATTTCTTGCCTTCACGCTCCATTTTCCCGCGAATGTCTATAGAAAAAGGTTGCAGTTTAACTCCTTGAACAGTCAAGTATTCCTCTACCAAGGTAACTGTTTCTTGAATCAAGGCATATGAAGAATCTGGTCGCATGTCCACACTATAGGTAAACATATCTGAGTAAAGGCGATAATCATCAGACGCTGTAATCTCAGCCGTCATATAGATAGGAATAGCCTTGATTAAGGCTAATTGACCTGGCTCTAAAATAGCATACTCACCAGCCCAATACAACTTCCCACAAGTCTTAACAAGCGTCATCTTGGCTCAAGTCCTTTGTCTTTGATACAATCAAGCGATAGCGCTGACCTAAGAGTTCTGAGAGATGTTCTAAGTCTTTTTCTAGACAAAGAACCTTGACATTAGGGCCCGCATCCATAGTAAAATAGCAAGCTGCCCCTTGTTTGCGTAGTTGGCGGACGAAATCCATAGCTTCATAACTAGCATCTGTCAGATAAGAGAATGATGGAGTGGCTGTCTTTGTCGTAGCATGCATAGCCAACGCGTTCTTCTCTGTCAATTCTCCAACTTTTTTAAAGGCGTTCTCCTTGAGATAGACCAACATATCCTTGTAGTCCTGTTCAGATTGACGAATCCACTCATCAAAAGTCGTAGAAGTCTCCACACAGAGCTTCATCCCATCTCGACTGGAAATTGGTTTTTTCTGGTCTTCCAAAACCAACATAATCATAGCTAGTTTTAAGTCAGTTTCGACAGGATAAATCTCTCCACTATCCTTGTCCCAGGCTGCTAAGGGGCCATAAAAACTACGAGATGAAGAACCCGATGCAAACTTAGCTTCCAAGGCTAATTCTCTACGATTCAGCCCCAGTTGGAAATAAGCGTTACAAGCTTTGACCAAGGCAGATAAACCACTAGAACTTGAAGAAAGGCCTGCTGCTGTTGGCATATTGTTCTTCGTATCGATACGAACAAAACCTGCTCCTTCAGGGCGATAGCGATCAATGATTTTACGCATCTTGGCATGCTCTGCTTCATTTTGCAATTGTTCATTGATATAAAATTCATCTGCCTTTGCATCTGCTGGTAAAGGAGATAAGGTTGTTTCAGTAAACATATTTTCTAGAGTTAACGAGATACTGCTAGTCGCAGGAACCATCTCTTTTTCTGCTTTCTTCCCCCAATATTTGATAATGGCAATATTGGCATAGGAACGTACTGTTACAGGCTTTCGATCCATGTCTGAACAGCTCCTTTCTCTTCTAATCTTTCTGCTAAATCTTGTGCTTGGCAATCGTCAGCTACCAAAGCAATGATGCAACCACCTAGACCACCACCACTCATCTTGGCACCTAAAGCGCCATGTTGAAGAGCAGTTTCAACCAAGACATCTGCCTCAGGACTACTAACCCCAATCTCTTTTAGATTTCCATGTGCTTTTGTTAAAATCTCTCCCAGCTTCACGGCATCTTTTGTCTTTATAGCTTCTTCTGCCTGCTGGGTCAACTTTCCTAGTGCATACAAGAAAGGTAAAGCTTCCTTGCCTTTACTCTCTACAACTTGGATAGCTTCCCGAGTATGTCCATAGACTCCTGTATCTGCAATGACCAGATAAGCCGACAAATCCATGGCTAGTTCTTCAAAACCAACATTCTTAATAAATTGAATAGGCTGGTCACTAAGACAAGTCTTGGCATCCAATCCACTAGGATTCATATGGGCAATCATCTCTGCTCTATTAACTAGAATCTCTAAAACATCATGCGGAAGTTCTGCTTCAAAATAATCAAACACTGCGCGAATGGCAGCAATGCTAATGGCTGCCGAAGAACCCATCCCACGTTTTTCTGGAATAGCCGAGTCAATTTGACAACGAATGCAAGCATCTTTGATATTTAGATACTCGAGAGAAGCATACACAGCCATAGACAAGGTATCCTCTTCAAACAGGCGCCATGGTGTCGCTGCTGGAACTACCCTACAAGTCACTTCAACCTCTAAAAGAGGCAAAGAAATGGCTGGGTAGCCATAAACTACTGCATGCTCTCCGATTAAGATAATTTTACTATGTGCCTGACCGACACCAACTTCTTTTGTCATTTAATCCTACTATCAGATGAAAATCATCTGTTTCTAGATAAAATTTTAGAACTTTATTCCTTTCTATTTTATTATATTTTCACAAAAAAAGCGATTGTTTCCTTTCACAATCGCTTGTTTTCATTACTGTACCAACTCGCCATTATAATTAACGTAGTAGCCACCTACTGTAGTATTCACAGCTAAGGCACCTGAACTATAAGCATAGTACCATTTACCATTAGCTTGGAACCAACCTGTCACCATAGCTCCTGACGAACGGAGGTAATACCAAGTATTATCGACATAAATCCAGCCAGTTTTCATATCACCATTTTGAGCATCTAGGTAATACCAAGTTGAACCATCTAGATACCAGCCTGTCGCCATAGCACCTGATGAACGGAGATAATACCACTTATTACCAAGATACTGCCAACCAGTTTGCATTGCAGCAGTTGTTGGATCAAGATAGTACCAAGTTGAATCATCGTTTATCCAGCCACGTGCGAGCTCCCCAACAGTCAATCTGTTGATGCGAGAATCAAAGCCACCATCCTTCTGTAAATAATACCAGTGCCCCTCATCATGAACCCAACCGGTTTTTAAGGTGTGATAACTTCTTTGGTCTTTAAAATAGTAGACTCGTTTCTCTGCTGGACTATCATATTGTTCCCCATGATGTTTGTTGGTATTTGTAGCAGTTTTTGCTTCTAAAACTTGCTTACCAACAAATTCTTGTAGTACCCCATCTTGACCAAAGTAAAACCAATCTGGTCTAAAAGCAACATCTTGCCTTGGACCAGAGCCAATCGTAACTCCTTTGTGTGGAGCAGGTATATATTGCCAGCCGACAACCATCTCTCCAGATAAAGGATCAAAATAATAGTACTTACCATCAATCACTCGCCAGTAGGTTTCTTTGAGTTCGCCTTTCTTGTAGTAGGTTCTACCATTTTCTTGGACAAATTGCCAGCCTTCTGAATCAGCATCATCCGCCAATACTACACTTGTCGCTAGCAAACCGAAGAAGAAGACTGCTAGACCGACTTGCGTCAATTTTTTCAAAAATTTCATTCTTTTATCCTCCAAAATGATTATAGCAAATGTCTTTGTTTTTTGTCAATATATTAAATCCAAACCAACAAGAATATACTCAAAATTTTCTTTGAACTTGGAGATAAGATGACCCATTTGTTTAAAAATAAACTGATAGACAGTACAGACCTAGCTTCATAAAATTTTCGATGAAGATGATCGTTTAGTTAAAGATCAAGAAAAGCAGTTACACAACTGCAACTGCTTTCTATTCCTGCATGGTATAACCAACACCACGCACTGTTTTGATGTAGCTCTTTTGACCTTTGACATCAATCTTGCTCCGTAGATATCGGATATAGACATCTACGATATTGGTCTCTGTAGCACTTTCATACTTCCAGACACTCTCTAGCAATTGTTCACGAGTTAAGACTTTCTTACTGCCCATGAGTGTAGCTAAGAGGTCATATTCACGACGAGTGAGAGCAATCATTTCATCGCCACGATAGACTGTATGGTGTTCAACATCCATACGCAGATTACGATAAGCTGTCGGAACTTTCATCTGACTACAGTGTTGGTCGATGAAATCTCGACCTCGGAAGATAGCTGAAATACGACTGACCAAATCATCAATAATGATAGGTTTATAGATATATGAAACAGCGAAACGCTGGATTGTTTCAAGTTGGTCTTGCAATTCTTCTCGATGGTCCAAGATCATGATCACCGCAGCTGGCTTGGTTCGACTCAACTTATCTGCAAAATCCTGGGCTGTCATATCCCCTAGATGAGCATTCAGTAAAATCAAGTCATAGTCTGTCTGAAGAGCCATGGAGAGGGCCTTTTGTCCCTCTTCTACCTGATCAACTCGGTATTGCTCTTTTTGGAGTTCCAGACTTAAAAAATGAGCTAGATTTCTTTCTTTCTCAAGTAATAAAATCCGTTTCCCCATGGCTGACCTACTTATTTTTCGTCATACCAAGAGTAGTGGAAGGTTCCTTCTTTGTCTTTACGTTGGTAAGTGTGGGCACCAAAGTAGTCACGTTGTGCTTGGATCAAATTAGCTGGAAGATCAGATGAACGGTAGCTATCAAAGTAAGTAATAGCTGCTGAGAATGTTGGTACTGGTACTCCAGCTTGAACAGCAAGAGCTACAATATCACGAACTGATTGTTGGTACTTAGCTGTTACGTCCAAGAAGTACTCATCCAAAAGAAGGTTAGCAAGATCTGCATCACGGTTGTAAGCATCTGTGATCTTTTGCAAGAAACGTGAACGGATGATACATCCATCACGCCAGATAGATGCGATGTCCGCAAATGGCAAGTTCCAGTTGTTTTCTTTAGAAGCTACACGCAATTGAGCAAAACCTTGTGCGTATGAGATGATTTTTGAGAAGTAAAGGGCTTGGCGGATTTTTTCAATCAACTCAGCCTTATCTCCTTCAAATTTGAAAGCAGCTGGTTTTGGAAGCACCTTGCTAGCATGTACACGCTCTTCTTTGTAAGTAGAGATGTAACGCGCAAATACTGACTCAGTAATGAGTGACAATGGCACACCAAGGTCAAGCGCTGATTGGCTAGTCCATTTACCAGTTCCTTTGTTACCTGCAGCATCAAGAATGTAGTCTACGATTGGTCCATCTTGACCTTCATCGTCTTTGCGTCCAAGGATATCAGCTGTAATTTCAATCAAGTAGCTGTCCAATTCACCCTTGTTCCACTCAGTAAAGATTTCAGCCATATCTTCTGCAGAAAGACCAAGCAAGTGTTGCATAAGATCGTAGCTTTCTGCGATCAATTGCATATCACCGTACTCGATACCATTGTGGACCATTTTCACATAGTGACCAGCTCCATCAGGACCGATGTATGTCACACATGGTTTTCCATCTTCTGGTGCTTTAGCTGAGATTTCTTCAAGAACATCAGCCACCAAGTCGTAAGCTTCTTTTTGTCCACCAGGCATGATAGAAGGACCTTCGAGGGCACCTTTTTCACCACCAGATACACCAGTACCGATAAAGTTGATACCTGAGTTCGCCAATTCTTCATTACGACGGATGGTATCTTTATAGAAAGTGTTTCCTCCGTCGATCAAAATATCACCTTTATCCAAGTGTGGAAGAAGGGCTTGAATCGTCGCATCTGTACCAGGTCCTGCTTGAACCATAAGCATGATACGACGTGGTTTTTCAATTGAATTTACGAAACTTTCGATATCATAGCTTGGCACGAAGTTTTTATCAGGGTGGCAAGCAATCACATATTCAGTTTTTTCTTTACTACGGTTATAAATAGCAACTGTATAACCACGGGATTCAATATTAAGGGCAAGGTTACGACCCATTACGGCCATACCAACAACACCAAAGTTAGCTTTTGTCATGTGACACTCCTCTTGTTTAATATGTTTTATTTTATCATGTTTATCTGTGAAAAGAAAGAATTTTGTAACAATTTGACTAGTAGTCTAAATCATCCGCATGTCCAGAGCCATTCCCTACAAAGTAACCTGTCTTACAATTAAGGGTAAAGAGATAGGTACCATCTGGTTTATAAAGATTATAGTAGCCATTACCATTAACAATATTCACAGGTTCCAAAATATATTGGTTGCCTGTAATGTAGCCACGCGCACGCGAAGTCTCAAGAATTCGTTCAAGGACACCATTTGCAAAAGTCCAAGCAGGATTACTACTATCACTAACAGCAGCTTGATTGTACGGTACTCGACTGACACTTCTTTGTAGGTTCACACTATTGCTTGCTAGTCCACTATTAAGGATATTATTTGCTGAGGCTGTTTCACCCGCTGAAGTTGATGCATTAGCAGAGCTGCTAGCATTGCTTTCAGTTGCTGAGTTTGACTCTGTTTGACTTGATGAACTTGATTGACTACTGCTAGAGCTTGTAGAACTTGAAAGTTGACTCTTACCGAGACTAATAGCCTTATCTAGCAGTTTATCAATTTCAGTATTCCCAGTCTTAACTTCGGTAAATTTAGCATCTGCCTTTACTTTAGCATTTGTATCTAGAACACCATCTGTAATAGCTGGTGTTTCAAATTGAGCATTAACATCTTGTACTGCCTTGATTTGTGTTTCAAGGCTATCATATTTTGACTTTGCAAGAGTATGTTCTTTAGCACCCTCAAGTTTATCTAATAGCTCTTTAAGCTGACTCAATTGACTAAACTGACTATTTTTTAGGGCAGTTTTATTCTCATCAGTATAAAAAGTGTCATAGAGACTGTTAAATTGATCGAGAATTGCTTGATTGCTTACCAAACCTGCATCAGATGACTGAGACTGAATTTCTTGAGAAGAACGCGTAATTTGACGATAAACGTAGTAGCTACCACCAATAATCAAGACAACAATCGCTAAAAAAGCTGACAAAATGACCCACAGTTTTTTGCGTCGTGGTTCATCCTCTTCTTGAAGAGAGCGAGCTAGAATTGGGGTTTCTTCTTGTGAAGTTTCCTCATTTTCTACCTGTTCAGGTTCAAATACTTCCTCTACAAGATTTTTATCCATAACTAAAGTTTCTTCTAGTGGCGAAGGGAGAACTTCTTCAGTTGCTACTCCCTCTTCTTCAGCAAACTTTTCTGATTCAGAGACTTCTTCTACTGGTTCCACCTCTTCTTCAATCGTCTCTTTAGCTTCTTGGATCAAATCATCTAGACTTTGAAGTTCCTCTTTCTTCGCCTGAATGTTTGTAAATTTATCAGCTTCAATTTCTTCACGGTGTTGTTTAATGTATTTGTCCAAAATCGTATCATCAGGAGTTACTCCTGCTTCGATTTCTTCATTTTTTCGAATAACCTGTCCAACCGTCAAATCCTTAGCTTCCTCAAAATCAAACTGAGGTTCCTGAGATGTTTTCTCAGTTTCTAACAATTCTTCTTTTTTATCCTTCTGATCCATGGCAGCTCCTTTCTAATCTGTCAAATTTCTTTTGACACGTTGACCAAAATATTGATACAAATCAACTTTCAAAGTACCATTATAGAGTTTTCGTTTTTTATCCGCCTGACTACCATATTTACTTTCAAAGGCTTCATCACTTGTCAGAATAAACTTACTCCAAGTTTTGAGTGGTTCAAAAACCTCACCCATTTCAGCATAAAGTTTAGTTACTCCTGCATCATCTGACAAACGTTCACCATATGGTGGGTTAGAGATAATGACTCCATTAATCTTATCCGTACGCAAATCCTGTACGCGCATCTGTTTAAAGAGAATATCTCCAGATACTCCTGCTGCCTGGGCATTGGCTTTGGCAATTTCCACCATACGACCATCGATATCACAACCCATAATATCCAGTTCAATCTCTCGATTTATCTTCTTGCTTGCCTCAGTTCTGACTTCTTGAATCAAGCGGTCACTAACCCAGTTCCACTCTTCAAAGGCAAATGAACGACGCAAACCTGGTGCCATCTTGCGCGCAATCATAGCTGCCTCAATACAGAATGTTCCCGAACCACAGGTTGGATCAATCAAAGGCTTATCAGGGTACCAGTTTGACAGTTGCAAAATCGCAGCTGCCATATTCTCCTTGATTGGAGCACCACCTTTTTCAGTACGGTAACCACGTTTAAAGAGACTTGAACCAGTTGTATCAATCATAACAGTCGCTATATCTTTCAAAATGGAAACTTCAATCTTGAACTCTGGACCATTCTCCATCAGGGGAACACCTTCTGGTCGGGCATAGTGTTTTTGTAGTTTCTTAACGACTGCCTTCTTAGAAATTGCCTGCACACTTGGCTCATTGTGTAATTTTGACTTGACACACTTAGCCTTGGCAATTGGGAAACGAGCTCCTAGCGGAAGATAGTTTTCCCAATCTAAAGCAAAAACACCTTGGAAGAGTTCTTCAAATGTTTTTGCAGGAAAAGTTCCCACAACAATTTTGATTCTATCTGCAGCTCTTAGCCACAGGTTGGTTTGGATAATCGCTTTAACATCACCTTGAAAACGAACACGCCCATTTTCAACTTGACAATCATAACCCAAATCTCTTACTTCACGTCCAACTACAGCTTCCAAACCCGCCGCAGCAGTCGCAATTAAATTAAATGTTGTTTTCATTTCAGTCTTTTATAGACCTTTCTTTATTCACTTTAAAAAATGAGGTTGAGAATATATCTCAGCCCCAACCTATATGCAATTTTCTATAAGCCATGTTTTGTTCCAGAAGTGACTAGGACCACTTCCTTCGATAATCATCTGTCTACCACTAGCAGCTCTAGCTGCTAGCAGTCAGAGTACTACGTTCGTTTCCGCGCACTCCATGCCCCGACCAAAATTTGGGTTGCTAGCTTGAGGGGTTTACCGCGTTCCACTCTCTCTGTTTCCAGAGAGACTCCGTCACTGTGGCACTTTCAAGTCTACTCTGACATATCCAAAGACTTAGCCATTTCAACTGCCGTAACGATTTCTCGTCCCTAGGCTTATGGTTTCGCCTAGCACAAACACTACAGGCATCACAGCCTGTGCTAGCATGGACTTTCCTCATGAAAAGAAACTCTCTTCACGCGATTATCCAAAAATTGCACAACAGAAGTATTCTTAGAAATCAGAATTATCCATGATTTGTTTGCCAAATACTTCTTTTTCAAGACGATTCAAACGTTTCAAAATATCAAAGTTTGTCATAGAAGTTGTACTTCCAAGCTCTGCTGGTTCAGAAGCTACTGGAGTCACTTGAGGTTTTTTCGCCAATTCCTCTTTCAACTCTGCAATTTCTAAACGGAGTGACTTTACTAATGCTGCATAAGTTTCATAATCCTTGATGACATCATCCAAGAATTCATCAACCTCTGCTTTACTATATCCACGTACTTCTCTTCCAAAATCCTGCTCAAAAATATCTTTTGCTGTAAAAATAATACTTGCCATGTCTCTCTCCATTCTCAGTTGCTAGTATTATTATATAAAAAAAGGCAAACAAAAAGCAAGGTCAAAGGCTCAATTTTCGGAAAAATTTTCAGCTACTTCGTTTAATTCCTCAAATGTTAATCTTTTTGTAATATAGTTGTCTTTCTTTTTCATCAGTTCGTAAAAATACTTCAGTTTTGTTTCATTTTCTTCATCATAAAAAAGATAAGCTCCATCTGTATTTTCAAGTAAGAAAAGTTGATAGTCTCGTAATTGACCCTTGTGTTCATAGTTCGGATAGGCGTATTTTACAAAATCAACTTGTTTAAATTCACTAAGTTTAACCTGATTTCCCTCATTCCAGTTTTCCCCATGAGTCTCAAAATCAAAGATAGTTGCAAGTTGGAAACCAAAGTCATCTTTCATATCTCTGGCCACCTCCAAAACCCAGTGTTCAAATCCCAGAGTTCCCGTAAACACCAACCATTTCAACCCTTCGTCAGCCATTTTTTCCAAATCTCTACGAATGGCTTTTTTAATAATTTTTAAACGAATATCTTTTTCATTAAACAATCCTAAATCAAAGCTAGAATAGCCTAAAATCAAGGCTGTATGCATTTTTTCACCCTTTCTGTGCACCTTTATGGTATAATGGAGTGATGTTATTGTACCAATAAGGAGAATTATGGTCAACTATCCTCATAAACTTTCATCAAAAAAAAAACAACAAGTCACCTCACAAACTAAAAATTTCGCAAATCGTGGGATGACCTTTGAAAAGATGATCAATGCTACAAACGAGTATTATCTGACACACGGTTTGGCTGTTATCCATAAAAAACCAACTCCTGTTCAGATTGTCCGCGTAGACTATCCTCAGCGTAGTCGTGCAAAGATTGTTGAAGCTTATTTTAGACAAGCATCAACTACCGATTATTCTGGAGTTTATGAAGGGTTTTACATCGATTTCGAAGCCAAGGAAACCAAGCAAAAACATGCGATTCCGATGAAGAACTTCCATCCTCATCAGATTCGGCATATGGAACAAGTCCTTGATCAAAAAGGGATTTGCTTTGTCCTTCTTCATTTTTCTTCTTATCAAGAAACGTATTTATTGCCGGCACTTGACCTCATCCGTTTTTATCATCAGGATATGGGTAAAAAGTCAATGCCGCTTGACTATATCAAAGAATTCGGTTATGTGATTGAGCAGTCTGCCTTTCCACAAATTCCTTACCTTGATACAGTCAAACAACATTTACTAGGTGGTAAAACAATATGAACAAACAAACTATCTTACGCATCGCTAAATACCTTGGCATTGGTGTAATTAGCTTATTTATCGCAGCTTTCCTATTTGGTGGTGGTGTATTTCTTTACTATGCAAACAAGGCTCCTGAACTTTCCGAGAGTAAACTTGTTGCAACGACATCAAGTAAAATTTATGATAGCAAAAATGAACTAATCGCAGATTTAGGCGCTGAACGTCGTGTCAATGCTCAAAGTAGTGACATTCCTACTAATCTTGTCAATGCGATTGTCTCTATCGAGGATCACCGTTTCTTTAACCATAGAGGAATTGATAGCATTCGTATAGCAGGAGCTTTCCTTCGTAACCTTCGAAGCAATAGTGGTCTTCAAGGTGGATCGACTTTGACTCAGCAGTTGATAAAATTGACCTACTTCTCAACATCAACAGCCGATCAAACCCTATCCCGTAAAGTTCAAGAGGCTTGGTTAGCTATCCAACTAGAGCGAACTGCAACTAAACAAGAAATATTGACCTATTACGTCAATAAGGTCTACATGTCAAATGGTAACTATGGTATGCAAACTGCTGCAGAGAACTACTATGGTAAGGATCTCGAAGATTTGTCCATTCCACAGTTAGCACTCTTAGCAGGTATGCCACAGGCTCCAAACCAATACGATCCTTATTCTCACCCTGAAGCAGCTCTTGAAAGACGAAACCTCGTTTTGTCAGAAATGCAAAAACAAGGTTACCTTACAGCCGAGCAATATGAAACAGCCATCAATACTCCAATCACAGATGGTCTTCAAAGTCTAAAATCTGTTAATAGCTATCCACAGTACATGGATAACTATCTTAAAGAGGTTATTGACCAAGTTCAGCAAGAGACAGGCTATAATCTATTAACAACAGGTATGGAAGTCTATACCAACGTTGACCAAGAGGTACAAAAACACCTTTGGGACGTCTATAACACTGACCAATACGTAAACTATCCTGATGATGATATCCAAGCGGCTTCTACTATCGTTGATGTATCAAACGGTAAAGTTATTGCCCAACTCGGATCTCGCCACCAAGCTAGCAACGTATCCTTTGGTACCAACCAGGCAGTGGAAACAAACCGTGACTGGGGTTCAACTATGAAACCAATCACGGACTACGCTCCCGCACTAGAGTATGATATCTATGACTCAACTGCTTATATGCTTAAAGATGTTCCCTACAACTATCCTGGTACTAACACTCCTCTTTACAACTGGGATAGAGGCTATTTGGGCAATATCACCCTACAAACAGCTATCCAACAATCACGGAACGTACCAGCCGTTGAAACTCTCGATAGAGTTGGACTCGATAAAGCAAAAGGTTTCCTAAATGGTTTAGGCATTGATTATCCAACCATGGTATACGCAAACGCAATTTCAAGTAATACGACCGAATCAGGTAAACAGTACGGTGCAAGTAGTGAGAAAATGGCTGCTGCCTATGCTGCTTTCGCTAACGGTGGTATCTATTATAAACCAATGTACATCAATAAAGTTGTCTTTAGCGACGGTAGTTCAAAAGAGTTCTCTGATCAAGGTACTCGCGCTATGAAAGAAACAACTGCCTATATGATGACAGAAATGATGAAAACAGTATTATACTCTGGTATAGGTCGAGATGCTTATATTTCATGGCTTCCTCAAGCAGGTAAGACAGGTACATCAAACTATACAGATGATGAAATTGAAAATTACATTAAGAGATACGATTATGTCACACCTGATGAAAATTTTGTAGGATATACCCGTAAGTATTCTATGGCTGTTTGGACAGGTTACTCTAATCGCCTTACTCCTATCACAGGAGATGGTTTCAGAGTTGCTGCAAAGATCTACCGTTCTATGATATCCTATCTCTCAGAAGATGATTCCCCTGGTGACTGGACAATGCCTGAAGGACTTTATAGAAGCGGTGATTACGTCTTCAAGAATGGTGCACGCAGCAACTGGATTCCACAATCAACTCAAGCAAGTTCGACAACAGAGAGCTCTAGCTCAAGTTCAACTTCAACAACTGAAAGTGAAAGCTCTTCAAACGAAAATACGAATGGTACTACTAATCCAAATGCAACGCAACCAAACTCATCTGCAAATTCTCAACAACAAAATCAACCCCAACAAAATCCACGAAGACAACAATAAAATATATAAAAAAACTGAGGATTTATTCTCAGTTTTTTGTATGTAGTTTTTTATGGTAGAATCTTAATTTTTATAAAGCCAAACTTTTTAAAAATAGGAAGCGAAACAACTTAACAGACTAAAAAACTGTCAAAGTTATCTCAATCGCAACCTTATCCCAAACACAAGTTAAATAGTCGAAAAAACTGTTTAAAATTATAGATAAAAGACACCTTATGTTTATGTAGTTTATTTATGAACTGGGGCGTGACTTAGAAAGTCTGTTCTACTACTTCAATGCAATGCCTGAACCAATAACCAAAATGTCAAACTGATGTCTCAGGAATGATATCAAAAGGCCAGACTTTTTGTCCGGCCTCTTTTTTCTTATTTGACATGATTTGCAAGATCTTCTTGCGCTTTTTTATTAGATTCTTCTTTTTCTTTCTTCCATTTATCTTGAGCTTTTTGATACTCATCAGCAGTTACTGGTTTATCTTGAAGTTCAAGGTATTTGTACAAGAGGGCTTCACTCATACCCTTGTTACCTGAGTAAGCAAATGGAAGTGTGAATGGTACCATCTTAGACAACATTGGACGTCCAGTTTGAGAAGTTGTTGGAATAATCAATGCACTATCTGTCAACCAAGCTTGGGCTGCAGCATATTTATCATAACGTTTTGAAACGTCAGTGTCTTCATTTCCAGCTTCAACAACCATCTTTTCGTAATCTTCCAAACCAACTTGTTTGGCAGCAGCGTTATTTGTACCTGAATCAAATCCTAGGTAAGTCTTAGTATTTTCACCTACAGATGGTTTGATGATATCAAGGTATGTAGATGGGTCGATGTAGTCAGGAGACCAACCAACGTTATCTGAAAGATCCCAATCTTCACCGGCAGCCGTTTCAGCAAAGTAAGTGACATTGAGAACTTCATCTTTTTGAAGTTGTTGGATATCAACGACTACGTTATCAGTTCCTAATGTTGCTTCAAGTGATTGTTTCAATGATTGAACACGTTGAACTTTTGTAGTATTGGTTTGGTCAACTGGCATATCCAAGTGGATTGGGAATTGAACACCTTCTGCTTGGAGAGCTGTCTTAGCCTTAGCAAATTCTGCTTTCGCTTTTTCAGGATTGTAAAGACCGTCTTGAGCGTCGTCTAGATTAACATCTTTCCACTCATCACCATAGGTCACCAATTTTTCCTTAACTAATTCACCAAAGTTTTTACCATCTGCTTGAACAAATGTTGGTGGTACGAACAAGTTACGAAGGAGTTTTGTTGCTCCGCTTGCTCCATTAACTTGAGAAGCATAAGCTGTTCTATCAAAACCAAAGGCGATGGCTTGACGGAAGTCTTTGTTAAGAAGAGCTTTCTTAGTTGAAGTCTTTTCCTCGTCTGTAGTCTTAGAAGTATATTTGTAAGACTGACGGTCAATATTTGTACCAACTAAGAAGGTTGAAGAATCTTGTGGTGTATAAACGATATTGTCTTTAAACTCTTTTTCAAGTTCAGAGTAGCTTCCACTTGTTGGGAAGAGACGAGCCATTGAGAAACCACCATCTTTAAAAGTTTCTGCAAGTTTGTTATTGTCTTGACCATCCCAGAATGAAAGTTTTACTTTATCAATATGAACATTGTCCTTATCCCAGTAGTTTGGATTCTTTTCAAATTCTACTGAAGATTTTGCTACCAATGATTTCAACAAGAAAGGACCATTATAAAGGATGCTGCTTGGATCTGTTGCTTTAGCAAAGTCACTTCCTTTAGAAGTAAGGAATTCTTCATTGACTGGTGCAAGAATTCCCATGGTTGTCTTAGAGTTCCAGAAGCTTTCTGGTTTGTTCAAAGTGTATTGAACTGTTTGATCATCTACAGCCTTAATTCCAACTTCTGAGAAATCTTTAACTTCACCTTTTACATAAGCATCCAAACCTTTAATAGATTCTTGAACAAGATAAAGGGCTTCTGACTTATTATCAGCCGCATACTTAAGACCTGTTACAAAGTCTTGCGCTTTAACTGGTGCATACTCTTCTCCTTCAGAAGTGTACCATTTAGCATCTTTACGGATTGTGTAAGTGTAAGTCAACCCGTCTTTGGACACTGACCAATCTTCTGCCAAAGATGGCACGAAGTTACCGTAGCGGTCATTCTCCATCAAACCGTCAATGACATTACTTGTGATATTAGCAACCGCAGCCTTACCAGTTGTCAGATAGTTGAGACTATCTGGATCTGTTTCATAAACATAAGAAAAAGTTTTCTCACCCTTTGCACTAGAGCCTGAACCTGAACAAGCTGCCAAAACACCTGACGCTAACAGAGTCACCCCTGCTAGGGCCATTACTTTTGAAAATTTCATAATAAACTCCTTTTGACTTTTTATACATTATAGTCCCTTTTCAGCCATGTGTCAATACAATTTTCAGAATTTTTCCAATTGAATTGAAAACAATTGCCATTTTAAAATTATTTTTTACAGTCAGACTCTTTTATGGCATTCATATTTGAAAAATCTCTTTATTAGCAGTTTTCAAGTAAATCTTTATGATATAATGAAAGGAGAAAGTTGAAAGGAAATGCCATGTCAAAAGAAGTTATTGTTGAAAGTTTTGAACTTGATCACACCATTGTCAAAGCACCTTATGTCCGTTTAATTGGGGAAGAAACAGGTCCTAAGGGAGATATTATTTCTAACTTTGATATTCGCTTGGTTCAACCAAATGAAGACTCTATCCCTACTGCTGGCCTCCATACTATTGAGCATCTATTGGCTAAGCTCATCCGTACTCGCATCGACGGGATGATTGATTGTTCACCATTTGGTTGTCGTACAGGTTTCCATATGATTATGTGGGGACGTCATACTAGTGCAGAAATCGCTGCTGTCATCAAGGATTCACTAAAGGAAATCGCAGAAACAACAACTTGGGAAGATGTCCCAGGAACTACCATTGAATCTTGCGGGAACTACAAGGACCACAGCCTATTTTCAGCTAAGGAATGGGCTAAATTGATTCTCCAACAAGGAATCTCTGATGATGCCTTTGAACGCCATATCATCTGATAATAAAAAAAGAAACCAGCTTTTGAACTGGTTCCTTTTTTTATTTTCTAAATCTTGATTTAGGCTTTTTCACGAATGACCAAGACACCATCTTCCATATCGGCTTCAAGGTGTTTAGCATCAAGATTATCCAAGTGGAAGTCTGTGACTTTGTCACGAATTTGTTGTTCAACTACACGACGGAGTGGACGAACACCCATGACTTCATCATAACCTTCTTCGGTCATATATTCTTTGGCTGCGTCACTCACTGCCAAGTCGATCTCTTTCTTAGCAAGTGTCTTATTGACATCAACCAACATCAAATCTACAATCTTAGAAAGGTCTTCCTTGCTCAAGTGTGAGAATTCAATCACAGCGTTGAAGCGATTGAGGAATTCTGGACGGAAGTAAGGTTTCAAACGATCCATGAGTTCTGGTTTATCCGCTTCTTCTGTCAAGTTTGCTTCGTAACCAAAGCCAGCATTTGAAGTTGCGATAATCACTGTATTTTTAAAGTTTACAGTATTACCTTGACCATCAGTCAGACGACCATCATCCAAAACTTGAAGGAGAAGGGTGATGACTTGAGGATCAGCCTTTTCAATTTCATCAAGAAGGACGATTGAGTATGGATTCCGACGAACACGTTCAGTCAAAGTGTTGTTGTTATCATCGTAACCAACATAACCGGCTGTTGTACCAATCAATTTAGAAACGGCTGTGCGGTCGCTGTATTCTGACATGTCCAAACGGATGATAGCATCCTTAGTTCCAAACATATCAAGAGCCAATTGTTTAGCCAACTCAGTCTTCCCAACACCAGTAGGACCTACAAAGAGGAAGCTACCGATTGGACGGTTCCCTTCGTCAAATCCTGCACGGTTACGACGGATAGCACGTGCTACTGCTTCAACAGCTTTATCTTGGCCGATTACCTTAGTTTGCAAACGGTGACCCATATCTTTCAAACGTTCGATATCAGTAGCACCCATTTGTGATACTGGGATTCCAGTCATCCGTTCGACAGACTCAGCTACGTCATTAACAGTCGCTGTAACCTTGTGATCTTCTGTATGGTTGGCAATTTTCTTTTCCAGTTCTTCAATACGAATTTTTGCATTTAATGCCGCTTCATAATCCTCTTTAGCAGCTGCAGCTTCTTGTTTAGCTTTTTCTTCTTCAATTTCATGCTCTACAGCATGTACATCTGTCACTGGGTGTTGTGCTGCCAAGTGAGCAGCTGTTACATCGACTAGGTCAATAGCCTTATCTGGCAAGCTACGTTGAGGAATATATTGTACTGAGTAATCAACAGCCGCTTTCAAAACTTCATCTGGCAAGATAACATTATGGTGTTGTTGATATAGATCACGGATACCTTGGAGAATCTTGAAAGTATCTTCAGCAGATGGAGCATTGACCTTCACTTCATTGAAACGACGAGCAAGGGCAGCATTTTTCAAAATAGTGTTGCGGTATTCGTCTTGAGTTGTTGCACCAATCACTGTCAATTCACCACGTGAAAGAGCTGGTTTCAAGATATCAGCAAGACCTTTAGATCCTTGACCATCTCCTGTGCTACCTGCACCCAGGATTTGATGGATTTCGTCGAAGAAGAGGATAATGTTTCCAGCTTCTTTAACTTCTTTTACCAAGTTTTGAATATTTTCTTCAAAGCTACCACGATATTGAGTGCCAGCTTCAAGACCTGAAATATCAATAGAGATAATTTCTTTATTCTTGATTGCTGCTGGAACATCACCATTCACGATAGCTTGAGCCAAACCTTCAACTACTGCTGTTTTACCGACACCAGCATCACCTACAAGGACTGGGTTGTTCTTAGTACGACGAGAAAGAATTTCAGATGTTTCTTGAATTTCCTTATTACGTCCAATAACCGGATCCAGCTTCCCTTCACGAGCTTCAGCTGTTAAGTTACGTCCAAGTTTTGCAAGAATACCATCTTGTTTCATAGCTTTACCTTGAACATACTGAGCTTGGTCACTTCCTTCACTTGGAAGTTGCCCTGTTTGACGATAAATAGCAAATTCTTCAGGTGTTACTTCACGACCGTTAATCAAGTAACGACGGTTTTCTGAACTGTATCCACGCATACCGCCCATTAATTGGTTAAATAAATCATCCATGTTGTTAAAGTTATTAAAGTTGTTGTTCATATTTCATACCTCGTTTGTTTTCAAAATTAGTTAGTCAAATCACTTTGACTTTCTCTGACCTTTGTTTTAAAAAATTTAGACTAGCTATTTGCTACTCTATGTATAATGTCTGGTTTTTCTTTATCCAATGTAGATTTTGTAATTGGAATTCTAAAAATACTAATGTTAAACATAGGTTGTACCTCTTTTCTAGGTTTTACCCATACTTTGATCTTAAGATAACATAGACAATCACCTTAAAATCAAGGTTTTCTAAGGATTTTCTTATCCTTATGTTTTCAGTATATCACTTTGGTCAGTAATAGTCAAGAGATTTGACCAAATTTGACCAACTTTTTTAAATATTTTTTTATACCAAAAAACCAGTCAAAATGACTGGTTTTTATTTACTATTTATGAATCTTAGCTCAATGCATCATCCATTGAAAGAACTTCGTGGAAGACACGTTGTGTCAATTCAGTTTTTTGTTCTGGAGTGAGGTACTTAGTATTTACACAGTATCCTGAGATACGTACGATTACGTCTTCACCTGACATGATCTTTTCGTAAACATCGTTCAAGTCCATAACGTTCAAGTTAACGTGTTGTCCACCGTTTTCGAAGTAACCATCAAGGATTGTTACCAAGTTATCAACTTGTTCGTCACGAGTTTTACCAAGAGCACGTGGTGATACTTGAGTTGTCAATGAGATACCGTCAGCTGCGTAACCAAAGTCAAGGCTAGCAAGTGAGTTCAAGTTTTGCAACCATCCACCTTTAGCTTTGTTAGATGGGTTAGCACCTGGTGAGAAGAATTCAAGTTTAGACAAGTTCACTGAACCATCTTCGTTGAGGTATACACCTTTGTGGACTGGTGAGTTACCAGTTTGTTTAGAGTAAGCAACGTTAGATGTGATTGTCAAAAGTGATACTGTAGCTTCTGCGTCTTTGTAAAGTTTGTGACTACGTAGACGAGTTGTGTAAGCTTCGATCAACCATTCTGCCAATTCGTTTGAACGTGGGTCATCTTCACCCCAACGTGGGTATTCACCGATTGTTTCATAATCGTAGATGTAGCCATTTTCGTCACGGATTGGTTTAACTGTAGCGTACTTGATAGCTGACAATGTGTCAACAGTGTTAGCGAATCCACAGATACCGAATCCCATGTTAGCACGTTGTTTAGTTGGCAAGAAGGCCATTTGAACAGCTTCGTAGTTGTACTTATCAGTCATGTAGTGGATGATGTTCAAAGCATCTACGTAAGTGTCTGTCAACCAGTCAAGAGATTTTTCAAAGTTAGCTTTAACTGATTCGAATTCAAGAACTTCGTCACGGATTGGTTCGATATCAAATACTTTGTAGTCTTTATGAACATCGTCGTAACCACCATTCAAACCAGTAAGAAGAGCTTTAAGAACGTTAACGCGAGCACCGAAGTACTGGATGTTGTGACGTTGTTCTTCGTTTTCTGGGTCAAGTGGAGATACACAACATGAGATACAGCTCATTTCACCATATCCATCTTTAGCCATTGTCGTTACACCTTCGTATTGAATTGAAGAGTGTTTGTGGCTCATGTGCATACAGTAGCGACGGAAGTTGTATGGCAATTTGTCAGTCCAAAGAACTGTCAAGTTTGGTTCTGGAGAGTTACCGATGTTGTCAAGAGTGTTCAAGAAACGGTAGTCCATCTTAGTAACACGGTGACGACCGTCGTTACCCATACCTGCCATAGAAGTTGTGATGAAGGTTGGGTCACCTGAGTACAATTGGTCATAAGCTTTTGTACGAGCAAATTTAACTGTACGAAGTTTCATAACGAAATCATCAACAAATTCTTGGATTTCTGATTCAGTAAATGTACCACGAGCAAGGTCACGTTCTGCAAAGATATCCAATACGATTGGCACACGTCCAAGAGATGTAGCCGCACCGTTGATAACACGGCAGACAGCCATAAAGGCAATGTTAACCCATTGGATAGCTTCTTTAACGTTCATCGCTGGTTTACGAACATCAACTCCGTAAAGGTCTCCCAAGCGTACAACTTGTTGCAATGCTTGGTATTGAAGGTTTACTTCTTCACGAAGGCGGATTGTTTCTTCATCGATTTCTTTGATTGCATTCCAGTCGTTGACTTTTTCTTGCATCAAGTAGTCTGCTCCGTAAAGAGCAAGACGTGCGTAAACACCGATGATACGTCCACGTGAGTAGGCATCTGGAAGACCAGTTACAGTGTGAGCGTGACGAGCACGACGAATGTTTGAAGTGTAGGCACGGAAGATACCGTCGTTAACTGTTGTTACATATTTAGTGAAGATTTCGTGAACAGCTGGATCTGGTTCGTATCCATTTTCTTTCAAAGTTGTTTCAGCCATACGGATACCACCTTTTGGCATGAAGTTCAATTTGAAGAGTTCATCATTTTGGATACCAAAGATCACTTCGTTTTCTTTGTCGATAAATCCAGCAGGAATATCAGCAATAGAAGTTGGACGAGTGTCCATTGGGAAACGAGTTTCTTCGTAGTGTGCTTTAGTTTCTTCTACGATTTTTTTGATGTGAAGTGAACGTTCTGTTGGTCCTGCAAGGAAGCTTTCATCTCCATCATAAGGAGTGTAGTTTGCTTGTACAAAGCGTGATACACTTGCTTTTTCTTTCCAGTCAACACCTTTAAAGCCTTCCCAAGCTTTGTCAAAAATGTCCTGTGCTTCAACAACTGTCTTAACAACCATGTTAATTCCTCTTTTTTCTTTCTAGTAACAGTCATCTGTTACATTCATGTATTCAGTATAACACACAGTAAACGATTTCAACAACTAAAAACTCACTTTTTAAACACTTTCTTTTCTAATACAGTTCAAAATATATCACAAACTGTATTATATTTTTGAAAGAGATTATTTGATTTTCATTTTTTCAGAAAAAGAGTATAATAAAATTAAACAAACTAGCACTGAGAGGTTTCTTCATGTTGATTTTTCCACTAATGAATGATTTATCTCGTAAAATCATCCATATTGACATGGATGCCTTTTTTGCTGCTGTTGAAATTCGCGACAATCCCAAACTTAAAGGGAAGCCAGTTGTGATTGGTAGTGACCCTAGGAAAACAGGTGGTCGGGGCGTTGTTTCAACTTGTAGTTATGAAGCGAGAGCATTCGGTATCCACTCAGCTATGAGTTCTAAAGAAGCCTATGAACGTTGCCCTCAAGCTGTTTTCATTTCTGGAAACTACGAAAAATATACTGCTGTCGGTCAACAGATTCGAGCTATTTTCAAACGTTATACGGATAATATCGAGCCTATGAGTATCGATGAAGCTTATCTAGACGTGACTGAAAACAAACTCGGCATCAAGTCCGCTGTTAAAATCGCTAGACTAATTCAACAAGATATTTGGCAAGAACTTCATCTGACTGCTTCTGCTGGTGTGTCTTATAATAAATTCTTAGCTAAAATAGCCAGCGATTACCAAAAACCTCGAGGTCTGACAGTTATTCTCCCTGATGAAGCTGAAGATTTTCTCAAACAAATGGATATCGCTAAATTCCACGGTGTAGGTAAGAAAACAGTTGAGAAATTGCATCAAATGGGGGTATTTACAGGAGCTGATCTCGTAGAAATCCCTGAAATTAGTCTCATTGATTGTTTTGGTCGACTCGGTTTTGACTTGTATCGTAAGGCTCGTGGCATTGATAATTCTCCCGTCAAATCCAATCGCATTCGTAAATCTATTGGAAAAGAAAAAACTTATAGTAAAATTCTCAATCTAGAAGAGGATATCAAAAAAGAGCTAACTCTCCTTTCGAAAAGAGTTGCCCTGAGTCTTCAAAAACATGAAAAATCTGGAAAGATTGTTATTTTAAAAATCCGCTATGCTGACTTTTCTACAATGACTAGGCGGAAAAGCTTATCTCAAAAGATCCAAGATGCTGAAACTATTTCACAAATGGCTATCCAACTTTACGAATCTCTGACAGATAAAGATAAAGACGTTCGCTTATTGGGTGTCACTGTGACTGGATTTTAAAACCTTGAAGGACGTAGCTTCCCTCAAGGCTTTTTCTTATACAAATAATCGAACGAAGCTATAAAGTAGTAATACACTACCTAAGACAATACGGTATTTACCAAACATTGTAAAGTCGTGTTTTTTAACATAGCTGGTCAAGAAACGAATGGCAACCATGCTGACTGCAAAAGCCACTACCATAGCTACCAAGAGCAAGAAGAATTGACCAAAACTCAGCACTTCTCCAGCTTTGATAAATTTAAAAATCTTCAAAGCACTGGCTCCAAACATAACTGGAATTCCTAGATAGAAGGTAAACTCAGTTACCACCGAACGACTAGTTCCATTTAACAAACCACCAACGATAGTGGCACCCGAACGGCTAGTTCCAGGTAAAAGAGCCAAGACTTGGAAAAGTCCGATATAGAGGGCCGTTTTATAAGGCAACTTGTCTAGCTCTGTGACTGTTGGCTCAATCGCTTGCGCTTTGTTCCGTTTTTCAAGATAGATAAAGGCAACCCCATAAACAATCAACATAATGGCTACTGAAACCATATTATGGAAGTGAGTGTCAAACCAATCATCAAACTTAAAGACAAGGAGAAGAGGTAAAGTCGCAACCAAAACCTTTGACCATAATTGCCAAGTTCTACGAACTTGAACTTTATCTTTCCCTGGTTTGAAAGGATTAAGTTTGTTAAAGTAGATAACCATAACGGCTAAGATTGCACCAAGTTGAATAACCACGTTAAACATAGACATAAAGGCTTCACTTTGGTCTTTATATTGGATAAATTCTTCCGCTAGGATCAGGTGACCAGTACTTGAAATCGGCAACCACTCCGTTATTCCTTCAACAATCCCAAAAAAGATCGATTTTAAAATTTCAAAAAAATACATAGATTACTCCTTTTTCTACCCTCCATTATATCATACTTTTAAAGGCTGTGTTGAGTTTTCTTTAGAAAGCACCAATACTGCCACCACCGCCACCGCCTGAAAAACCTCCACCAGAGCTACCGCTTCCAGATGATACAGAGAAAGTACTTGCTGTATTTGCGACACTAGCATAATGGCTCATTTGTGCTGTTGAATGGTAAAACATGCTATGCCAGCCATAGGCTACATAGAGATTGATATCTGGATTTTCAACTTGGATCTGGTGAACCTTCATCAAATGGCTAACCTTGTCAGCATATCCAAACAAAGTCGCATACACTAATAGTCGATTCCAAACAACAATACTTTCCAGCTCAGCCTGATCCAATCGTGCAATGTCACGCAACATATTTTCAAAACTGGTCCAGAGATAGTAGACTTCTGCTCCTGCTTCATTTAGGACACCATCACGATTATCTAGTCGAAGCTTCCAATAATAGAAAGCAGCCAAAACCAAACCTAGAAAACCAAGTATTGGCAAGGGGAGGTAAAAATAAGCATGAACATCCAAACTATACAAGAACAAACCAAATCCAATAAATAGGGGTAGAATAGTAGAGAGTCCCATACCTACTTGCATGGCCTTTTCCCCACCAGTTAAAGGACGATAATAATCTGGAAGTCCCCAGAAGGAAACTCGCTTTCTCACTCCTTCTTGCATCTCTTTCAATGCTTCTTCGAAAGAAGATTTAAGCTGAAGCCCCCTTGCTTGAATCCGTTTTTCATCAGAGACTTTTGCTCTACGATAAAGACTATCAGATACCTTGTAATCCGCAAACAAATTGGAAAGAGTTGCTTCTTTTTTTCCTGAAAAGGCCAGATTTAAGCAGTCTTTCTCAAAACTTGACAAACCATCTTCTTTTACCAGCCTCAAGCCAACTGCATCTCCTTCTGAAATAATAGAGACATTCCCACGGTCTATCACATCTAGCAAGGTAGCTTGAATAAGTTGGTCAAAGGTGAATTTACCTGCTCCTTTGGTTAGAGGACTCACTTCCTCCAAGGAGGTCGAGTAGACAGCCTCCGATAAAACCATAGGCTCTAATTCCATTGGTGGCTCATAGAGACGATGATTTTTAGCATATTTGACTGAAGGAGTGGTCTTTCTTCTATAGATAAAATAGAAGCAGACGCTCAATAACAAGGAAATGGAAAGTAGCAAAGGGAATACCCAAGTAACGAGTTGTTTACTCTGATCTTTTTCTCTAACAATCGACTCTTCTATCTTATTAAACTCTTCTAAACGATTCCCTTTTAAGCCCTGATCTGTAGCGCTAGCAAAATCAGTTCGAGGCCAGTAGGCATGCAACTCAACTCCACGCTTAGACGGAAGATTGTCTAAACGAATCGTATAGTCATGACCACTCTGTTCAATCCTTCCCTCTCTATAGAGTTGCCCTGTGTGGAAAAAGAGTTTTTCGGCCCCATTATCTCCCATCACATGAAACTCAAATTTTTCAATAGATTCTGAACTATCTGTTAAGGGTTGCCAATTTAATTCAGCGATATCATCATATAAAAAAAGAAGATTTTTCAATTGCCAGGTAAGTTCCACTTCGACCCTATCCCCTTCCTGACCTGGATTATAGACTTTAACAGTATAACCATTCGTTTCTTCTGTCACTTCGCTAGTAAGATTTTCGATTTTATGACCATTTTTAGATGCCTCAACCTTTGGCTGAGGATCAATATAAAATCCGCTAGGCATCTTGCCAGCACGTCCAAGTCCCACGATTTGGCCCTTAAAGTCCTCCTCAAACTGGTAAACTATCTTCTGCCTAAATTCCGCTGTATTGTCTGCATGAATATACAGTTCTCCTTTATAGGATGGAATGCTATAATCCACGGCAAAAACCAATTTTGGAACAATTATCAGACAAGTAAATATAAGTACTATTAACCATCTTTTTTTCATAATATAGCCCCTTTTAACCTTTTTCTCATTATATCATTTTTTTACAAGTAAGGATTTACTAAGATTGAAAAAGTTCCGCTTTTTCGATACAATAGAGAGAAGCAATTTTAGACTAGAAATAGGAGAAATCATGAAAAAATTATGCTTAACTATCCTTGCTAGCCTGGCTCTTACTTTAGGACTAGTTAGCCAGGTCCAAGCCGATGAATATTTACGCATCGGTATGGAGGCAGCCTACGCACCCTTTAACTGGACTCAAGATGACGACAGTAACGGCGCTGTCAAAATTGATGGAACCAACCAATATGCTAATGGTTACGACGTCCAAATAGCTAAAAAGATTGCTAAGGACCTAGGTAAAGAGCCCTTGGTTGTTAAAACCAAGTGGGAAGGACTTGTTCCAGCCCTTACTTCTGGTAAGATTGATATGATCGTTGCAGGTATGAGCCCAACTGCTGAACGCAAACAAGAAATTGCATTTTCAAGCAGCTACTATACTAGCGAACCAGTACTTTTGGTCAAAAAGGATTCTGCCTATGCTAACGCCAAATCATTAGATGACTTTAGCGGAGCAAAAATCACTTCTCAACAAGGTGTTTACCTTTACGACTTGATTTCACAAATCTCAGGCGCTCAGAAGGAAACTGCCATGGGAGATTTCGCTCAAATGCGTCAAGCTCTTGAAGCTGGTGTCATTGATGCCTATGTTTCTGAACGACCAGAAGCCCTAACTGCCGAATCAGCAAACGCTAAGTTCAAAATGATTCAGCCTGAACCTGGTTTTAAAACTGGAGAAGAGGATACCTCTATCGCTATCGGTCTTCGTAAAGACGACGAACGTATCAGCCAAATCAATGCTAGTATTGAAACTATTTCTAAAGATGAACAAGTTGCTCTCATGGATCGTATGATCAAAGAGCAACCAGCAGAATCTACAACGACAGAAGACAGCAACAGTAATTTCTTTGGCCAAGTCGCTAAAATTCTTACTGAAAACTGGCAACAACTCTTGCGTGGTGCTGGTATTACCCTTCTCATTTCAATTATCGGTACCATCGTTGGTCTCGCTATCGGTCTTGCTATCGGTGTTTTCCGTACGGCACCTCTATCTGAAAACCAATTTATATTTGGAATCCAAAAACTAATCGGTTGGATTCTCAATATCTATATTGAAATTTTCCGTGGAACACCTATGATTGTACAATCTATGGTTATCTACTATGGAACTGCCCAGGCTTTCGGAATCAACCTAGACCGTACTCTGGCTGCTATCTTTATCGTTTCTATCAATACCGGTGCCTACATGACCGAAATCGTTCGTGGTGGTATCCTAGCTGTTGACAAAGGACAATTTGAAGCAGCTACTGCACTTGGTATGACTCATAATCAAACCATGCGTAAGATCGTTTTGCCTCAAGTTGTTAGAAATATTCTACCAGCAACTGGTAATGAGTTCGTCATCAACATCAAGGATACTTCTGTATTGAACGTTATCTCTGTTGTAGAGCTTTACTTCTCAGGAAATACAGTAGCAACACAAACCTACCAGTACTTCCAAACCTTTACCATCATAGCAGTTATCTACTTTGTCCTCACCTTCACAGTAACGCGTATCCTCCGCTTCATTGAAAAACGTATGGATATGGATACCTACACGACAGGTGCTAACCAAATGCAAACGGAGGATTTGAAATAATGAGTCAACCAATCCTTGAAATCAAACACCTCAAAAAATCCTACGGGCAAAACGAGGTCCTAAAAGATATCTCTCTCACTATTCACAAAGGTGAAGTGATTTCTATCATCGGTAGTTCTGGTAGCGGTAAATCAACCTTCCTACGTTCTATCAATCTTCTCGAAACACCAACTGAAGGTGAAATCCTTTATCACGGTGAAAATGTCCTCGAGAAAGGCTATAATCTCACTCACTATCGTGAAAAACTAGGTATGGTTTTCCAATCCTTTAACCTCTTTGAAAATCTCAATGTTCTTGAAAATACGATTGTTGCACAGACAACCGTTCTCAAACGTGAACGATCAGAAGCAGAGAAAATTGCTAAAGAAAACCTTGAAAAAGTTGGAATGGGAGAGCGCTACTGGCAAGCTAAACCTAAGCAACTTTCAGGTGGTCAAAAGCAACGTGTCGCCATTGCTCGCGCACTTTCTATGAACCCTGATGCCATTCTCTTTGATGAGCCAACCTCAGCCCTTGATCCTGAAATGGTCGGTGAAGTTCTAAAAATCATGCAAGAACTCGCTCAAGAAGGCTTAACAATGATCGTTGTAACCCACGAAATGGAATTTGCTCGTGACGTATCACACCGTGTCATATTTATGGACAAAGGTGTGATTGCAGAAGAAGGCAAACCTGAAGATTTATTTACAAATCCTAAAGAGGAACGTACAAGAGAATTTTTACAACGCTATTTAGGATAAGACAAAAGCGGTTGAATAAACCTATTAAACCAAGAGTTGTTTTCCTATTCAATCCCCAATCAACATTGAGTCAAAGGCTCATGAACATAAGAATATAAAAATCAAGGTCGGAGTTTTTTATCCCGACCTCTTTTTATATACTTTAAAAATCACTTTTATCCCTTCTTCTTTTTCCTGAGCAAGTAATGCTTGTAGCTCTCTTCCTAATCTTTTATTTGATTTTCATGAGTGAGATCACTCCTCTACTGTCAACCTAGTTCATTCTAACAGATAGATTTGTTTAGTAGGTCATAGTATGGCTATTTCGCCGTTCCATAAATAAAAGCAGACCCTAATTAGAGTCTGCTTGTATCCAAAGATTAATCTTCAAATTTTTCATGATTTTTTTCATAGAAATCAATTAATCCAAGGGCTGTTTCAAAGGAAATATTTTTAACTTTTGCACGTCCTTGAGCTAGAGCAATGATAGACATTTCACGTGCATTCGTTTCTTTAGAAATACGATAACCAGTGATCTTCTTATCACGAACCCAGCTAACAACTGATTCTACTTTTTCAAAGTTAGTCTTAGCCATGTTTTTCTCCTATTTTATTCTTTACGATATTTAATTGTATACGTTTTTATGGCATTTGTCAATAAAAAAACATATATCCAATCAAATAAGACGTTAAGATTACATTTACTTAGCTTTCAAAGCCGATAATATATGGGTTCGTATATCTTCAACTCCGTTAGGATTTGCTGGTAAGAAAATTGTATTATTACCTTGTTTTTCTGCAAAATTATTCAATGTATCTAAATACTGGTTAGTTAACAAGATTGACATGATTTGCTCTTCAGTTAATTCAACATTGGCTCCTTTTAACTCTTTAATAGAATCAGCAAGTCCATCAACAATTGCTTTTCGTTGCTCTGCGATCCCCACACCATGTAAGCGATCCTTTTCTGCCTCTGCTTCGGCCGCTGTTACGATCTTAATTTTATCTGCTTCGGCCAATTCTTGTGCTGCTACTCTCTTACGTTGAGCAGCATTGATTTCATTCATCGATTGCTTGACTTCCGCATCCGGCTCTACTTTGGTAATGAGCGTTTTGACGATAATGTACCCATACGTTGACATTTCTTCCGCTACTTGTTTTTGAACTTCTAATGCAATTTCATCCTTTTTCTCAAACAATTCATCCAAAGTTAACTTAGGAACTGATGAGCGCAATGCGTCTTCAATATAAGATTTGATTTGAGCCTCAGGTCTCATTAGTTTATAGTAAGCATCTGTAACATTTTGTTCATTTACTCGGTACTGTGTCGCAACATTCATCGTCACAAATACGTTATCTTGAGTCTTGGTTTCCACAACGATTTCACTTTGCAAGAGACGCAGTTGTACACGAGCTGCAATTTTATCAATTCCAAATGGTGCTCTTAGGTGAATACCACTATTGCTCAATTTTTGATACTTACCAAATCGTTCAATGATAGCTACTGATTGTTGTCGAACAACATAGATTGAGCTCATTAATATAGCTCCCACAATAAGCATTAGAATAATTAGAACAAGTATAACTTTTAAAACCATGGGAATCTCCCCCTTTCTTCACTTACATTATAGCACTAGTAAATAGGTTAGGCAAATAATATGATAAAAATTTCATAGCATATTAAACAAGCATATTATATAGGGTCTCATTCCCATTCAAGTTAATATAAGACGGGTCGAATTTTTCCATCCGGTGAATCAATCCAGCATAATCATGTTTATCAGCAAGTGCAATCCCTATTAGTACTGGACCAGTTCCCTTGCTAGCTCGTTTGATATATTCAAAACGAGTAATATCATCATGAGGTCCTAAGATATCATTTACAAACTCTCGAAGTGCTCCCGGACGTTGTGGGAAATTCACTACAAAGTAATGCTTGATACCATCATAAATCAAGGCACGTTCTTCCATCTCTGGCATACGGTTGATGTCATTATTCCCTCCAGAAATGATACAACAAATAGTCTTGCCTTTAATATAATCGGATAATACTTCTAGAGCTGCAACACTAGCAGCACCCGCAGGTTCTGCTACGATACCTTGTTTAGAGTAGAGATCAATTAAGGTCTCAGAAATCAAGCCTTCATTTACTCCGATAAGAGTTTCTACATGTTTGCGTGTTGCTTCATAGGTCAACTGTCCTACCTTTTGCACTGCAATTCCATCCGCAAACTTATCAATTTCTTTAAGTTTAACCGGTCCTCCAGCTTCAAAGGCAGCCTTCATAGAACGAGCACCTTCAGCCTCTACTCCAATGACCTCAATCTGAGAATTTGTTTCTTTAATATAAGTAGAAACACCTGAAATGAGGCCTCCACCTCCAACAGGTACCAAGACAGTATCAAAATCAATAGATTCTTTACGAGCTTCTTCTAAAATTTCATAGGCTACCGTACCCTGACCAGCTTGAACATAGGGATCATCAAAGGGATCAATAAAAGTACGATTTTCAGCTACAGTAAAGTCTTGAGCAGCCTTGGCTGAAGCATCAAAAGTATCCCCTACTAATTTGATCGTAACAAAATCTCCTCCAAAGAAACGGACCTGACCAATTTTCTGTTGAGGTGTCGTAATTGGCATAAAGATTGTTGCAGGGATCTTCATCTCATTACATGTGTAGGCAACTCCTTGAGCGTGATTTCCCGCCGAAGCACACACTACACCACGTTCACGCTCCTCTTTTGTCAATTGCGAAATAGCGTAATAAGCTCCACGAATTTTAAAAGAACGGACACGTTGAGCATTTTCCTTCTTAAGATAAATTTTCGCTCCGTATTTTTCTGATAAATAATGATCGTAGTCAAGTGGAGTATTGGCTACTACACCACTCAAAACCTTGTGGGCTTTCACCACATCTTTTGCACTTAGCATAATCTCCTCCTAGATGAGTTTTCAAGATAAAAAGCGAGTTAGGTTCCCCCCAACTCGCCTTCTGTTTATATTCTTAAAAATTAGTTGTAGATCTTGAATGCATCATCGTCGTTTTTACCGACAAATGGCATTGCTTTACGCAATTCTGCACCAACTTTTTCAATTTCAAGGTTGGCTGCTTGTTCACGGTAGGCAGTCAATTTTGGACGTCCAGCTTTGTAGTCATTCACAAAGTCGTTGGCGAATTTACCGTTTTGGATGTCCGCAAGAACTGCTTTCATGTTTTCTTTGACTTGTTCAGTGATTACACGTGGTCCTGAGACATAGTCACCATATTCAGCAGTGTTTGAAATTGATTGACGCATTTTCTTGAATCCACCTTCATAGATCAAGTCAACGATCAATTTCATTTCGTGAAGAACTTCAAAGTAAGCCAATTCTGGAGCATAACCAGCTTCTGTCAAGACTTCAAAACCAGCTTCGATAAGGGCAGTCAAACCACCACAAAGAACTGCTTGTTCACCAAACAAGTCTTCTTCAGTTTCTTCTTTGTAAGTTGTTTCAAGAAGACCTACACGAGCTGCACCAACACCTTTACACCAGTCCATAGCGATGTCTTTAGCATTTCCTGTTGCATCTTGGTAGACAGCGTAAAGCGCTGGAACACCAAATCCTTCTTCGTAAGTACGACGTACCAAGTGTCCTGGTCCTTTAGGAGCACACATGAAGACATCAACATCTGCAGGAACTTTGATGAATTCAAAGTGGATGTTGAAACCATGTGCAAATCCAACAGCATTTCCAGCTTCCAAGTTTGGAGCAATTTCTGCTTCGTACAATTCTTGTTGGATTTCATCTGGTGCCAAGATCATGATAACATCAGCCAATTTAGTTGCTTCTGCTACTGTGTATGTATCAAAACCATCTTCTTTTGCTTTGTCAAAAGATTTACCTGGACGTACACCGATGATCACATCACGACCTGAATCACGCAAGTTTTGAGCGTGAGCATGACCTTGTGAACCATAACCGATAACGGCGATTTTTTTACCGTCAAGTGCTGCTACTTTTACATCTTTTTCGTATTCCATTTGAACTGCCATAGTTTTTTCTCTCTTTTCTATTTTTATTGCCTGTTAGGCTAGTTTAACAAATTTAAGTTGGATTCTTTTACTCAATGAAAATCAAAGAGCAAACTAGGAAGCTAGCTGTAGGTTGCTCAAAGCACTGCTTTGAGGTTGTAAATAAGACTGACGAAGTCAGTAACATATACCTACGGCAAAGCGACGCTAACGTAGTTTGAATTTGATTTACGAAGAGTATTAGTCGCGGGTAAATCCAGTTGCACCCGTACGAGCGATATTCTTAATACCGTAAGGTCGAATGACTCGAATCAAAGCTTCACTCTTTTCTGCATTCCCAGTCATCTGAATGGTAATGGAACTTGGAGCTACATCGACTACTGTTGCACGGAAAGGTTGGATAATAGCCAAAATTTCTGCACGTTTTTCAGCAGGCGCTGAAACCTTTATAAGAATTACTTCTCGTTCTAAGTGGGGCTGATCCGTAATATCACGAATACGAATTACATCAATCTGACGATTAAGTTGTTTGATGATTTGCTCCACCTCATCATGTGAGGCAACATCGATGATAATGGTAATCCGTGATACGTTAGGATTTTCCGTTGCGCCAACAGAAATGCTTTCGATATTGACTTGGCGTCTCGATAAGACTCCTGTGAAGCGATTGAGAACACCTGAACGGTTTTGAAGTTTGGCTGTTAACATTCTACGCATTAAACTTCACCCCCAACATCTCATGATTACTCTTACCAGCTGGTACCATCGGTAAAACATGTTCTTTCCGAGAAATGTCTACTTCGATGAACATTGGTTCATCTTCCATGATGACTTCCAAATCCTTCTCAAGAGTTTCAGGATTATCAAACTTATAATTCTTAATTCCATAGGCTTGAGCCATCAATTGGAAATCTGGAAGGCTATCAAAGACTGACTCTGATGTTCGACCATCGTAGAAGGCTTCTTGCCATTGACGAACCATCCCAAGTGAATGGTTATTAAGCATGATGACCTTGATTGGAATCTTGTAGATATTCAAGATTGCCAATTCCTGATTAGTCATCTGGAAACCACCGTCTCCGACAAAGAGAACAACTTCTTTATCTGGATTAGCAATCTTAGCACCAATAGCTGCTGGGACTCCGAATCCCATGGTTCCTAGACCACCTGATGTTACCAATTGACGCTCGTTTTGGTAAGGATAATATTGAGCCGTCCACATTTGGTGTTGTCCAACGTCTGTTACGACAATGGCATCGCCATTGGTCAACTCACCAACGCGTTCAATAACTGCTTGAGGTTGAACCACACGTTCTTTCTTATCATAAGAACGAACACGATTCTTATCTTTGGTAACTTTTTCAATCCACTTTTCAGTATTGTTACGAACGATTGGCTCAGCTAGTAACTGCTGCAAAGCCTTTTTCGCATCACCGACAACTGGAATATCAACTGCGATAATCTTACCAATCTCTGCAGGATCGATATCAATATGTGCTACTTTTGCATTCTTAGCAAAGGTTTTAGGATTTCCAGTCAAACGGTCATCAAAGCGACAACCAATAGAAATCATAAAATCAGCCTCAGTCATGGCAATATTTGCTGCAAAGGAACCATGCATTCCACCCATTCCCAAAAACAGTGGATGGCTAGTTGCAATTGTTCCCTGTCCCAAAAGACTTGTCACAACTGGAATTTGATAACGCTCTGCAAATTCATTTAACTCTGCTGCAGCCTCAGCGTAACTAATCCCACCCCCAGCTAGCAAGACTGGTTTTTTAGCCTTAGACAATTGTTTCAAGATTTTCTTGATTTGCATATCATTTGGCTCAAGTGTTGGCTGATAACTTGGTAAATCTATCTCTGGAGAGTAAATGAAGTCTGTCTCAAGCGCAGAAACATCTTTTGGTAGGTCAATGACGACTGGCCCTGGACGACCTGTAGTCGCAATATGCACAGCTTCTGTAATAATTCGCGGAATATCCGCAGTTTCTCGAACCTGATAATTGTACTTAGTGATTGGCATGGTGATACCAACGATATCAGCTTCTTGAAAGGCATCCTTACCGATTCCCGCTCTTGCAACTTGTCCTGTGAAGACCAAAAGGGGAACACTATCGCTCATAGCATCTGCGATCCCTGTAATGGCATTTGTAGCTCCTGGTCCGCTTGTGACGACTGCAACACCCAGTTTTCCTGTTGACTTAGCATAACCTTCAGCTTCGTGAAGACAGCCCTGCTCATGGCGACCTAGAATATGGCGGATTCCCTTAAAATTATAAATAGCATCATATAAAGGAAGTACTGCTCCACCAGGATAACCAAAAATCGTGTCGATTCCTAAGTCGCGAAGTGTTTCCAAAACAAGATCCGATCCCGTCTTAGGTGAGTCTAAAATGATTTTCTCCATCGTTCCCCTTTCTCTTCTCTTAAAAATAGCTTGTTACTATCATACCATTTTTTCAAAAATTTTCAAGAGAAAAGAGCAAATTTTCTGAATTTTCTATCTAGATACTTTACAATATCAAATAGATTAGAAAGTTTATACGTATTTTTATTTTTTTAATAGAAAAAAGGTTGAGACAGACTTGTCTTCAACCTTTCATATTAAATCATTACTAATTAAAGTGAGTTAACGTCAACCTTGATACCAACACCTTGAGTAGTTGTGATTGTCAAGCTTGTTACGTAAGTTCCTTTAGCAGTAGCTGGTTTAGCTTTTTGGATTGTTTCGTTGAATGCTTTGAAGTTTTCAACCAACTTGTCAGCTTCAAATGAAACTTTACCGATGATCGCTTGTACGATACCTGCACGGTCTGCACGGTAAGTGATTTTACCACCTTTAGACTCTTCAACTGCTTTAGCAACATCCATTGTTACAGTACCAGTTTTAGGGTTTGGCATCAAGTTACGAGGTCCAAGGACACGTCCAAGACGTCCAACAAGAGCCATCATGTCAGGTGTAGCGATAACTACGTCGAAGTCCAACCAACCGTCGTTGATTTTAGCAACAAGGTCATCTTCACCAACGAAGTCTGCACCAGCAGCTTTTGCTTCTTCAGCTTTTGCACCACGTGCAAATACAAGAACGCGAGCTGTTTTACCAGTACCGTTTGGCAATACCATTGCTCCACGGATTTGTTGGTCAGCTTTTTTAACGTCAATGTTCAAGTTGTAAGCAACTTCTACAGTTGCATCAAATTTTGCAAAGTTAGTTTCTTTTGCAAGAGCTACAGCTTCTTCTACGCTGTATGCTTTTGTGCTGTCGATCTTTTCAAGAGCAGCACGAAGTTGTTTGCTTTTTTTAGCCATTTTCTATTCTCCTTGTAAGTGGTTCAATCGATTTTCATCTCCCACGTCACTTCTCGAAATGATGAAGTCTTGCGGGTTATATAGGGATGTTATTGATTAGTCAACAACAGTGAATCCCATAGAACGAGCAGTACCTTCGATCATACGCATTGCAGACTCAATGTTTGCAGCGTTCAAATCTGGCATCTTAGTTTCTGCAATTTCTTGCACTTGTGCACGAGTAACTGTAGCAACCTTAGTTTTGTTAGGTGTACCTGATCCTTTTTCAACACCTGCAGCTTTTTTCAAAAGAACAGCAGCTGGTGGTGTTTTTGTAACGAAAGTAAATGATTTGTCTTCGTATACTGAGATAACAACTGGAATGATCATACCAGCTTGGTCAGCAGTACGAGCGTTGAACTCTTTTGTGAATCCCATGATGTTGATACCAGCTTGACCAAGAGCAGGTCCAACTGGTGGAGCTGGTGTAGCTTTACCAGCAGGGATTTGCAATTTTACAAGTTTTTCGACTTTTTTAGCCATTTTTAAATCCTCCTTTGTGGTTTTGGCGGTAATTAGAGATTTTTACCTCCCACAAGTATGCTTTACACATACCCATCTATTATACACTATTTTTAAAAAAATGCAAGAGAAATTTTTATTTTTGACACTTCTTTATGTTACACTTTTTTGGTGCAATTAATCTTCAAAATCTTCTACCATGATGGAAAGAATTCATTCGCTCAAAGTCAGTACAAAACTCAAGCCCTTTTCAGTAGCACCGCTTTCCACAAAACCAAGAGACTCAAAACATCTTATAGAGGTACGATTGAAAGTGTAGATTTCTTGAACGTTCAATTTTTTCCACCCCTTTTGCCGAGCTAGATCAATCAAAGTCTTCAATACCTTGCGTCCAAGTCCCTGATGTTGATAAGTCGGATTGCCAATCACAATAGGAAGATTCTCCTGAGATAAGGTTACATCCCCAATTGGAAGCCACTCTCCCTTTTCTCGAAACTCAATCCAGAACAAATGCCCGTAACTCTCTAAATAGGAATACATAGCATTTAATTTTTCTGAACTATAAGGTATTCTAATACCGTCTACAAGTTCCACCAAATCCACATCTTGATACCAGGCCAAAGCTGCATCCTGATGATCTGCTAAAAAATAGGGAACTAAACGTAAGGAATCATCTATCTGAATGATTTTTGTCATCATTTTCTACTCCTAATACTAGCTCCACTGCTTGATTAAAACCATCACACCAGTTATACCATTTTGCTTCATACTCATCTTGGGGTAAGATATGATTTTTTAAATCAAGAACAGAGTATATCTTTCTTTTCTCACAAGCTTGCGCATAGAGATGATATAGTTCATCACCTCCATCTCTATCAAACTCAGCAGAAATTGTATCCTGGCCTACCAACAAAGCCTGATAAGCCCTGTGATGGCCATCTGTAATCAAGAAGCAATTTCCAAATGCAAGAACGCTAATTGGATTGATATTGGGCTTTTCTTTCGACTGATAAAGCATCTGGATATCTTGTAACTTCTTTTCTGATAAGTATAGTTGAGTCGGATAAAGATCTTTTATGTTGACTTCCATTTTATCTCCTCAAGAAGGGGCAATTCCTACTTCTGCTTTCCTTTGAAGCGCCATTGAAAACGCAGTTTATCGTAGAAAGGAAACTCCATAAACAAAACTCCTAGGCCTACACAAAGGCTAGCAATCACATCTGATGGGTAGTGAACTCCCAGATAGACCCTGGATACCAATACACTAACGAGATATAGACTTAGCAAGATTTGCACGACTTTTCTCCAAGTTGTATTCTTAATCCGTTGGCTCAAAATCACAATCAAAGATCCTACCATGAGCGTCACAGCTAGAGAATGTCCACTAGGAAAAGAAAAACCTTTTTCCTCTACTAGATGTACTATTTCTGGTCTAGGTCGTTGGTAGATATTTTTAAAAGTTACGATTAAGATTCCAGCTAAAGTCAAATTACCCAGCATGAGATAACTTTCCAGTTTCCATTGCTTACGGTAAAAAATAAAAGCTACAATGAGAACCCAAGTGATAATGACTGGGATATCAATTAAATGTGTGATTGTTCTGAAAAGAAAGGTCAAGGAAGCAGGTAAGTCACCTCGAATAGCAGTCTGGATTGGTTGATCAAAGCCAATCAGCATATTAGGGTAAAACTTGACAATATAACCTAAAATTACAAAAAGCAAAAGGGCAAAAGAGCCCTTCATCAAATATGTTTGTTTATCTTTCATAGTATTTTAAAGTTGGTTTCAAAAGGACAAACAACAACCAGAAAGAGATGGCAAAGATAATACCTTCAATCAGATTAAAAGGAAAGACCATAGTCATCAGGTAGTTGCTCAATCCTAAAATTTTCTCAATATCAAAATTAGCAAACTTAGCGTACAAAGGAACAGCATAGACGTAGTTCAGAACTAGCATAGCTAGAGTCAAACCAAGCGTACCAGCTAGTGAAGCTAGGACGAAACGCATGGTTGTTCGCTCTTTTTCCCAAATCAAACCAAAAGCAAGCACAAAGACTCCCAAGGCAACAATATTCATCGGTAAACCAATATAGGTACTAACCCCTTGATTGTTCAAAAGAATTTTCAACAAGGACCGAAGGAAAAGCACTCCAAAAGCTGCTGGTAAATCCAAGACTACCAAGCCCACAAGAACCGGTAAAATACTGAACTCAATCCTCAAAAAGGATACCGCTGGCAAAAGCGGAAAGTCAAAGTACATCAACACAAATGAAAGCGCTGATAGAATTGCAATGGTCGAAAGTCGACGTGTGTTTGTCATAACAGGTTCCTCCAATTTTCTATAAAATCAGAAGAAGTTGGAAAGGATTCCTCTATCTACCCTCTATTTTTATATTCCAAAAGTTTCCCCTCACTCTGTTTAAGCAAGCGGTTGCAATTTACCTATAAAAAATCAATTAGAATAGACAAAGCCATTCTTTCGTCTTCTCCCATCCAGACTATACTGTCGGTTGTGGAATCTCACCACATCAGCTTGCGCTCGCGGACTTATTTGGCTAAGATATTTTAGATTTATCTAGACGTCGCAGTCGAAGATAATACTTAAAGTATATCGAGACAAGACAACGAAGAGAAAGCTAAAATAGCTAGTCAAATTCACCGCCGGTCGGGAATCTCACCCAGCCCTGAAGACCCCTTTATGATAACAAAAAAAGCTTGCAAGCGCAAGCATTTTATCTAAGTGTTTATTTCAATTTATCTGTTTCATAAGTGTGAACCAGTTCGAGGCCCACAAAGTTTTGTTGTCGGAGAGCCTCATAGACAATCATACATACTGTATTAGATACATTCAGGCTACGAACATGTTCATCATTCATCGGAATTCTGAGAGCCTTTTCTGGATGCTCTCGCATAAATTCCTCAGGCAAGCCCTTATCTTCGCGCCCAAAGAGAAAATAATGATCTCCTTCTGTCGTGAAATCTGTATCTGAATAGACTTTTTCTGCAAACTTGGAAATCAGGTAGAGTTGACCATCCATTTTTTCTATAAAATCAGCCAAGCTATCATAAAAATGAATCTCAAGCTTGTCCCAATAATCTAGACCTGCCCGCTTCATCTTACTATCATCAATAGGAAAACCCATCGGTTTGATAATATGAAGGGGCGCATTCGTTGCTGCGCAAGTACGAGCAATATTACCCGTATTTTGTGGAATCTGGGGTTCAAATAATACAATATGATTTGCCATGCCTTGTTTCCTCTCACTAGTGCAAAAAAATAGCCACACTGCCCGGAGTCAAGCTCAGCAAACAGCGTGGTTAAGGCATCGTTAACTTACCTCACAACAGGTTTGAAGTAAATCAGCGAAACTACTGTTTTAGTATATCACTTTCAGCTTGAATGTCAATAGAAATGACTTGATTTTTTCAATTTTTTTACAAACATATTTACATTAGCTTAAAATGCTTATGTATTCATTAGAATTACACGAAAATAGCTGATTTATATCTTAAATTTTTAACAAGTAAGATTATCAGTGGGACAATTTTCTACCCTAATAATGAAAAGAGTCGGTTGCCGAGTGCATTTTATTCTAAAAAAGAGTATGATAGATACATATTGAAAAAGTAGGTTATTTAATATGAAGATTATTCTTGTCGGAGGGGGGAAAGTTGGTTCTGCCCTTTGTCGTTCACTTGTCGCTGACAATCATGATGTTGTCCTAATTGAACAGAACGAAACGGTTCTTAATTATATGACAAGCCGTTTTGATATTATTGGTATTGCTGGTAATGGGGCTGACTTTGCCATGCTAGAAGCTGCCAATGTTCAAGACTGCGATATTTTCATCGCTATGACTCAGTATGATGAGGTCAATATGGTCTCTGCTGTCTTAGCTAAAAAGATGGGGGCTAAAGAAACCATCGTCCGTGTCCGTAATCCTGAGTATTCCAACCCTTACTTTAAAGAAAAAAATATTCTCGGATTTTCTCTTATTGTCAATCCAGAACTCCTTGCAGCTCGTGCTATCGCTAATATCATCGATTTCCCAAATGCTCTTTCTGTTGAGCGTTTTGCAGGTGGTTTGGTTAGTTTGATGGAATTCAAGGTTCGAATTGATAGTAATATTTGTCAGATGTCTATTGCTGATTTCCGTAAAAAGTTTGGTAATGTTATCGTTTGTGCCATTGAGCGCGATCATAAGCTCATGATTCCAAGTGGGGATATGGTCCTCCAAGATAAGGATCGGATCTTTGTTACAGGTAACCGTGTAGACATGATGCTTTTTCATAACTATGTCAAATCTCGTGTCGTTAAAAGTTTACTCATTATTGGAGCTGGAAAAATCGCTTACTACCTTGTTGGTATTTTGAAAGATAGCCGTATTGATACCAAGGTCATTGAGCTTAATCCAGATCGTGCAGCATTTTTCAGTCAAAAATATCCAAAACTCTATATTGTGCAAGGTGATGGAACCGCAAAAGATATCCTCCTAGAAGAAAGCGCCCAACACTACGATGCTGTCGCAACTCTCACTGGCGTTGACGAAGAAAACATTATTACATCTATGTTCTTAGATAGTGTTGGTGTTCAGAAAAACATCACCAAAGTCAATCGAACTAGCCTTTTAGAGATTATCCATGCACCTGAGTTTTCTAGTATTATCACACCAAAAACCATCGCTGTAGATGCTATCATGCACTTTATCCACGGTCGTGCCAATGCCCAATATTCAGATCTTCAAGCGATGCACCACCTTGCAAATGGACATATTGAGACTCTTCAATTTCTCATCAAGGAAGCCAATAAAATGACTGGCAAACCCTTGTCTCAACTTAAATTCAAAAAAGATTTGTTGATCGCTGCTATTATTCGTAATGGGAAAACCATCTTCCCAACTGGTGAAGATAGCCTTCAAGTCGGTGATAAGTTAGTTGTCATCACACTACTATCAAATATCACCAAGATTTATGATCTGTTAGAGAGGTAAGCTATGAATAGAAGTATGGTACGATTTCTTCTTGCAAAGCTACTCTTGATCGAGGCTGGTCTACTTTTAGTTCCAGTTAGCATTGCTCTTTATTATCGAGAATCGAGTCAAGTTTTTACAGCTCTTTTCTCTACCATCGGGATCCTTGTTGTTCTAGGTCTTCTCGGCATCATCAGCAAGCCTAAAAAACAGCGAATCTATGCAAAAGAAGGGGTCTTAATTGTAGCCCTCTGTTGGATCCTCTGGTCATTCTTTGGTGCCCTTCCCTTTGTCTTTTCAGGGCAAATTCCCAATATGATAGACGCCTTCTTTGAGATTAGTTCTGGCTTCACAACAACGGGAGCAACCATTTTAAATGATGTTTCTGTCTTAAGTCGTTCTCTTCTATTTTGGAGGAGTTTTACCCACCTCATCGGAGGGATGGGGGTACTGGTTTTTGCCCTAGCTATTATGGACAATGCTAAAAATAGTCACCTAGAAGTTATGAAGGCTGAGGTCCCAGGACCAGTATTTGGCAAGGTTGTATCTAAGCTAAAAAATACAGCCCAAATCCTTTACATCCTCTACCTGGCTATGTTTGCCCTCTTTGTGGTTATTTATTACCTTGCTGGTATGACACTCTACGATAGTTTTGTTATCGCTATGGGCACTGCTGGTACTGGTGGCTTTACTGTTTATAATGACGGAATTGCCCACTATCACAGTTCTCTCATTACCTATCTGACAAGTGTCGGGGTTTTGATGTTTGGTGTCAATTTCAATCTCTACTACTACCTCATGCTCCGTCGTATCAAAGAATTCTTTTTTGATGAAGAACTCCGAGCATATCTCTTGATTGTAGCCATATCTACTGGTCTAATCACACTCAACACGCTTCACCTCTATAGCGGAGTTTCTCAAAGTTTTGAGATGGCCTTCTTTCAAGTATCTAACATCATTACCACTACCGGTTTTGGATATGGAGATATCACGAACTGGCCTTTGTTCTCTCAATACATCTTGCTAATGCTGATGGCAATCGGTGGTTCTGCTGGTTCTACCGCTGGTGGTCTCAAGGTCATCCGTGGAGTCATCCTATCTAAAATTGCTAAAAATCAAGTCTTGTCCACCATATCACCTCACCGTGTGTTAACCCTTCAGGTTAATCAAACGGTTATTGATAAGGATACCCAGCACAAGATCCTGAAGTATTTTGTGGTTTATATCATGATTCTACTCAGTTTGATTTTCATCGTTAGTTTAGATACCAATAATTTAATGGTTGTCACGAGTGCTGTTTTCAGTTGTTTTAACAATATCGGTCCTATTTTAGGAACAACTGCAAGTTTCTCAATTTTTAGTCCATTTTCAAAATTTCTACTATCTTTTGCAATGATTGCAGGACGTCTTGAAATCTATCCAATCATACTGCTCTTTATGAAGCGCACTTGGTCTAAACGTTAGAACAATCAACTGTACACCCTATCTCCCCTCTTCAAGGAACCCTTGAAGGGGGATTTTTTAGTTTCAAAAGACAAGACAGCTCTAAAAATCGACAATTGGGAATTTAAGGATTTTTCTCTCCTATCTTTTAGCTATAATAAGAAAAAAATATAGGGGATACTTTATGGAAAAAGTCATAAAATCAATTCGACTACTCTTGCTCTTTGCCTTAATCCAACTGGCATTTTGTAGTTGTATCTTTTGGTCTGGAACCTCTCTGGCCCTCAAACAATCCTGTTTTTATTTTCTACTGGCTTTATTGGGCTTATCTGGGTCTTGTGCCTTTATGCATTATTTATCTAATCACAACCTGAAAAGAAATAGACTGATTGATAGGAGTCGCTTTATCTTTTTATTTTATAGTATGATGATTGTGGTCAACCTCTGCGGGGTTGGACTGGTTCTATCAGATACTATCGTTACTGTCAACTTACTTCAAAAAGAAGCTGTAGAACTCATCCTCCCCTCCTTCTTTTTTCTCTTTGGAGTTGATCTTATTACCTTTCTCCCCTTGAAAAAATGGAAAAGGTTGCAAAAAAATTCCAGTAGCAAGGAAGTGAGATTTTCCATCATTATCATTTCCATTTTAATCTTCCTACGTAATCCAATCACCATTTTATCCATCGCTTTTTATATTGGCCTTGGCGCTTTATTTCTCAGTTTTTTATTCCCAAAAAACTTAAGACAAGAGGTGTCATTCTACAGTCATTTGATTCGGGATATTCTATTTGTCGTTTGTACCTTCCTCTTATGGTAACAAATAGAATCCTTGCAATAATTATGTTATAATTAAAAAAAATTTTAGGAGATACATCAATGAACTTTTTTAAAGATTTTCGTAAACGACTCGCTTGGTTTGGGATTTTGTTAGTAGCTATCTTTCTATCTCAGACTCCTATGCTAACTCTAGCTATATTAACTAAAATTCAGTTTAATCCAATCTGGTCAACAATTCTTGTCTCCCTTATTTCGATTCTTGTACTTGTTATCTTTTTATACGGAGCCCATAAGAGCAAGTTGCTGGATTTAAAATCTAAACTTCTCACCATTAACGATCTTCCTCGCATTGTCTTTAGCTATCTAGCTATTTATGTTGGAAATCTTGTAGGTGGAATCTGGTTACAACTCATGAAGCAAACAACAACTTCTAATCAACAAGTAATTAACAACCTTATTTCTGAAAGCTCTCTGATTAGCAGTTTCTTCCTCATCGTTTTAATCGCACCTATTTGTGAAGAAATCATTTGTCGCGGGATTATTCCTACCAAACTCTTCCAAGGCTACGAAAAGTTTGGCTATGTCATTGGTTGGCTAATCTTCCTCCTTGCACATATGCCTTCTAATCTCCCTTCCTTCTTGATTTATGGTTGGATGTCAGCCGTCCTCACTTGGACTGCTTATCGTACCAGACGTTTGGAAATGTCTATCTCGGTCCATATGCTACTTAATAGTATCAGCTTCATCTTACTGGCACTCTTCACAATTTTTATGAAAAATTTCGGTATCTAATACCCAACTATCCATTCCTTTAGGCTAGATCAATCGTCCTGCTCTAAGGGATTTTTTTGTTTCAAACAGCACTTTATCTCGGAAAAATTCATTTTTTCTACCATCTTAAAAAAATTTTAAAAATATTTTTATGCATAAATTTTATAGAATTTAAAAATGGATATCTATACTGAAGTTATTTACCGATTAGCGACCTAAAAGATCTCCTAAACTCCGTCCCTCACCAGGGCGGAGTTTAGGAATTTTGTTAAAACCAGCCTACAAGAAAAGCCAAGAAGATATTATTATTGGCCTTTTTCAATAGATTTAAGGTTCCAAAGCAAGTACTTTTTTACTACAACACGGAGTTTTACAAATCGATTTTATTTGCCAAACGCAGTTAGTAAGACAGGTAGCTAGACCACTTCCTTTCTGTTACGACGGAAAAGCCCACGAATCGATACCATTCGTGGACTTTGCCTAGTGAAGCGTTTAGGTAAACCGCCACGGTTACCGTTTATTAGATTACGACGTAAAGTTTTACAAATCGATTCCATTTGTAAAACTAAGTTAGTGAGGCAGTTAGGCAAGTCTTATAGGATTTGCCGTAGTCTACTTAGATTGCTTTGCAATCAAGTAGACTTACTGAATCACATCTTTTCCTCTAACTCTACATCCGGATACTTATCTGCAAACCAACGGAGGGCAAAGTCGTTTTCAAAAAGGAAGACAGGTTGTTCAAAGCGGTCTTTAGCCAAGATATTTCGGCTTGAAGACATACGCTCATCCAGATCTTCAGGTTTGATCCAGCGAACCGTCTTTTTGCCCATTGGACTCATAACCACTTCTGCATTGTACTCATTTTCCATCCGGTGCTTAAAGACTTCAAACTGCAATTGACCAACGGCACCCAACATGTATTCACCTGTTTGGTAGTTGGTATAAAGCTGAATAGCTCCTTCTTGCACCAATTGCTCGATTCCCTTGTGGAAAGATTTTTGCTTCATAACGTTCTTAGCAGAAACTTTCATGAAGATTTCAGGGGTAAAGGTTGGCAGTGGTTCAAACTCAAACTTATTTTTTCCAACAGTTAGTGTATCCCCGACCTGATAAGTACCGGTATCGTAAACCCCGATGATATCTCCAGCTACGGCATTAGTGACATTCTCACGACTTTCTGCCATAAACTGAGTAACATTTGACAGCTTAGCTCCCTTACCAGTACGAGGGAGATTAACACTCATACCACGCTCGAATTCACCCGATACGATACGGACAAAGGCAATGCGGTCACGGTGACGAGGGTCCATGTTGGCTTGGATTTTAAAGACAAATCCTGAGAAGTCCTTATCATAAGGATCAACAATTTCTCCATCTGTTTTCTTGTGACCGTGTGGTTCTGGAGCAAACTTGAGGAAGGTTTCTAAGAAAGTCTGCACACCAAAATTAGTCAAGGCTGATCCAAAGAATACCGGAGTCAATTCACCCGCAAGAATGGCTTCTTCTGAGAATTCATTTCCTGCTTCATTCAAAAGCTCAATATCATCTTTTACTTGTTCATAGAATGGATTGCTAGCAAAGAGTTTATCACCATCTTCTAGGCTAGCAAAACGTTCATCCCCTTTATAGAGTTCCAAACGTTGGTTATAGAGGTCATACAAGCCTTCAAAGGCTTTCCCCATCCCGATTGGCCAGTTCATCGGGTAGCTCGCAATACCTAGAACTTCTTCCAATTCTTGCAAGAGATCCAGTGGCTCACGACCGTCACGGTCAAGCTTGTTCATAAAAGTGAAGACTGGAATACCACGATGTTTGACAACCTCAAACAATTTCTTGGTCTGGGCCTCGATACCCTTGGCAGAGTCCACAACCATGACAGCCGCATCCACCGCCATCAAGGTACGGTAAGTATCTTCTGAGAAGTCCTCATGCCCTGGAGTATCTAGGATGTTCACGCGTTTGCCATCGTAGTCAAATTGCATAACAGATGAGGTTACCGAAATCCCACGTTGTTTCTCGATATCCATCCAGTCAGACTTGGCAAAGTTTCCTGTTTTCTTTCCTTTTACAGTACCTGCCTCACGAATCTCTCCCCCAAAATATAGCAATTGCTCTGTAATAGTCGTTTTACCCGCGTCCGGGTGAGAGATGATGGCAAAGGTACGGCGTTTTTTAATTTCTTCTTGAATGTTCATAAGTTCTCTTTCTTTCTACTTTTTAATAATTTCAATTTATAATCGTTCTTTGTTACATCGGACTCTAACATTCCTTTCAACACTCCATTATATCGGATTTTAAAGAGTTTTTCAATTGCTTACACAAGAAAAAGCAGGTCAAGATAGTAGACCTGCTCTTCAGATTCTTTTGTTGATTATTTATATCTATCACTCTTAATATCGCTTCACAGATGAATCGTTTCTAGAGCAATTTTCTTTTCCCAACGTTTTTTAAACAAAATATCAAAGAGCACTAGAGCTGCAGATAGAATGATTGAAACCAGAAGATACTTTATCCATATAGGAGCATCTGGGATAAAAGGTGTGGTATTCAAAAGCCCATAGTTTCCACCTGTCACTTGATTGACTCCAACTAGGAAAAGGTTGAGAACAAAAGTGTAGGCGATAATGCGATACTTTTTCAGCAAGGTCTTATCGTAGTGGTTCATAAGATAGACCAAGGAATTAACCAAGAGAGCATAATGCCCAATCAGGAATGAAAAACTGGTAATATGCGGAAAGTCATAGGGATCAAAAACCGGATATCCCAAAGCAAATACTGCTCCACTAGCTCCCATAAGGGCAAAATACTGCTTGGTTTTCCATTTATCTGGCAAGAAAACTACTGCAAACATGGCCAAACGGCAATGGTAAAGAGGCAGACTATTTGAAAATGGAATGCTAAAACCAATATACCAAGTGTAAAGAGCTAGCAGTTGCGCTATTTGAATCCACTTAAATAATCGAACAAATTTAGGATTTTTGTAGTAAGTAAGAGATCCATAGATAGACAGTGCAAGAAGGCCTATCATGACACCGTACCAAAAAATCGGAATAGGCGGTGGTGTGGTTTGGGTTCTTGTAATAAAATGATGCATAAGATCTCCTTAATTTATTAGCTGACGATTCTTCAGTTTATATTTAACAAATTGATTGATGAGGACGAGAATCCCTGTCATCAAACTGGTCACTATCAAATAATTAACCAAGGCGCCATGATCCCCAATCACAGGAGGCTTGCTCATAAAACCATAATTTCCTCCTGTCAAGAGGTTGGCTAGAAAAATTATAGCATTAACTCCAAGAGTCATCTGACATATTTTCCAAGCATCCCCTTTTTCAACTTTATAATATCTAATAAGATAAATCAAGCAGTTAGCCAAGAGAGCCCAGTGTCCGAAAACATTGTTGACCGAGGAAACATGAGGGAAAGGAAACGTATAAAAAACTGGATAAACTAAAGCCATAATAGAACCAAATACTCCAACCAGGGCGAAATATTGTTTGAAAAAGGTCTTATTAGGGGCAAAAAGAATCATCCACATAGCCATGCGACTATGGTAAAAAGGGAGAGCCTCAGACAAGGGCAGACGTGCCGAAATATACCAAGCGTTGATAATCAGTAATTGAATCAATTGACCCCAATACCAAAAATCTCGATAGCGCTTAGATGAGGCATAACGAATTGATAGAGCAGCTATGACTAGCAAAGAAGTAGGTAACAAAATGTACCATGTCCCCAAGTCTGGAGGGACTGTTTTTTTACTGGTAAAAAGTAAATCCCAAATTGTCATATGTTCTCCTTAACTTATTCGAATCGGTAAATGTCTCCATCTTGTTTGCCGACTAGAAACCAATGCTGTTCTTGCTTCTATTTTCAACCATTATATCGAATTAAAATCCTTTTTTCAATTTCTACTTCTTTTCAACTTGACTTACCTTATTTATAGGAAAATATGGTAAAATAGAACAGATAAATAATCATCATTTCACGAAAGGATGCAAGATGAAAATTACGCAAGAAGAGGTAACACACGTTGCCAATCTTTCAAAATTAAAATTCTCAGAAGAAGAAACTGCTGAGTTTGCGACAACCTTGTCTAAGATTGTTGATATGGTCGAATTGCTCGGCGAAGTCGACACTACTGGTGTTGAACCAACGACTACCATGGCAGATCGCAAGACCGTTCTTCGCCCAGACGTAGCCGAAGAAGGAACTGACCGTGATCGCTTATTTAAAAATGTACCTGAAAAAGACAATTACTATATCAAGGTACCAGCTATCCTGGACGATGGAGGAGATGCCTAATGACTTTTAACAATAAAACCATTGAAGAGTTGCACAACCTCCTTGTATCTAAGGAAATTTCTGCAACCGAACTAACGCAAGCAACGCTTGAAGATATCAATGCGCGTGAAGAAGCTATCAATGCCTTTGTCACTATCGCTGAAGATCAAGCTCTTGCTCAAGCTAAAGCTATTGACGAAACTGGAATTGACGCTGACAATGTCCTTTCAGGAATTCCGCTAGCAGTTAAGGATAATATCTCTACAGACGGCATCCTCACAACTGCAGCCTCAAAAATGCTTTATAACTACGAGCCAATCTTTGATGCGACAGCTGTTGCCAATGCAAAATCTAAGGGCATGATCGTTGTTGGGAAAACCAACATGGACGAGTTTGCCATGGGTGGTTCTGGTGAAACATCTTACTACGGTGCAACTAAAAATGCCTGGGACCACAACAAGGTTCCTGGTGGATCATCTAGTGGTTCCGCAGCTTCTGTAGCTTCAGGACAAGTCCGTTTGTCTCTTGGTTCTGATACAGGTGGATCCATCCGCCAACCGGCTGCCTTCAACGGAATTGTCGGTCTCAAACCAACCTACGGAACAGTTTCACGTTTTGGTCTGATTGCCTTTGGTAGCTCATTAGACCAGATTGGACCTTTCGCACCAACCGTTAAAGAAAATGCCCTCTTGCTCAATGCTATTGCTAGCGAAGATGCAAAAGACTCTACTTCTGCTCCTGTCCGCATTACCGACTTTACTTCAAAAATCGGTCAAGACATCAAGGGAATGAAAATTGCTTTGCCTAAGGAATACCTTGGTGAAGGGATTGACCCAGAGGTTAAGGAAACCATTCTGAATGCTGCTAAACACTTTGAAAAACTTGGTGCAGTTGTAGAAGAAGTTAGCCTTCCTCACTCTAAATACGGTGTGGCAGTCTACTACATCATCGCTTCATCAGAAGCTTCATCAAACTTGCAACGATTTGACGGTATCCGCTATGGTTTCCGTGCTGAAGACGCTAAGAACTTGGACGAGATTTACGTTAACACTCGTAGCCAAGGATTCGGTGACGAAGTGAAACGTCGTATCATGCTTGGAACTTTCAGTCTTTCATCAGGTTACTACGATGCCTACTACAAGAAAGCTGGTCAAGTTCGTACCCTCATCATCCAAGATTTTGAAAAAGTATTTGCAGATTACGATCTCATCCTTGGTCCAACAGCTCCAAGCGTGGCCTTTGACTTGGATTCGCTCAACCACGATCCAGTTGCTATGTACTTGGCTGACCTCTTGACAATCCCAGTCAACTTGGCAGGTCTCCCAGGAATTTCAATCCCTGCAGGATTTGCTCAAGGTCTACCTGTCGGTCTACAATTGATTGGTCCAAAATACTCTGAAGAGACCATTTATCAAGCTGCTGCTGCTTTTGAAGCAACAACAGACTACCACAAACAACAACCCGTGATTTTTGGAGGTGATAACTAATGAACTTTGAAACAGTCATTGGACTTGAAGTCCACGTAGAGCTCAACACCAATTCAAAAATCTTCTCACCTACTTCTGCCCACTTCGGAAATGACCAAAATGCCAATACAAACGTGATTGACTGGTCTTTCCCAGGCGTACTGCCAGTTCTCAATAAGGGTGTTGTCGATGCTGGTATCAAAGCAGCTCTTGCCCTCAACATGGATATCCACAAGAAGATGCACTTTGACCGCAAGAACTACTTCTATCCAGATAATCCTAAAGCCTATCAAATTTCTCAATTTGATGAGCCAATCGGTTATAACGGCTGGATTGAAGTGGAGCTAGAAGACGGTACAACTAAGAAAATCGGTATTGAGCGTGCCCACTTGGAAGAAGATGCTGGTAAAAATACTCACGGAACAGATGGTTTCTCTTATGTCGACCTTAATCGTCAAGGGGTGCCATTGATTGAGATTGTATCTGAAGCAGACATGCGTTCCCCTGAAGAAGCTTATGCATATCTTACAGCCCTCAAGGAAGTTATCCAATACGCTGGTATTTCTGACGTTAAAATGGAAGAAGGTTCCATGCGTGTGGATGCCAACATCTCCCTTCGTCCTTATGGTCAAGAGAAATTTGGTACCAAAACTGAGTTGAAAAACCTCAACTCCTTCTCAAACGTGCGTAAGGGTCTTGAATACGAAGTACAGCGCCAAGCGAAAATCTTGCGATCAGGTGGGGTCATCCGCCAAGAAACACGTCGTTATGATGAAGCGAATAAGAGCACCATTCTTATGCGTGTCAAAGAAGGAGCAGCGGATTACCGTTACTTCCCAGAACCAGATCTTCCATTGTTTGAAATCTCAGATGAGTGGATCGAGGAAATGCGCACAGAGTTGCCAGAGTTTCCAAAAGAGCGCCGTGCTCGCTATGTATCTGACCTTGGCTTATCAGACTACGATGCTAGCCAGTTGACTGCCAACAAAGTCACTTCTGATTTCTTTGAGAAAGCAGTTTCCCTTGGTGGCGATGCCAAACAAGTGTCTAACTGGCTCCAAGGTGAAGTCGCACAATTCTTGAACGCAGAAGGCAAGACGCTGGAAGAAATTCAATTGACACCAGAAAACTTGGTCGAAATGATTGCCATCATCGAAGATGGAACCATTTCATCTAAGATTGCCAAGAAAGTCTTCGTTCATTTGGCGAAAAACGGTGGTGGCGCGCGTGAATACGTCGAAAAAGCTGGATTGGTACAGATTTCAGATCCTGAAGTCTTAATCCCTATCATCCACCAAGTCTTTGCAGCCAACGAAGCAGCAGTAGCCGACTTCAAGTCAGGAAAACGTAACGCCGACAAGGCCTTCACAGGATTCCTCATGAAAGCAACCAAGGGTCAAGCCAACCCACAAGTAGCCCTCAAGTTACTTGCCCAAGAATTGGCGAAGTTGAAAAACGATCAATAATCAATCTCAATATAACTGTCACAAGTTGATGAAGCCAGTCATTGCTTGATGCCTTGCACTTTGTACTCACATAGTTAGGAGACATATGAAAAAGTTATATACTCTTCTCGCCACTTGTTTATTGTTGTTCTTCTTCACACCATTTAACTCAATTGATGCTGGCGTTGGCCATTCGCGAAGTGGTAGCTCTAGCCGAAGCAGTTCAAGAAGTAGCAGCCGCAGTAGCTCAAGTCGCAGCTCCTCTTATAGAAGTAGCTATCGCTCTGGAAGTAGCTCCTCTAGTTCAGGTGGTTCTTTAGGTACTGGTATGAACATGCTTATCATGTTTGGTGTTGGAGGTTTCTTACTCTACATGTTCATCAAATATCTAAGCGACCAGAATTCATCTTCTGGCAAGTCTTACGGTAGTTCAACTGGATATAATCCACCTAGCCATCGCCGAGTAGAACACAACACACTAGCTGTTAATCGTGTCAAATATGGTGATCCAAACTTTGATACTGATGCCTTCGCTTCATGGGTTAAAGAAGTCTATATTCAGTTGCAGGCAGCCTGGACTAAAAAGGATTGGAATTTGGTTCGCTCTCTCGAAAGTACTAGTCTCTATTCCCAACATAGTACTCAACTCGAAGATCATATTCGGGCAAAAACAACTAATGTTTTAGAAAAAGTCTATGTTGAAAATATCCGCATTAAAGATTTCTACGAAAATCCAGATGGAAATGATACTTTAGTGGTTATCCTTTCATCTACACTCAGAGACTATGTTATCGATGATAAGACTCGTAAGGTTATCGAAGGAGACCCTCAACAAGATCTATTTACAGTTTATCAAATGAACTTCATCCGCAAACATGGTAGCCAAACCGAAAACACTGTTCAAGATGAAGCTGTTAGCGACCACTGTCCAAACTGTGGTGCTCCACTTAAAATCTCAGCTATTAGCCAATGTGAATACTGCGGAGCTGAGCTCACACGTAGTCCAAATCAATGGGTACTCGATACCTACGATGTTGTGGATGAAGACGAACTTTATAATTAGGAGGAAATTATGGGATTTATTCGTGCCGCCCTATCTTCAGGGCTTAATAGTTTCAACGATAGCAAATTTAAAGAAGCGATCGTACTTCCAAATAACCTAACAGCAGATGCTTTGGCCATTAAAGGTCAACTTCTTTCAAAAGATCCAGATGGCAAATCTAGACAAAGCAATCAAAACACTGGACTACTAACAGATGGTAGTGTCGTTATTGTTCCTCAAGGCTATGTCGCTATTCTAGTGAACAACGGTACCTTCCTTGGAGACGTCTTAGAAGCTGGTAGCCACGAATGGCGTTCTGGAGACAATGCCTGGCTTCTTGAAAAAGGTGGCCTAAAGGGTACTTGGGAAAATTTCAAAAACCGCTTCTCATTTGGTGGTCAAGTCATCACCCAACAAGAAATCATCTTTATTCGTATGCAACCCGTTGCCGGAAATAAATTCGGTACACAAAATGCTGTAGAATACTTCAGTGAACGTTATCAACAATTACTTAACATCCGCTTCTACGGTTTGTTTGATATCAAAGTTGCTGATCCAGTCCTATTCTACGTCAGCTCCATCAGTCAACAGATTGAAGACCATAAAGCCTTTACATTACAAAATGTAGCTCAAGGAACACTTCGACAAAATATCGCACCAAAGATTGCTATTGCAATTGCTAAGTTTACCAATGAAAACAAGGTAGATATCTATAGCCTTAATGCCAATCAAGATACTTTCAATGAGCTAGCAAAACAAGAAGTTAATAAAGTATGGGCAGGACTTTATGGGATTGAAACAACCAACATTCTACTTGAAGATTTGAGCTATGATCAAGAAAGCTTAGATATTGTCCGTAAGCTTGATAGCGAGCTTGTCGCTATGAAGTACAATACGATTGAGATTGAAGAACGTCGTGCTCGTAATGAAGCTCTCATCGCTGCTGCTAACAATGAAGGCAATGGCAATGGTATGAACATGATTATGGGAATGAATCTAGGACAAACACTTGGCGGTCAACTCAACCAACAAGCCCAAACTCAAGCCCCTGTTCAAAATAACGGGCAAACTGCAAGCAAGAACTTTTACATCGAGGTAGACGGTAAGTATGTTCTCGTAACCAAAGATGAAGAAGGAAATATCGTACCAGTCAACTAATTCAAGCTCATCTGATATTTGAGAATTATTGCATTTTATGGTACAATAAAGAGTAAACTATTTATTAAAGAGGTAAAATCATGATTGAAGCAAGTAAACTAAAGGCTGGTATGACTTTTGAAACAGCTGAAGGAAAATTGATCCGCGTTTTGGAAGCTAGCCACCACAAACCAGGTAAAGGAAACACGATCATGCGTATGAAATTGCGTGATGTCCGCACTGGTTCAACTTTTGAAACAAGCTACCGCCCAGAAGAAAAATTTGAGCAAGCGATCATCGAAACAGTTCCAGCTCAATACTTGTACAAAATGGACGACACAGCTTACTTCATGAACACAGAAACTTACGACCAATACGAAATTCCTGTTGTGAATGTTGAAAACGAATTGCTTTACATCCTTGAAAACTCAGATGTAAAAATCCAATTCTACGGAACTGAAGTAATCGGTGTAACTGTACCAACTACTGTTGAATTGACAGTTGCTGAAACACAACCATCTATCAAAGGTGCTACTGTTACCGGTTCTGGTAAACCAGCAACAATGGAAACTGGTCTTGTCGTAAACGTTCCAGACTTCATCGAAGCAGGTCAAAAATTGATTATCAACACTGCAGAAGGAACTTACGTTTCTCGCGCCTAATCTCTAGAAACTAGAAAGAGGTCATTCTATGGGAATTGAAGAACAACTTGGCGAAATCGTCATCGCCCCACGTGTACTTGAAAAAATCATTGCTATTGCAACTGCGAAAGTTGAAGGAGTACACTCTTTTTCAAACAAATCAGTATCTGACACCCTTTCAAAACTTTCTCTTGGTCGTGGCGTATATCTAAAAGAAGCAAACGATGAGCTCACAGCTGATATCTACCTCTACCTAGAGTACGGTGTCAAAGTTCCTAAGGTTGCTATGGCTATCCAGAAAGCTGTTAAGGATGCTGTCCGTAACATGGCTGATGTTGAAATCTCTGCTGTCAACATTCACGTTGCAGGTATCGTTCCAGATAAAACACCAAAACCAGAATTGAAAGACTTATTCGACGAGGACTTCCTCAATGACTAGTCCATTATTAGAATCTAGACGTGAACTACGTAAGTGTGCCTTCCAAGCCTTGATGAGTCTTGAATTTGGTTCAGATCTAGAAACTGCTTGTCGCTTCGCCTACACACATGATCGCGAAGATACAGACGTACAACTTCCTAACTTCCTTGTAGAGCTCGTTTCTGGTGTCCAAGCTAAGAAGGATGATCTGGACAAACAAATCACTCAACATTTGAAAACAGGTTGGACCATCGATCGTCTGACTTTGGTAGAAAAGAATTTACTACGCCTAGGAGTTTTTGAAATCACTTCATTTGATACTCCTCAGCTCGTAGCTGTTAACGAAGCTATTGAACTTGCTAAGAGCTTTTCAGATCAAAAGTCAGCCCGTTTCATCAATGGACTCCTTAGTCAATTTGTGACAGAAGAAGATTAAATAATATAGAAAAAGTGTTTGAATCAGATCAAACACTTTTTTCTTTGCCTTCCACTATCTAAAAAAGTGGTAATAGACATAATTATAAACAAATATCCAGATGGGCTTGGCATAAGTGAGAAAGTTGAAAAAACTATGGCAAAGAATTGTGATTTTTAGATTCTTTGTCCAACGGTAGACAAGGGCAAAGAAAAGGCCTCCTAAACTATAAATGATCAAACTGATGGGATCTCGATGGGAAAACACCAAATGACTGATTCCAAAAATAAGAGCTGATAAGATAACATCCAGATAATACCTAGAATTGGGAAAGAAGGTATTCATAAAATACCCTCTATCAACGCTCTCCTCAAATATAGGAGCAACGATAACACTAGATATAAAGTAGAAACTAGTCGCTAAAAAAGTAGGTTGTCCATTTGAATATAAAGTCGAAATAAGGTCTTGAAAAATAAACTTGTTATCAATTAAGTGATGAAACTGTAACTGAAAAGTATTCAACAACTGACGAACAAAATAAGTAGCCACTAGAGCAAATACAAGGTAAAAGAATCTTGACTTCTTCGAGCCCTTTGTTTCAAAAATATAGAGCATCTTTTTCTTTTTTAACCAGTAGACAAACATCACTAAAAGAGTTATTTCCCCAACTGCTGAAATGCTATAATAGCCATCTATCCCCCATCCTAAAAACTTAGTCAGATGAAGACTACTAAACTCTAGTAGATAAACCGAGAGGAATACAAAGAATGTATAGAATCCCAAATGCCCTAGTTTTTTCATACTCACTCCTAAAAAATTAAAATTACCTTGATGGAGGGAAAGATTAACAACCCCCTATTCAGTTTATCAGTTATATACTGATCTAGCACAGCATAAAATCTATAAAAACTTATACTCTTCGAAAATCTCTTCAAACCACGTCAGCTTCACCTTGCCGTATATATGTTAC
>NZ_JUOS01000037.1 GCF_001075875.1 Streptococcus oralis
CAAGTTGGTCCTCTCCAGGTTATAACTTTTCATCAACCCACTACAGTTGACAAAGAGCCATAAAAACAGGTGGAAATGAGAATTTTCTACCTGTTTTTTAGACATTACTAAAAAAGTGGAAGCTCAGCCTCCTCTTTTTTTATCTGAAAATATTATGGTTTGATGACTTCATCTCCACCCATGTATGGACGAAGAACTTCAGGAATAGTTACAGAACCATCTTCATTTTGATAGTTTTCAAGGATAGCAGCGACGGTACGTCCAACAGCAAGTCCAGAACCATTCAAGGTGTGGAGAAGTTTAACCTTACCATCTGCTTCATCACGGTAGCGAATTTGGGCACGACGTGCTTGGAAATCTTCTGTATTTGAACAACTTGAGATTTCACGATAAGTATTTTGTGCTGGGATCCAAACTTCCAAGTCGTAAGTCTTAGCAGCTGAGAAGCCCATATCACCTGTAGAAAGAGCAACTACACGGTATGGTAAGTTTAGTTTTTGAAGAATGTTTTCAGCGTTGGCTGTCATTTTCTCCAATTCTTCGTATGATTCTTCAGGTTTGGCAAATTTAACCATTTCAACCTTGTGGAATTGGTGCAAACGAATCAAACCACGAGTATCGCGACCAGCAGAACCAGCTTCAGAACGGAAAGATGGACTCATAGCAGTAAAGTAGATTGGCAAGTCTTTTCCGTCAAGGATTTCATCACGATAGTAGTTAGTCAGAGGAACTTCAGCGGTAGGAATGAGGACGTAGTTCGTATCTTTCAATTCAAACGTATCTTCCTTGAATTTTGGATATTGTCCTGTACCAAACATAGAATCATGGTTAACCATGTAAGGTGTGATGACTTCAGTATAACCTTCCTTTCCATGCTCATCCAACATAAAGTTGTAGATAGCACGTTCCAAACGAGCTCCAAGTCCTTTGTAGAATAGGAAGCGCGCTCCAGTTACCTTTCCACCGCGTTCCCAGTCAAGGATACCGAGGTCTTCACCAAGATCCCAGTGGGCTTTTGGTTCAAAGTCAAACTCACGAGGAGTTCCCCAACGGCGAACTTCTACGTTATCGTCTTCGTCTGCTCCAATAGGAACACTGTCAGCTGGGATGTTTGGAAGAGTAGTGGTAAATTCTGTCAATTTGGCATCAATCTCCGCCAACTCAGCATCAAGAGCTTTTACCTCGGCAGAGAGGGTTTGCATAGCTGCAATCTTGTCGTCTGCATTTTCCTTGTTGCGCTTAGCTTGTGCAATTTCAGCAGAAACTGTGTTACGCTCAGCCTTAAGGGTTTCAACCTTGACTAAGATGTCACGACGTTTTGCGTCGATTTCTTTCATCTCATTCAAGACAGCAGCATCTACACCACGTGTAGCTAGTTTTTCAGCGACAGCATCAAAGTCTGTACGAATACGTTTGATATCTAACATATAAACTCCTTTATGAAAAAAGCACACCTGACAAAGCGTTGGAGTGGCAGGGCCACGGTTCCATCCAACTTCACAGGTGTGCACTTGATTCTGTATTTGATTTAAAACAACGGTAGAATTTCAATTAAATCTTCTATCTGCTCGCAACATCCGCAGACTTTCTGAAAGAAGGAAGTAACCTACTTATCCGTTGCTATGATTATACTAAACTTTTTATTTTTTTGCAAATAGATTTTTTATTTTTTTGCCAATGATTTGGACTAAGGTAGGAAGTTTGACTACCTTGTCATTTCCCAATTTTTCACGAGCAATCTTAAGGATTTTTCCAGAGTCTTTTGAGGCGAAGAGAAATTTTCCTTGATCTGTAAAGACTTCAAAATGCCGACTAACCTTGCGACCTGAAACATTGGCTCCGATTTGATTAACGCTGGACCAAGGGATTTGAATATAGTCCTCGACATTACGATCTGCGTAAAATTCTAGGGCTTGATCTCCGATCAGAAATTTTCCAACCTTTCCTGTAATGGAGAGATAGGAAGTTCCAGTTGTTTGCAAGTCGACGACCTTGTTGAGGGATTGTGCCATATTTAGTCTTCCTTATTTTCACCGAAAAATGCTTGGTAGAGAGCTTTAAGAGCGGCTTTTTCTTGGTCTTTATGGACAACAAACATGATAGAAACTTCACTAGAACCTTGTGACATCATTTGGATGTTGATGTTGTTCTCAGATAAGGCACGAGTGGCTGTAGCAGTTACCCCGATATGACGCTTCATTTTTTCCCCAACAATCATAATGATAGAGAGACCATGTTCGATTTCAGCGTGGTCTACTTCTGCTTTATGGACTAATTGACGAAGGATTTCTTCTTCCTTAATCGGAGTCAATTCTCGTGAACGTAAAATGATAGACAGGTCATCGATACCAGTTGGCATGTGTTCCCAACCAATATTAAGGTCCTCAAGAATCTGAAGAACTTTACGACCAAAACCGATTTCGCGGTTCATCAAATACTTAGACATATTAATGCTGACAAAGCCAGAATCCCCAGCAATCCCAACAACTGGGAATTTATCGCTGCTATGTTGTAGCACAATGCGAGTACCTGGGTGGTCTGGATTGTTGGTATTTTTAATGACAAGAGGAATTTTCCCACGGTAGGCAGGTAGAAGTGCTTCATCGTGTAGTACAGAGAATCCAGCATAGGCCAATTCACGCATTTCACGGTAGGTCAATTCAGGGATAGAGTGTGGCTTATGGATAATACCAGGGTGGGCTGCAAATATTCCATCTACATCAGTAAAGTTTTCATAGAGGTCAGCCTTGACACCAGCAGCAATGATAGAACCAGTAATATCTGATCCCCCGCGTGAGAAGGTACAAATTTGATCTTCTTTCGTAACACCGAAGAAACCAGGGATAACAAGAACTTCAGTTGAATTTGTCAATTCCTCGATTTTATCATAACTAGATGGGATGATTCGCGCATTTCCAGGTTCGCTCGTAACGACGATACCAGCTTCTCTAGGATGAACATAACGCGCCTCCAAGCCATTTTGGTTAAAGTAGGCTGCAATCAACTTGGCATTGTTATTTTCTCCAGCTGCTAGGAAGGTATCATAGAGGAACTTATTATCTTCAATTGGAAGAGTAGCTAGAGAGCGAATGCTTTTTGAAATTTTGTCTAAAACGGCTGGTTTAAGACCTAATTCGCTAACCATAGCAGCATAGCGATCAATAATCCAGTTTTGGCTTTTGCTAATATCATTTCCAGCCACATAGTCGCGGTAGTATTTAATCAAGGCATCTGTAACCTTAGTGTCTTCAGAATTACGTTTACCAGGGGCAGATACAACCACAAAACGACGTTCTGGGTCACTTTTGACAATATTTAAAACTTTTTCTAATTGGCTAGCAGAGGCAAGCGAGCTTCCACCAAATTTAACAACCTTCATAAGAACTCCTAAAGTAAGTATTTTATACGATTATAGCAGAAAGAGGGGCTTTTTTCAATCTGGAAAATGTCCTATATAATTGTTTGAACGTCTAATCAGGAAAGCTTATAATAAAGGAGTAGGGGGAAAACTCTTCACATATAAAGGAGTTGAGCAAGATGATTAAAAGAGTGTTTTGTTTAATACTATTCTTTACCTTCGTGATGCTTCCTACAAGTATCGGAGCAACTTATCATTCTCCTCCCAGTGGTCGTTTGACCGGAGAAGAATTAGCGATTGAGTATGCTCAGGAAGGTCAGATATCAGTTGAGAGGGCTAAAAATATCTTATCTATCGATTTTTCAGATAGTAAGTCAAGGACTTATCGAATTCTCTCTGAAAAGGTTATCGTCAATCCTAACTATGAAGCTAGAGTCAAGTTTTACTGTCGAACAGATGAAAGTGGACAATTTAGAGGAATCACGAAACTCTTAGCTGCAAGTCTGGTCAACAAGGACGGGGATAAGGAAGCTCCTTTTACAGGGAATCTTTTTGCCTACCTAGAAGATCCCAATCGTATTTTTTACATGGTTTCAGGAGAATTCTACCATAAAGGATTCAACAAAGAACAGCTCTATCAGAGAGAAGGAGGGCGGATGCTTGAAGTCATTTATGATTTCAAATATGATGCAAGTACTGGTTTTCCTTTATTTTTAGAGACCAAACTAAGTTTTTAAAATCGGCCGATACACTTTTGGTCGATTTTTCTCTTGTTTTAAAATCCAGAAAAAGATATAATTTGAAAATAAAATAATTTAATCTTCGTTGTAAATTGAAAGGAGTGCCTATGGATCATATTCTCTATCAAGTTCAAGACGATTTAGCGATACTAACTTTAAATCGTCCTGAGGTGGCCAATGGTTTTCATATTCCTATGTGTCAAGAAATTCTAGAAGCATTGGAATTGGCTGAAAAAGATGCTTCGGTTTCGTTTGTTCTCATTAATGCTGCCGGCAAAGTCTTCTCTGTTGGGGGCGATCTAGTAGAAATGAAACGTGCTGTAGATGAGGATGATATTGCTTCACTCACCCAAATCGCGGAGTTGGTAAATACGATTTCTTATAAGATTAAACAAATTCCTAAACCAGTCATTATGGAGGTGGATGGAGCAGTTGCTGGGGCAGCAGCTAATATGGCTTTGGCAGTTGATTTCTGTATTGCTTCTGACAAAGCTAAATTCATCCAGGCCTTTGTAGGTGTGGGCTTGGCTCCTGATGCGGGTGGCTTATTCTTGCTTACACGATCACTAGGTGCGACCCGGGCAACGCAATTAGCTATGACTGGAGAAGCTTTCACAGCAGAAAAAGCACTGGAAGCTGGAGCTGTCTATCGTCTGTGTGCTAGTGATCAACTGGAAAAGACAAGAGAACAACTGTTGAAGAAGTTGAGAAGAGGCTCCTCTAACTCCTATGCTGCTATTAAGAAGTTAGTCTGGGAGAGCGAGTTTAAGCAGTGGCACGAGTACGCACAGCTAGAACTGGAATTGCAAAAATCTCTATCTTATACGGAAGATTTTAAAGAAGGTGTTCGTGCACATTCTGAAAGACGACGTCCAAAATTTATCGGAAAGTAAAAAAATACTTGCACAATTCTTTGAAGTTTGATATACTTCTTTTGTCAAATGTTTTGATAGTTAAACTTTTTTGATAAGGGAGGGAAGAGAATTGGACTACCAACGGATTAATGACTATTTAACATCTATTTTTAATAACGTCCTGGTGATTGAGGAAGTAAGTTTGCGAGGTAGTCGTTTCAAGGACATCTCTATCAAGGAAATGCACACAATTGATGTGATTGGTAAGTTTCCAGATGTGACACCAAGTCAAGTGTCCAAAGAGTTGATGGTAACTCTAGGAACAGTGACAACTAGTTTGAACAACTTGGAACGGAAAGGTTACATCGAACGCTTACGTTCAGATCAGGATCGTCGTGTAGTACATCTGCATTTGACCAAGAAAGGTCGACTCGTACATCGTCTCCATAAACGTTTCCATAAGGCCATGGTCGAAAGAATTATCGAAGGCATGAGCCCAGAGGAAATGGACGTCATGAGTAAAGGTTTGACCAATCTTTATCACTTTTTGGAGGATTTGAAATAATGGCTTTTGCAAAAATAAGCCAGGTTGCTCATTATGTACCCGAGCAGATTGTCACAAATGAGGATTTGGCTCAGGTTATGGATACGAGTGATGAATGGATTTCAAGTCGAACTGGGATTAAGGAACGTCGCATTTCTAAGACAGAATCAACAGGAGATTTGGCAACGGCAGTTGCAAAACAACTCCTAGAGAAGTCAGGAATTTCTGCTGAAGAGTTGGATTTTATCATTCTAGCTACGATGACACCTGACTCGATGATGCCTTCAACAGCCGCTCGTGTTCAGGCTAAAATCGGCGCTCATAAGGCTTTTGCCTATGACTTAACAGCTGCCTGTAGTGGATTTATCTTTGCTCTATCAACTGCAGAGAAGTTTATCTCTTCAGGAGCTTATCGTAAGGGTCTAGTTATCGGTAGTGAAACCATGTCAAAAGCTTTAGACTGGTCGGATCGCTCAACTGCTGTCCTATTTGGAGATGGAGCTGGGGGCATCTTGTTAGAAGCAAGCGAAGAGCCACATTTCCTAGCGGAGAGTCTCAATAGCGATGGTTCGCGTAGTGAGTGTTTGACCTTTGGACAGACTGGTTTAACTTCACCATTTTCAAATCAAGAAAAGCCCGATGCTTTCTTGAGAATGGATGGCCGAGCAGTTTTTGATTTTGCGATTCGAGATGTTGCTAAGTCTATAAAAAATACCATAGAAGAGAGTCCTCTGTCGGCAGAAGAACTAGACTATCTCTTGCTTCATCAAGCTAATATCCGCATTCTAGATAAGATGGCTAGAAAGATCGGTGTAGATCGAGACAAGATTCCTGCCAATATGACCAAGTATGGAAATACCAGTGCGGCAAGTATTCCGATCCTACTTTCAGAGTGTGTAGAGGAAGGGCTCATTCGTTTGGATGGTAGCCAAAATATTCTCTTGTCAGGCTTCGGTGGAGGTTTGACATGGGGCACGCTTATTGTTACAATTTAGGTAATCATGTGGTGAACACATTGTTATAAAAACTATTTATTTTAAAGGAGTCTATCATGGCAGTATTTGAAAAAGTACAAGAAATTATCGTTGAAGAACTTGGAAAAGATGCATCAGAAGTAACACTTGAATCTACTTTTGATGATTTGGATGCAGATTCATTGGACTTGTTCCAAGTGATCTCAGAAATTGAAGATGCTTTTGATATCCAAATCGAAGCTGAAGACAACTTGAAAACAGTTGGTGACTTGGTTGCTTACGTTGAAGAGCAAACAAAATAATTAAAATAAATGAAGAAGGAGTAGGGGGGACCCGCTCCCTCTTGTTTAGGTAATAGTTTGACTGTCAAATTATAATGTAGTCGAACTATTACGTAAGCAAGACATATGGAGGCACTATGAAAACACGTATCACTGAACTATTAAATATTAAATATCCTATCTTCCAAGGTGGAATGGCCTGGGTTGCAGATGGTGACCTTGCTGGAGCTGTTTCAAAAGCAGGTGGTCTAGGTATCATCGGTGGAGGAAACGCACCTAAAGAAGTGGTTAAGGCCAATATCGATAAGATTAAATCTTTAACAGACAAGCCTTTTGGTGTCAACATTATGCTCTTGTCCCCATTTGTTGAAGATATTGTTGACCTCGTCATTGAAGAAGGGGTTAAAGTAGTCACAACTGGCGCAGGAAACCCAAGTAAATACATGGAGCGATTCCATGAAGCGGGAATCACCGTTATTCCTGTAGTTCCTAGTGTTGCTTTGGCGAAACGCATGGAAAAAATCGGTGCAGACGCTGTTATTGCAGAAGGTATGGAAGCAGGTGGACACATCGGTAAACTAACAACTATGACCTTGGTTCGTCAAGTTGCAGCTGCTGTTTCTATTCCTGTTATCGCTGCTGGAGGTATTGCAGACGGTGAAGGAGCTGCTGCTGGCTTTATGCTTGGTGCAGAGGCTGTGCAAGTAGGAACTCGTTTTGTAGTTGCTAAAGAATCAAATGCCCATCCAAACTATAAAGCTAAAATTTTAAAAGCTCGTGATATTGATACAACGATTTCGGCACAACATTTTGGACACGCAGTTCGTGCCATTAAAAACAAATTGACTCGTGATTTCGAGCAAGCTGAAAAAGATGCCTTTAAACAAGAAAATCCAGATTTAGAAATTTTTGAGCAGATGGGCGCAGGAGCCTTAGCTAAAGCAGTTGTCCATGGGGATGTGGATGGCGGTTCAGTGATGGCCGGCCAGATTGCAGGTTTGGTATCTAAAGAAGAAACTGTTGAAGAAATCTTAAAAGATATTTACTACGGTGCAGCTGAAAAGATTCAAGCAGAAGCTGCTCGTTGGGCAGGAGTTACAAGAAATGACTAAAACAGCCTTTCTATTTGCAGGTCAAGGAGCCCAGTACCTTGGAATGGGACGTGAACTATACGACCAATATGCTATCGTCAAGGAAACAATTGACCAAGCTAGCCAAGTATTAGGCTATGACCTCCGTGACTTGATTGATAATGATGAAACAAAGCTACATCAGACTCGTTACACGCAGCCAGCTATTTTAGCTACATCAGTTGCTATATACAGACTATTAAAGGAGAAAGGTTACCAGCCTGATATGGTGGCAGGTTTGTCTCTTGGAGAATATTCTGCCCTTGTAGCTAGTGGTGCCTTGGATTTTGAAGATGCAGTAGCTCTAGTTGCTAAACGTGGGTCTTATATGGAAGAAGCAGCACCAGCAGGATCAGGGAAAATGGTAGCTGTGCTAAATACACCAGTTGAAGTGATTGAAAAAGCTTGTCAAGAAGCTTCTCAACTCGGTGTTGTAACTCCAGCTAACTACAATACTCCAAGCCAGATTGTTATTGGTGGGGAGGTAGCTGCAGTAGATCGTGCAGTTGAACTTTTGCAAGAAGCAGGAGCAAAACGTTTGATTCCGCTCAATGTTTCTGGGCCTTTCCATACAGCTTTATTGGAATCTGCTAGTCAAAAATTAGCTCAAGCCCTGACAGAAGTTGAATTTTCTGACTTTTCTTGTCCACTTGTTGGTAATACAGAAGCGAAGGTCATGGAAAAAGAACGTATTGCAGAACTTTTGACTCGTCAAGTCAAGGAGCCTGTCCGTTTTTATGAAAGTATTGCAGTCATGCAAGAAGCGGGTGTCACTCGTTTTATCGAGATTGGACCTGGTAAAGTCTTGTCAGGATTCGTCAAAAAAATTGATAAAACAGCTCAACTTGCTAATGTGGAAGATCAAGCAAGTTTACTAGCACTCTTAGAAAATTAGACCAAACTGGTAGAAGTTCTGAAAGGAGAAAAATGAAACTAGAACAGAAAAATGTCTTTATTACAGGCTCAAGTCGAGGAATTGGTCTTGCCATTGCTCATAAATTTGCCAGCTTGGGAGCCAATATTGTCTTGAATAGTCGTGGTGAAATCTCCGAGGAGCTTCTTGCCGAATTTAAACCATACGGGGTGAAGGTCCTTGCTATTTCTGGTGACGTTTCTGATTTTGCGGACGCAAAACGTATGGTAGACCAAGCCATTGAAGAGCTGGGTTCAGTTGATGTCCTCGTTAATAATGCTGGGATTACTCAAGATACTCTCATGCTCAAGATGACAGAAGAAGATTTTGAGAAGGTCTTGAAAGTCAATTTGACAGGGGCTTTCAATATGACACAATCAGTCTTAAAACCGATGATAAGAGCACGCGAAGGTGCTATCATCAATATGTCTAGTGTTGTCGGTCTGATGGGAAATATCGGTCAAGCCAACTACGCCGCATCCAAAGCTGGTTTGATTGGATTTACTAAATCAGTAGCACGTGAGGTTGCTAATCGCAATGTGCGTGTCAATGCCATTGCTCCAGGAATGATCGAATCAGATATGACTGCCGTTCTATCTGATAAGGTCAAAGATGCCATGTTAGCACAAATTCCGATGAAACAATTTGGCCAAGCAGAGCAGGTCGCAGAGGTCACAGCCTTTCTTGCAAGTCAGGATTATCTAACGGGACAGGTCATTGCAATTGATGGTGGACTAACCATGCAATAAGAGTTAAAATAGAGGTATGAAAATGAAACTAAATCGAGTAGTAGTAACAGGTTATGGATTAACATCTCCAATTGGGAACACACCAGAAGAATTTTGGAACAGTCTTAAAAATGGAAAGATTGGAATTGGTGAAATCACCAAATTTGATCACAGTGCTTTTGACGTTCATAATGCGGCAGAAATCCAGGATTTTCCGTTTGATAAATACTTTGTAAAAAAAGATACCAATCGTTTTGATGACTATTCTTTGTATGCCTTGTATGCAGCTCAAGAAGCAGTGAACAATGCTAATCTTGATGTAGAGACTCTTGATAGAGACCGCTTTGGTGTCATCGTTGCATCAGGTATCGGTGGGATTAAAGAAATCGAAGATCAAGTGCTTCGACTTCATGATAAGGGGCCAAAACGTGTAAAACCATTGACACTTCCAAAAGCCTTGCCAAATATGGCTGCAGGAAATGTTGCTATGCGCTTTGGGGCAAATGGTATCTGTAAATCTATCAATACAGCTTGTGCTTCATCAAATGATGCTATCGGAGATGCCTTCCGTTCTATCAAATTTGGTTTCCAAGATATCATGCTGGTTGGTGGTTCAGAATCATCTATTACTCCATTTGCGATTGCAGGTTTCCAAGCCTTAACAGCTCTTTCAACAACAGAGGACCCAACTCGTGCTTCTATTCCATTTGATAAGGATCGTAATGGATTTGTCATGGGTGAAGGATCAGGTATGTTGGTTCTTGAAAGTTTAGAGCATGCTGAAAAACGTGGTGCAACTATCCTAGCTGAAGTTGTTGGTTACGGTAACACTTGTGATGCCTATCATATGACTTCACCACATCCAGAAGGACAAGGTGCTATTAAAGCTATCAAACTTGCCTTGGAGGAAGCTGAGATTACACCAGACCAAGTAGCTTATGTCAATGCTCACGGTACATCAACTCCTGCTAATGAAAAGGGAGAAAGTGGAGCGATTGTAACTGTTCTTGGTAAGGAAGTACCTGTATCTTCAACTAAGTCATTTACAGGACACTTGCTCGGTGCAGCGGGTGCAGTTGAAGCAATTGCAACAATTGAAGCAATCCGTAACAACTATGTTCCAATGACAGCTGGAACAACAGAATTATCAGACTACATTGAAGCAAATGTTATTTATGGACAAGGCTTGGAACGTGAAATTCCTTATGCTATCTCAAATACTTTTGGATTTGGTGGGCATAATGCAGTTCTTGCTTTCAAACGTTGGGAGAATAAGTAAAGATGAATTTAAATGAAATCAAACACTTGATGGCGCAGTTTGACCAGTCGAGCTTGAGAGAATTTTCTTATAAAAATGGAACGGATGAGTTGCTCTTCAGCAAGAATGAAGCAAAACTTGTTGCAGAAGCAAGTCCAGCACCTCAGCCTGTGGTTCCAGCAACTGCACCTACAGTTGCACCACAAGCTCCAACTTCAACACCAGCTGTAGAAGTAGTTTCAGAAACAAGCGCTACTGAATCTGTAGCTGAAGGAGATCTAGTAGAGAGTCCACTTGTCGGAGTTGCATACTTGGCTGCTGGACCAGACAAACCTAATTTTGTTTCAGTCGGTGAAACTGTTAAAAAAGGTCAAACCTTGGTCATCATCGAGGCCATGAAGGTCATGAACGAAATTCCAGCACCTAAAGATGGTGTTGTAACAGAAATTTTAGTTGAAAATGAAGAAATGGTTGAGTTCGGGAAAGGCTTGGTACGTATCAAATGATTGATATTCAAGGAATTAAAGAAGCTTTGCCTCACCGCTATCCTATGCTCTTAGTGGATCGTGTTTTGGAAGTTAGTGAAGATTCAATCGTTGCTATTAAAAATGTGACGATTAACGAACCTTTCTTCAATGGACACTTTCCAGCTTACCCTGTGATGCCAGGTGTCTTGATCATGGAAGCTTTGGCACAAACAGCAGGTGTTTTGGAATTATCAAAACCTGAAAACAAAGGGAAGCTGGTCTTCTACGCTGGTATGGACAAAGTTAAATTTAAAAAACAAGTTGTTCCTGGTGATCAGCTTGTCATGACAGCAACTTTTGTCAAACGTCGTGGCACAATCGCCGTAGTAGAAGCGAAGGCAGAAGTAGATGGTAAGCTTGCAGCAAGCGGTACTTTAACCTTTGCTATTGGAAACTAGGGAGGTTTTCCATGTTTCGTAAGATTTTAATTGCCAATCGTGGTGAAATTGCTGTTCGTATTATTCGTGCGGCACGAGAATTAGGAATTGTAACAGTCGCTGTCTATTCGACTGCTGACAAGGAAGCTCTCCACACGCTTTTGGCTGATGAGGCTATCTGTATCGGCCCTGGGAAGGCTACAGAATCTTATCTGAACATCAATGCCATCCTTTCAGCTGCGGTCTTGACTGAAGCTGAAGCCATTCACCCTGGATTTGGTTTCTTAAGTGAAAATTCCAAATTTGCAACCATGTGTGAAGAAGTCGGTATCAAATTTATCGGACCATCAGCTGGTGTCATGGATGTCATGGGAGATAAAATTAATGCCCGTGCTCAAATGATTAAGGCCAATGTACCTGTCATTCCAGGATCAGATGGCGAAGTCCATACTGCAGAAGAGGCCCTCGCTATTGCTGAAAAAATTGGTTATCCAGTTATGCTGAAAGCTTCAGCTGGAGGTGGTGGTAAAGGAATTCGTAAGGTTGAAAGAGCAGAAGATCTCGTGTCAGCCTTTGAAACAGCCTCTAGTGAAGCCAAAGCCAACTTTGGTAATGGAGCGATGTACCTTGAGCGTGTGATTTATCCTGCTCGCCATATTGAAGTACAGATTCTTGCTGACCAAATGGGACATGTTATTCACCTAGGTGAGCGTGACTGTTCGCTTCAACGGAATAACCAAAAGGTTTTAGAAGAAAGTCCTTCGATTGCTATTGGAAAAACCCTTCGTAATGAAATTGGTGCTGCGGCAGTTCGTGCAGCGGAGTCTGTTGGTTACGAGAATGCTGGTACCATTGAATTCCTGCTAGATGAAGCGACTGGTAAATTCTACTTTATGGAAATGAATACGCGTGTCCAAGTAGAACACCCGGTAACCGAATTTGTTTCAGGTGTAGATATCGTTAAGGAACAAATCCGTATCGCAGCGGGTCAACCATTGACTTTGAAACAAGAAGATATTGTTCTCAAAGGACATGCCATTGAGTGCCGTATCAACGCAGAAAATCCAGCCTTTAATTTTGCACCAAGTCCAGGTAAGATTACCAATCTTTATCTACCAAGTGGTGGTGTGGGCTTGCGTGTGGATTCAGCAGTTTATCCAGGTTATACCATTCCGCCATACTATGACAGTATGATTGCTAAAATTATTGTTCATGGTGAAAATCGTTTTGATGCACTCATGAAAATGCAACGAGCTCTTTATGAACTCGAAATTGAAGGGGTGGTCACTAATGCTGATTTCCAACTGGATCTGATTTCAGATCGTCGAGTGATAGCAGGAGACTATGACACCTCATTCTTGATGGAAACTTTCTTACCACACTATCAAGAAAAAGAATAATGTAATACTCTTCGAAAATCTCTTCAAACCGCGTCAGCTTCGCTTTGGATTATATATGTGACTGACTTCGTCAGTCTTATCTACAACCTCAAAGCTGTGCTTTGAGCAACCTGCGGCTAGCTTCCTAGTTTGCTCTTTGATTTTCATTGAGTATAAAAATAGTATAAGACTGAAAAGGGGGATGTATGGCTCTATTTAGTAAAAAAGATAAATATATTCGAATCAATCCCAATCGTTCGACTGTAAATCAACCTCAGATCAAGCCAGAGGTTCCAGATGAGCTCTTCTCCCAATGTCCAGGTTGCAAATATACAATTTACCAAAAGGACTTGGGGAGTGAGCGGATATGCCCTCACTGTGGCTATACCTTCCGTATTTCAGCTCAAGAGCGTTTAGCTTTAACCATTGATATGGGGACGTTTTTGGAAATGTTTAAAGGGATTGAGACTCAGGATCCTTTGAATTTTCCAGGCTATCGTAAAAAATTGACTTTGATGCGTGAAAAGACAGGTCTTGATGAGGCTGTTGTAACAGGAACAGCTTTGATTAAGGGAGAGAAGGTTGCCCTTGGCATCATGGATTCCAACTTTATCATGGCATCGATGGGGACAGTTGTTGGTGAGAAAATCACTCGCTTGTTCGAATATGCGACCGCTGAAAAATTACCTGTCGTATTGTTTACAGCTTCTGGTGGAGCACGAATGCAGGAAGGAATCATGAGCTTGATGCAGATGGCCAAAATCTCTGCCGCAGTCAAACGTCATTCCAATGCAGGTCTCTTTTATCTGACAATCCTTACTGACCCGACGACTGGAGGAGTAACAGCTTCCTTTGCAATGGAAGGGGATATCATCTTGGCGGAACCTCAAAGTTTGGTAGGTTTTGCTGGACGCCGTGTGATTGAAAATACAGTAAGAGAAGACCTACCAGAAGACTTCCAGAAAGCAGAGTTTTTACTGGAACATGGTTTTGTGGATGCAATTATTAAACGGCGAGAATTGCCAGATACGATTGCTCGATTAGTAAGACTACACAGGAGGGAGAGTTGATGAATATTGCGAAAATCGTTAGAGAAGCTCGTGAACAAACTCGCCTAACAGCCTTGGATTTCGCAACAGGAATTTTTGATGAATTTATCGAGTTGCATGGGGATCGCTCCTTCCGTGATGATGGTGCTATTATTGGTGGTATCGGCTGGTTGGGAGATCAAGCAGTGACTGTTGTTGGAATCCAAAAAGGTAAAAGTTTACAAGATAATCTTAACCGTAACTTTGGTCAACCTCATCCTGAAGGTTATCGAAAAGCCCTTCGTTTGATGAAACAAGCAGAAAAGTTTGGTCGTCCTGTTGTAACCTTTATCAACACGGCTGGTGCCTATCCTGGTGTCGGAGCAGAAGAACGTGGTCAAGGTGAAGCCATTGCTCGTAACCTCATGGAGATGAGCGACCTCAAAGTACCCATTATCGCCATTATTATCGGAGAAGGTGGCTCTGGTGGAGCTCTAGCTCTAGCAGTGGCTGACCGTGTTTGGATGCTAGAAAACTCTATCTATGCAGTTCTCAGTCCTGAAGGCTTTGCTTCTATTTTGTGGAAAGATGGCACGCGTGCCATGGAAGCAGCTGAGTTGATGAAAATCACTTCACATGAACTTTTGGAGATGGAAGTCGTAGATAAGGTTATTTCAGAGAGAGGCCTCTCTGCCAAAGAGCTGCTAGCTCGTGTGAAAAATGAACTTCAAACAGAAATTGAACAATTAAAACAATTACCGTTGGAGAAACTTTTGGAAGAGCGTTATCAACGCTTTAGAAAATATTAAAAAGAAAGCTAGAACTAAAAACGGTTCTAGCTTTTTGGTTTCTCTCAAAAATTCATTTCAGGATTAAAAATTGACAGTTGAGGAGATGGAACTGAGAGTCGTTTAAAAAAGATGTATATTTTATAATAAGGAATGATAATCTATAAGTGCTACAGAGAATAGATTAATACTCAATGAAAATCAAAGAGCAAACTAGGAAGCTAGCCGCAGGTTGCTCAAAGCAC
>NZ_JUOS01000038.1 GCF_001075875.1 Streptococcus oralis
ATAGTGGGAAAATCTTAAAAAAAGCCCTTTAAAATAAGGCTTTTTAGATACTTATTTATTTTTTGGTAGCTCTTTTGGTAGCTAAGTAGATTTAATCAATAAAATCATTTGATATGAGATTGAGTTTATCAGTTAATTCGGTATCTGCGTTTGGGTATAAATGACTATAAATGCTAAGTGTTGTTTTGACATCAGAATGACCTAATCGTCTTTGAATATATAGGGCATTTACATTATATTCATTAATAAGCAATGATGCGTGGGAATGTCTCAAACCTTTTGGTTGAATGTATTTAACACCAGCACGCTTAGAGTATTTTAAAATCTGGTCTCTAATACTACGTTTACGATATGGA
>NZ_JUOS01000039.1 GCF_001075875.1 Streptococcus oralis
CAAATCCTGACTGCTCGGGTCTTCCATTTTCCTTCTCCTAAAAAGTATAATTGAAACCATTATACCATATTTTCCAATTTTTACACATTAATTTTCAATTTCTATGATAAAGGGGCGCTGAATAGAGAGCCGCAATCCAAGTCTCGACGCCCTAGTTCAAGCCTTGTGAATCTTTAAAAAAGCTCTTTAAAATCAGAAGTGCAAAAAACAAGCAATCGTTTCTACAGTTCATGACTAATAAAAAACGAGGTTGGGATTTTTCCTCAACCTCTTGATCAATTAGCTATTTTTTGTGACTGTGACCTCACCAGTTCGGTAATCTAACTGAATTCCCTTTTGGACATTTGGAATAACGACATTAAACTCCAACTCCCCATCAGAGGACTTGGCTTCAATCTGCGATGCGGACGGCACCAAGTCTTCCTCAGTCGCATAGAGCAACGTCACACGGTAACGCACTCGTTTATTCTGATCTAGGGCTTTTCGAACCAAGCTCTCATAGTAGTTTTGACCTGTCGAATCTTCTGCACGCGCTTGGTTGGCCCAAGCTGTCTGTACGGCAATGTTTTTAGGATTGCTAGTAGAAGCATCAAAGCCATCTAAACCACCGATTAAGGCATAGCCCAACAAATGCCCTCTATCGACCGCATGGTTGTAACTTCCCTTTAGATTCTTAACCTGATGCCAACCCGCAGGCGTCCAAGATGTTGAACCATTGCCAGTTTCTTCACGGTCCTTGTACTGTCTGGTCGCTTTTGACATGATTGCATTCGCTACTGTGGGAACTGTCTCTCCTCCTACAGTCTTTGTTTTATTATCCGCATAGGGTTTACTTGAAACCTTGGCGTCTAGATTGGTTTTATTGTTATTGACGATAAAGGCTCCTGCGCTATTCCACTCTAGAGTGCCCTTAATTTGTTTTTTAACTGAATCGGTCAGTACACTTTCAGCCAGTTCTTGACTTGGAGTATCAGACGACTGTGATTTTTGTTTTACTCGTGTTTGTGGTGCAGTGTTGGAAGACTGCATTTGTTTAATATAGTAGCTTCCTGCTGACAAGAGCAAAAAGAGCAAGAGGCCAATTAGAGCCTGCCTTGTTTTTTTATTCATATTTTCTCCTTGTACTCTTCGAAAATCTCTTCAAACCACGTCAGCTTCCATCTGCAACCTCAAAACGGTGTTTTGAGCAACCTGCGGCTCTCTTCCTAGTTTGCTCTTTGATTTTCATTGAGTATTACATTCAATTTCTAGAAAAAAGCTGGGACAAAAGTCCTAGTCTCTCAATTGTCTTTGGATTGTCGAGCAAGACGCAGTGGTTGAGTGGGCTCTACTACGCT
>NZ_JUOS01000040.1 GCF_001075875.1 Streptococcus oralis
CCTTATCTTCTGCGTTGACAAAATTTAAAAATAGCTTTTGAAATTCTTCAAATTCATAGTCTGAATGACAAATCCACTCCTTACCCGTCGAGACATACCATTTTCCAAGACTTGCAAGTTGCTCCTTGGTCAAGGATGGTACATGAGAGCAATGATCAAAGTTAATAATATAAACTTTTTCATAGATTGATTTGATAAAATCTTTGAGCATAAACTTTCCTCGCTTAAATTCTATACCTAATAACTAGTTGTACTATTCAATCACTTGGGTTTCTGCTAATTTCTTGTACCAATGTGCAGATTTCTTAGGATAACGTTCTTGTGTATCGAAATCAACATAGAAGAGTCCATAACGTTTTTCATAACCATTAGACCATGAGAAGACGTCCATCAATGACCAGATGAAGTAGCCTTTGACTACTGCGCCATCAGTAATGGCATCTGAAATAACTTCCAAGTGTTGTTTCACATAATCAATACGTCCATCATCGTAAACAGTGTTGTCCACAAATTCATCTTTGTATCCAAGTCCGTTTTCAGTGATGTAGATCTTCTTGTAGTTTGGATAATCTTTCTTAACACGCATGATTTGATCATACAAACCTTGAGGGTAGATGATCCAGTCCCAGTCAGTACGAGGTACATAGTCAGGAGCTACACGACGACCAACACCCTTGATCTGGTATTTAGAGCTTCCTTTTTCACCTTTACCGTTGTGGATGATCTCAGTTTCACCATCAAAGGCTTCCATCCAATCGCTCATATAGTAGTTAATTCCGAGGAAGTCATTCAAATCTTTAGCTGCTTCAAGTGCTGCAAAGTCTTCGTCACGAAGATCCAAGCTACCACCATTTACTGATAAGATGTGATTTACACCTTCCATTGTTGCATCTGAATAGTGTCCAAGGTATGTAGCATCCAAGATAAATTTGTTGTGAATGATATCTTCTAACTCAGCAGCACGAACGTCTGCAGGATTTTTAGGATCCAATGGATACTTAGTTGGAAGGGCGTGAACAACCCCGATTTCACCTTTGTAGCCTTTGTCTTTGTACAATTTCACAGCACGAGCATGAGACACCATCATATTGTGGTGAGATTGGAATACTTTGGCAAGGTCATACTGAATACCTGGAGGAAACTTTCCGACCAAGTATTGACCGTCACCGATTGGACCAATTTCATTGAATGTTGTCCAGTAGTTGACTTCTGGGAATTCTTCAAAACAGAAGGCCGCATAATCTACAAAGTGTTCGATATTTTCACGATTCAAGAAGTCTCCGTTTGAGTGAAGAGCTTCAGGAGTATCAAAATGGTGAAGAGTTACAAAAGGTTCAACGTGACGTTTGTGACATTCTGCAAATAACTTATGATAGAATTCTACCCCTTTTGGATTGACTTCACCATAACCAGTTGGAAAAATACGTGACCAAGCAATAGAAATACGGATACCGTTTACCCCATATTCCTCAGCCAACTTTAAGTCTACTGGATATTTATGGTAGAAATCACTCGCTGGTTCAGCTGTGTACCAATAGTTATCTGCTAGGTATTTGTCCCAGGCAACAGGACCTTTACCATCTGTATGAGTAGCTCCTTCTGCTTGATAAGCAGCTGTTGCGCCACCGAAAATAAAATCTTTAGGAAGTGTTTTTGTCATTTTTTCACCTATTTCTTGATTGGATAAAATGAAAAGTGAGCGGAGAGGAGCTAGTGAGCTATCCATCTCCGTCTCACTTCTTGTACAAAGTCACCAAATAGTGACATAAAGGGGGAAAACAAATATATAATCCGGAGACTCTTTTACAGTCCTCAAGGTCAGTCGAATTGTGACATGAGGAGGTAAAAACGATATTTTTTTACCGACGAATTAACAAGGCGATTAGGAAATTCGCCATAGCGATTTCCGTGATGATAGGAGACTGTTTTACAGTCCCTATCATCAATCGAATTGAGCCTGAACAAATGCAAGGGCACCTTTACCATCACGAGTCAATTTAATGTACTGTGCACCTTCTGTCTTAGCCAGTTTGATACCTAATTTATCAGTTTCAGCTTTCATATCCTCAAAGTTTGAAGCAACTTGTGGTGCTAAGATAACCAAATCAAACTCTGGCAACATTTCACGGTGAGCACCATAGCCACCAGCTGCAGCTTTAACTGGCACCTTGTACTCAGCTGCTGCTTTGTTCAAGGCGTTGGCAAGAAGACCACTTGTTCCTCCACCCGCACAAAGAACGAGTACGTTGGTTTCTTCTGTAATTGTATTTTGTGCTGATTCTACTCCAGCTTTTTCAAGGATAGCATCAGCTTTAGCAGTATTGAAGTTTGCGGCTACTTTTTCTTTTAATTCATCGTTGGCTTTACCAGAACGTTCTTCTTCAAGAATTTGTTCGTCATAAACTTTAAGGAATGGATAGTAGATTGCAATATCCACTACGATTAACAATGCTGCAAGAGCGAATGATAAGAACTGGAAGTTTGTACCAAGAACAATACCTAGAGGCCCAGGCGTAGTCCATGGAAGGTTGGCAGTAAATGAGTTCATGCCGAGAGTTTCGATAAAGAACTTAAAGATCCATACGTTTGCAATAGGTGCGAAGATAAATGGAATAAAGAAGATTGGGTTCAAAACAAGTGGTGCACCAAACAAGATTGGTTCATTTACACCGAAGAAGGTAGGAACTACTGAAGCACGTCCGATGGCACGATTACGCTTAGACTTACACAACCACATAAACATGAATGGAACTACAAGAGTTGCTCCTGTACCACCCATAGTGACGATAAACATTTGTGTACCAGATGTAAGGATCTTATCAGCGTGCATACCTTGTTGAAGAAGGTTCAAGTTGACTTCGGCATTTGCATAAGTAATCGCTGCAATGGCAGGTTCAACGATAGATGGGCCGTGAATACCGACAAACCAGAAGAAGGCAAAAGCACCAAAGATAATGGTAATACCAAGATAGCCATCAGCTGCAGAGAATAATGGTGCAAAGAATTTACCGATTGATTCTGCTACACTTGCACCGACAAACTGACGAGCGAGCAAGTCAAGAGCATAAAGCGAAACTACTGAAAGAGTAAATGGAATAACATCTTTAAAGACTTGTGAGATATTTGGTGGAACTTCGTCAGGCATGCGAATAGTAACGTTGTTCTTGACACAAACCTTATAGATAGCTACAGTTACAAATGCTGCAAGAAAGGCAGAAAGCAAACCTTTTGTTCCAAGAAAACCAGTTGCAAAGCCACCCTCGATTGGATCAGCTGCTAACATCAGCAAACCAACAATAGCTGCTAAGAGCGTTGACATATAGTTGATTTGATTGGTTTTCTCCATACTACGGTTAACTGAGTCTGTTAAAGATTTAGCAGTGGTTCCAGCTACCAAGACTGCTAGAATCCCCATAGAGTAGCTGTAAGGTTTCATCAAAAGTGCTACTACTTCATCAGACCATTTAAAGCCCCAAGAGTTTGGAACAAAAGCAATCAAGATAAAAATACTTGAGAAGAGAATGACTGGCATTCCTGCGATAAATCCATCCCGAATAGCACGAAGATAGATATTTCGAGATAGTTTTTCAAAGAAAGGCTTCCCTTTCTCGATATAGGCAATTAACTTATTCATTATTTAGCTCCTCTTTTATAAAGTTCAATTAAGTGGTGCATCAAATCTTTTAGCAAGATAGTTGTCATCAAGTGATCTTGGCCATGCATCATGGTCACGCTATAAGCCAAATCATCACCTGCAGCTTCCTTGGTTAAAAGACTCGTTTGCGCGTGGTGTGCTTCAGCGATACAGCTACCAGCTTCCTCAACTAAGCTATCCGCTTTCGCAAAATCACCAGCTTCAGCAGCCTTCAAAGCTTCCAATAATTTTGAACGAGCATCGCCAGCATAGGCTACGATTTCAAAACCTAACAATGTTACTTCTTCTCTATTCATGATAGAATACTCCTTATATTTTTTAATAGATGTTATGACAATAAACGTTGAATGTGTAGAACAAGATAAACTCGTTCACTCTTGTAGAGGTCAAGACCAGTTTCCTGTGCAATGACTTCATAAATTTTGCTACCAATCTCGAATGCTTCTGGATAGGTATTCTTTATATGTTCTTCCATATCGAGCAAGGATTGATTATCATCGCGACTACGATCCAGATAATCCAAGAAATAATTGAGATGAATCATAAAGCGATCGTAGAAATTATTATTTTCAGGTGTTCGCTGGATTTTATAACTCTTCAAAACGCTTTCAACCCTCTTTAAAATTTCCTTTCTCTTATCAATCGACTCAACAACTTCGACTTCATTCTCACCTTCGGCGTTGATGAAATGATAAGCGATACGAATGATTTCGTCTTCAGGGAAATTTTCTGTCAGTTTTTGACGATAAATTTCAAAGGCTTCTTGTGCAATTTGAAAAGCGATAGGATACTTGGCAGAAATGTCAGGCAAGTTACTATCCTTATAGCGTCCTTGACTAATAGCCTGATAAGAACAATAGATATGGTCTGTCAGAGTGACGTATAGATACTCTTGGACAGGATATTGATATTTTTTAGAAAGATTATCAATAATCTCATAAGTAACCGTAATAAAATCAAGCGGTACATCCTTGAGAAGAGCCATAAAATTTTCTCGCGACTCTTCCGTTTTCATTCGGAAAACTTTTTCAACCTGATTCTCAGAAATCAAATCTCCCTTCTTCTTACCGAACGAAATACCCTTACCAATTACGATCAACTCCTCTCCCTTGCTATTCCGCACGAGAGAAACATTGTTATTCATTGGATTTAATATCCGATACATGGCAACCTCCTTGCCCTATTATTTAAGTTTTGTGAGCATAAAAAATGACCACAAATGAACTCAGAAAACATACATCTGAGCCATCTGTGATCATGCCTAATATTACTTAGTAACACTCACTTTGTATTAACTTGTGATTTTAGTATATCACAAGAATGATTTTTTGTAAACCTTTACATACAACTTTTTTTAAAATGTTTTAAAGTTTTTTTACTAGGTTTTAGGACATAAAGGGGGAAGTTTACACACGTTCAGTCCATGAAGTAGCTGTTGTTTGAAGTACTTTATTGAGTTCATCGATGTTCTCAAAACCAGTTGTACGGAGCCATTCGCGAGCGGCTGCTTCACCGTCTTTGATGTAAGCTTCAACTGATCCAGCCCATGTAGCACGTCCACAAAGAACACCATTGAAGTTTGCACCTGATTCGTGAGCAAATACAAGAGTTTCTTGGAAGAGCTTAGCTGATACGCCAGCACTCAAGTAGATGTATGGAAGGTTAGTAGCTTCGTCTTGAGCTTTGAAGAAAGCAGCTGCTTCTTCACGTGTATGAACGATTTCTCCATCACCAAAGCCTTCAACGTATTTCACGTTAACTGGAACTTCTACTTTCAAGACATCGATGTTG
>NZ_JUOS01000041.1 GCF_001075875.1 Streptococcus oralis
CAAAAGTCCTAGCCTCTCAATTGTCTTTGGATTGTCGAGCAAGACGCAGTGGTTGAGTGGACTCTACTACGCTGATTTCATCAGCTTTTACAGCCCTACTCAACTGTGCGGAGGTGAGACGACGAAATCGAATTCTAACGAATTACCGATTTCTGTCCCCCTCTCTCTTTTTGACTACTAAGGATGTTTATCTTTCTTTGAATTGCTCATGATTCGAATGAATAAATCCTTGTATTTATATTTTAAATAGTGTTCGTGTAAATACATTAGAGACACATAGACAATCATGAAAATGGCAGTTAAATAGAACAAATCAAATGTTGTTTGAGCGTAATGAGTAGCAATCCCATAAGAAGAGAAAGCACCAATAATCAACCAAGGAAGATATTTGTAATATTTCTTTGACATAAACCTACACCTCCAATATCCTATTTCAATTTTATTATAGCACTTCAAGAAAAAAATGCAAGCGATTACACATGTAAAATATAGTATTCTCATAGGAAAAATTTTCCTGTTTTTTTAATTCTTTACGAATAAAAGATATAGGAGGGATAAGGAAACAAATGTACTAAAAAATAATTCTAAAAAATTTTAGATAAATAGTTGACGGATTCAAAAACAAATATTACAATAATGTTACAAAAATATTTCTTAACATTTCGAAAATGTTACAAAAGGAGCATAAAATGAAAAATAAAACTTATATCAAATTAATGGCTGCAACTGTACTCGCTTCAACATTACTATTGGGGGCTTGTGGCAATAAGAAAGAGAATACTGCAAGTGATAGTTCTAGCAAGACAACACAAGCATCTTCTAGTTCTAAGGCAAGTTCTTCAAGTAAAGAGAACAAGACTCAGAAGTCCTCAAGTTCAGCTTCAACAGAAAAAGCTAAATCATCATCTTCTGATCAGTCAACGACTACTACTAACCAATCGCAAGCAACACCAGCACCAGAAACAAAACAAAATCAAGAACCTTCTGCTAAGCAAACCCCTTCTCAAGCCCCATCCAATCAACAAGGAACACAAGCAAAATCGAATCAGTCAGCTTATGATCCAGCAACTGATCGCAAACTCCAAGACAAGCAAGCAGAGCACAACAAACGTTATAAAGGTGTCTTGACTATGGTAGACAAAGATTTTTCGGCTGCGGCTGGAAATTGGAAGGGTGCGAATGGTGAAACGATCACTGTTTCATCAGCTGGTCAATTTACAGTAGAATCTGCTGATGGTAAGAAAGAAAACTACTCTATCCAAAGCTATTCTTATACCCTTGATGATGGGAAATACAATGCTGAAGTAGGTGGTGGAAAAGTCATCCAAATTACAACGGGTGCAGATGGTACTGTTTCAAGTGTTACTTTGATTAAGCCATAGACTTCAGTACAGAAATAATTTGTTTAAAAATAGTTCAGTTGACGAGTACCTACAGCATTTGAAGTTGATAAGACATCATAAATGAACTCCAGAGATGAGACTAACTTAGGAGTATATGTAATCATGTCTACCTGAACTGACCATTTTTCACTTAGTTTCTCCGAGAGAAGTGGTATAATGAATGCATTAAAGGGAAACGAGTGATGAATCAATGACGGATCAATTAATTTTACCTCAAAACACACGACTCATGGGAGTGTTTCTTGGCTTTATCGGTGGTTCTTTGGATGTATTCTGTCACATTCAGTATCACAGTTTGGTGGCGACACAGACAGGGAACATTCTCCTACTGATATCAGATTGGCACGACTCACATGTCATCAATACCATGTTGCGATTCTGCTCGATTATATTCTTTTCCCTAGGATTTCTTTTTGCCTTACACATGAAAGAATATCGCAAAACAGCTTATTGGCGTGTTAAGATGCTACTTCCCTTATTTATCGGGACCCTTGTTCTGCCCTTCTTTTCCCGCTTTCCTCTATTAGAAGTTCCTTTTATTGCTTTTGGAACTGGAATGATGATGCTAACATTTACGGGTAGTTTGATTGAAGATCATCCCTATGTCATTTTTATGACGTCTGGAAATTACCGAAAAATGTTGACTGCTTTGTATCGCATCGTTAGAGGAGAAGGAGATATTCAAGAATATCGTCGTCAAGCCTTGAACTATGGTATTGTTGTAGGTAGTTTCGTAGTGGGGGCCATTAGCTTGGCTGTATCTATGCATTTTTTCCATGAATGGTCTATTTGGATTGTCAGCTTTAATTTGTTGTTGATTATGGCATACTATATTGCTAGAGTGAAGCAGCTAGATTTGCAAGATGAAAATATATAAAAAACGGCAGATCTCAATTTGAGATTTGCCAATTTTTATACGTTTATGCTTTTTCTAACTGTAAGAGAGCTTCAATTTCTGCAAGTGTGCTTGCCTGTGAGATAGCTCCACGGAGTTTGGCTGCACCTGATGTTCCACGGAGATAGTGAGGAGCGAGGCCACGGAATTCACGGACCGCAACCTTTTCTCCCTTGAGATCAATCAAGCGTTTTAAGTGCTCATAGGCAATTTTCATCTTGTCTTCAAAGGTTAAATCAGGCAGGATTTCTCCAGTTTCAAAGTAATGATTGATTTGATTGAAGAGGTAAGGATTTCCCATGGCTGCGCGTCCAATCATAACGGCGTCGGCACCGACTTCCTCGATGCGTTGTTTAGCTTCTTGAACCGTACGGATGTCTCCGTTAGCGATAAATGGAATCTTGGTCAGAGCTTGTGCAACCTTATGAAGAGTCTCAAGGTCTGCGTGACCTGTGTACATTTGCTCACGTGTACGGCCGTGCATGGCAAGGGCAGAAACGCCTGCAGCTTCAGCAGCGAGGGCATTCTCCACGGCTAAGGATGGATCAGACCAGCCAGTGCGCATTTTGACAGTAAGGGGGATATCAAGGACAGATTGAACTTTGTTAATGATAGAGTAAATCTTATCTGGGTCCTTGAGCCACATAGCCCCAGCTTCGTTTTTGACGATTTTATTAACTGGGCAACCCATGTTGATATCAACGATATCGGTCTTGGTGTTTTCTTGGATGAATTCTGCTGCGCGTGCTAGGCTGTCTTCATCGCTACCAAAAAGTTGGATAGAGACTGGGTTTTCGCCTTCATCGATATGAAGCATGTGAAGAGTTTTTTCGTTGTTGTATTGGATTCCCTTGTCAGAGACCATTTCCATGACAACGAGTCCAGCTCCAAGCTCTTTTGCAATGGTACGGAAGGCAGAGTTGGTTACTCCCGCCATGGGTGCTAAAACGGTACGATTGGGAATCTCAACATTGCCAATCATAAAAGGTGTATTAAGATTTGTCACGAATGAGTTCCTCCAGGTCGTTTTCATCAAAGTTGTAAGTAGTTTGGCAGAATTGACAAGTGATTTCTGCCCCGTGGTCTTCGTCCTTCATTTCCTGCAAGTCTGAGCTTGGAAGACTAGAAAGAGCCTTCATAAAACGTTCTTTGCTACAGTCACATTGGAAACGAATTTCTTCTTCAGACAGACGTTTGTATGGTTCGTCTCCGTAGATAGCCTTGAGAAGGGCTTCGATATGGTCATCGCTTTCTAGAAGAGTCGAAATAGCTGGCATCTCTTGGATACGTTTTTCAAAGTGAGCAATCTCTTCTTCCTTGGCTCCTGGCAAAACTTGAACGAGGAAACCACCAGCGACTTTGACCTTGTCGTCTTCATCCAAAAGGACATTGAGGCCGACTGCAGAAGGGGTCTGCTGACTTTCTGTTAGGTAGAAAGCTAGATCTTCACCGATTTCTCCCGAGATGAGGGGAGTCATAGAGTTGTAAGGATTTCCAGTGCCGTAGTCTGTGATAACGAGGAATTGACCATTTCCGACAAAAGGCCCGACTAGGACTTCGCCAGTTGCAGTCTTTTTGATGTCGACACCAGGATTTTGAACGTAGCCTTTGACATTCCCCTTGGTATCAGCGACGGTGATAATGGCCCCTAGAGAGCTAGTTCCCAGCACCTTAACTGTTAGTTTGGTATTTCCTTTTTCATTGGCTGCGAGAATCTGGCTAGCAATGAGGGTACGTCCGAGTGCCACAGTTGAGCTAGCTTGGGTTTGATGTTTTTCTTGAGCAGTGCGGACAGTTTCAGTGCTGTCTAGTACATAAGCACGAAAAGATCCACTTTCTGATATTGTTTTTATAATTTTATCCATAGCTACTATTTTAGCATAAAAATGCCCAAAGGGGGAGTGGGGTGTTTGCTAGTTCTGAGGATTATTCTGGCATTTTTTATATTATGTTCCGCTTGAAGAAGAAAAGGAAAGGGATAACAAAAGTATTTAGGAGACTTGATGGAAAAAGCTGAGTCAAGTTAATTTTCTACTCTTGGATTTTATTTATTTTGTGAATAATTTTGTCTCGTTATTGGGATTTAGTGGTAAGAGTCATTTATTTTTTTATTTTAGGAAATTGGATAATAGAAGTATATAGTTTTTAAATTATGATATAATTAATAAAGTTAATTATCCTTGATAATATGATAGGGACTAATCCTAAAATGACAAATCAGGAGATGAGAAAAAGAGAAAAGGAGTCCACCTGGTATGAATTATTTTGAGGGGAATGAGTTTTTCCTTCTATTGTTTGTGGTTTTACTGATTGGCTTTGTTTTAAACTATTTTAGCAAGCGTAAGGATTATTATATTTTAAGTCTGTCAATTTTATTTGCAGGAGCCATCTATGGTAAGAGTAAATCCATGGTTGTTTATCTATTGGCTTTCATCATCTACCAATATGTTCTAGTTTTCATAGCACAAAGAATGGATTCAAAACGGTTAAAACCTCTAGTTATGTTATCCATTTTACCTTTAGTGGTCAATAAAGTCTTTGCCATAACCCAGCTACATTTGTTGGCTTTTATTGGGATTTCCTACATGTCCTTTAAGACCATTCAGATTATGCTAGAAATATCGGATGGTTTAATCAAAGAAAAAATCAGTGTAAAAGATTATCTGCAGTTTCTACTCTTTTTCCCTACAGTTAGTTCTGGGCCAATCGATCGTAGCAGAAGATTTCTAAAAGAGATCAATAAAGTCATGCCTAGAAAAGACTACCTAGAGTTAGCAGGTGATGGTATTTATCGCATCGTTTTAGGCCTTCTCTACAAGGTTGTTTTATCAACCTATGTTTACCAGATACTACTTGCTCTAAGCAATACTGGTACAGTTGTCTACTCAATCAAATATATGTACCTGTATACTCTTTATCTGTTTTTTGACTTTGCGGGGTATAGTTTGATGGCTGTTGGAAGCAGTAATGTTTTGGGTATTCAGACACCGATGAATTTCAATAAACCTTTCTTGAGTATTGATATCAAGGATTTCTGGACTAGATGGCACATCACCTTGTCAACATGGTTGAGAGATTTCGTATTTTCAAGAGTTTTGATGCAGGTTATCAGAAAGAAATGGTTTAAGAATAGATTACACAATGCAGCCTATGCCTATATGGTCAATATGTTGGTTATGGGATTTTGGCATGGAATTAGTGTCAGCTACATCGCTTATGGTTTTTACCATGGAATCTTGATGTCTGGATTTGAAATTTATCAAAAGAAAAGCACTTTTTATAAGAAACATAAAAATAAAACTTGGTACAAGCTAATAAGTTGGTTTGTGACCATGAATTTAGTTATGGTTGGCTTCTTTATCTTTTCAGGTGAACCTTATAAGATAATTATGGCAATTCTAAGTAGATAAATAGATCTGCTAAAACAAGGAGATTGGACAAAACAAGATGATTAAGTTAAAAGCATTTTTACTATCGCTTGTGCTCGTAATTGCGACTCTTGCTCTTTTAAATGTGACATATGTCAAGAAGATTGATGATTATTATACAGTTAAGGATAACAGTATTCGCTATAGCACTTCGTATGAAAAATATAAAAGTAGAGATATTCTGACAAGTAATATTACTCCCAACACACTGGTTTTATTGGGATCATCTGAGTTGGTTGCGACAAAGGATGAAGATTATCATCCTAATAGAATTTTTAACTATAACGATTTCAATATCATGCAGATTGGGACTAGTTATTCTCAAAATATCATTCAGGCTACAACCTTGAGCTCGATTGAGGGGGCTATGAGTAAGCGAAAAGTAGCCATCATAGAGTCTGTTCAGTGGTTTGAAAAAGATGGAACCCATCAAGATGCTTTTTTGAACAAGGCTTCTCAAGAACATATTTTCCACATGCTAGATAATGACAAGATTAGTAAGGAAACAAAAGAAAAACTAATCAATCGCATTATTGAGATTACCAAGGGGAACAAGCAACAAAATGACATCTACAAAAAATACAAAAGTTATTTCATAGATGGGAAAGGAACCATTGTTGATAAAAAACTATTAGAGTTAAATAACGTGATATATTCTTTTAAGCTCAAACGAAAATTTTATGAAAATCATGAGAAATCAGATTATCCCTTATCAGGAGATAAAACTCCAGACTATGATTGGGAGGAGATGACGAAGAAGTTTGTAGAAGAAGTTAAAAAGAAAACAGATAACAATGATTATGCTGTGGATAATAACTACTACAATACCTACTTGAGAGACCGCTATGCTTCATTGAAAGATTCTAACAAAGACTTGAGCTACATAGAGTCACCAGAGTATTCAGATATGGAACTTTTCTTGACAGTTGCCAAGGAATTGGGAATTGAAGTTGAAGTCATTATTTTTCCAGTAAATGGAAAATGGAATGATTACACAGGTGTTTCACGAGAAATGCGTGAAGAAACTTACAAAAAAATAGAAAATATTGCCAAAAACCACGGTGCTACGGTGTTAAACTATGGAAATAAAGAGTATGAAGATTACTTTTTATTTGACGTGATGCACGTTGGGGTGAAAGGATGGATGGAAGTTGAAAAAGAACTTTACAAATTTGCAAACCAAGCTAACTAACACACACCGTTTAATCTTATGGACGCTATTTTTCTATACGGTTATCTTAAGCATCGTGATTTATTGTTTTGTGACCGATTTTTCGAACATTCAAGATTTCATCTATAGTGAATTTTAAGATTACATATTATAAAAATCTCTAGATAAAGGGAATTCTACCGATAAAGTGAGACATAAGATAAGGCTCTATAATATTTATAGTGGGGAAGTCCTCTATAGGTAGTATAGAGCTTACTTTGTTGTAGCTCCCAATATAATCTATACTGGAAAGCATTAAAGCTATCATTAGAAGGTATCATATGGAACAATTTAATGATGTTGAAATGTAGTGGAAATGGACGGAAAACAATTGAAAAAATAGTTTATAAAGTGGTATAATAGCAGAAAAATAAGTTAGTAAGAAATTAGATTTTATTTTAGTTGAAAATTACAGGAATGAAAGGTTTTTCTTGATGAAACAGAGAAATGAACTCTATCTCTTTCTTGGTCGGACAGCCTTGTATTTTATCATTTTCTTGGGCCTACTTTACTTTTTTAGTTATCTCGGTCAGGTTCAAGGTAGCTTTATCTATAATGAATTTTAACTTAAAGGAGAACCCCTATTGTGTCAAATAAACCAATAGTAGATATGATTGAAACCATTGAGCATTATGCTCAAAAGCAGCCTAATTTTCCGGTCTACAATGTCCTTGGAGAAGAGCATACCTATGGCCAATTGAAGGCGGATTCAGATAGCTTAGCAGCCCATATTGACCAAATTGGACTTCCTGAAAAGTCACCTGTTGTGGTCTTTGGTGGTCAAGAATATGAAATGTTAGCAACCTTTGTGGCCTTGACCAAATCTGGCCATGCTTATATCCCAATTGATAGCCACTCTGCCTTGGAGCGCGTGTCTGCGATTGTTGAAGTAGCTGAGCCAAGCCTAATCATCGCCATCAATGAGTTTCCAATTGAAAACCCAGCTGCTCCAATCATGTCCTTGGAGCAAGTGCGTGAAGCTTATGCGGCTCAACATGCCTATGATTTGCAACATCCGGTCAAAGGGGATGATAACTACTACATCATCTTTACTTCGGGGACGACTGGGAAGCCAAAAGGGGTGCAGATTTCACATGATAACTTGCTCAGCTTCACCAACTGGATGATCACAGATAAGGAGTTTGCAACGCCAGAACGTCCGCAAATGTTGGCGCAACCGCCCTATTCCTTTGACTTGTCTGTCATGTATTGGGCACCGACCTTGGCTCTTGGAGGAACGCTTTTTGCCCTCCCATCAGCCATTACTCAAGACTTCAAACAACTCTTTGCAACTATCTTTTCTCTTCCGATTGCTATCTGGACTTCGACACCATCTTTTGCAGATATGGCTATGTTATCTGAAGATTTCAATGCTGAAAAGATGCCAGGCATTACCCATTTCTACTTTGATGGGGAAGAGTTGACTGTTAAAACTGCTCAGAAATTACGCGAACGTTTCCCAAATGCGCGCATCATCAATGCTTACGGTCCAACAGAAGCAACAGTTGCTTTGTCGGCAGTTGCTATTACAGATGAGATGTTAGCGACACTTAGACGCTTGCCAATTGGTTATACCAAAGAAGATTCTCCAACCTTCATCATTGATGAGGTAGGAAATAAATTGCCAAATGGGGAACAAGGTGAGATCATCGTGTCTGGACCGGCTGTTTCAAAAGGTTATATGAATAATCCTGAGAAAACAGCAGAAGCTTTCTTCGAATTTGAAGGTCTGCCAGCCTACCATACGGGAGATGTCGGAACTATGACGGATGAAGGCCTTCTTCTCTACGGTGGACGGATGGATTTCCAAATCAAGTTTAACGGCTACCGTATTGAGCTAGAAGATGTTTCTCAAAACTTGAACAAATCTCAGTACATTGACTCGGCTGTTGCGGTACCGCGCTATAATAAAGATCACAAGGTTCAAAATCTCTTGGCCTATGTTATCTTAAAAGATGGCATCAAAGAACAATTTGAGCGCGAAATTGATATCACGAAAGCTATCAAGGAAGACTTGGAAGATATTATGATGTCTTACATGATGCCATCTAAGTTTCTTTACAGAGAGGAATTACCACTGACTCCAAATGGCAAGATTGACATCAAAGGATTGATTAACGAGGTAAACAATAGATGATGGAGCTTCTTAAACAGCTTCCTCATATTGAGCCTTATGGGAATCCGCAGTACTTTTTGTATGTGATTACTGCTATTTTGCCAATCTTTATCGGTCTTTTTTTCAAAAAACGTTTTGGCTGGTATGAAATATTGGTTAGTCTGTTCTTTATAGTCACTATGTTGACGGGAGGCAAGACCAATCAATTAGCTGCCTTAGGAATCTATCTAATTTGGCAAATGGTACTGGTTCTTTTTTACAAGCAATATCGAAAAGTCCGAGATGGTAAATGGATTTTCTACCTAGTAAGTTTATTATCATTGTTTCCCATCGTCTTTGTCAAGGTGCAACCAGCTATTAACGGTACACAGTCTCTCCTGGGATTTGTAGGAATCTCTTATTTGACCTTTCGCTCAGTGGGAATCATCATCGAACTGAGAGATGGAGTCATTAAGGATTTGAATATGTGGGAGTATTTGCGTTTTCTTCTCTTTATGCCGACATTTTCAAGTGGTCCTATTGATCGTTTCAAACGTTTTAATGAAAATTATCAGACAATACCAGAGCGCGATGAGTTGATGGATATGCTAGCCGAGTCCGTTCGGTATATCATGTGGGGATTTTTGTATAAATTTATCCTAGCTCATATTTTAGGCGAGATTTTATTACCACCGCTAAAGAATTTAGCTTTACAAACAGGTGGCGTCTTTAACTATTATGTAGTAGCCATCATGTACACATTTGGTTTGGAGCTCTTCTTTGACTTTGCAGGTTACTCTATGTTTGCTATAGCTATTTCAAATCTGATGGGAATTCGTAGTCCGATTAACTTCAACAAACCTTTCTTGTCCAGAGATTTGAAAGAGTTTTGGAATCGCTGGCACATGAGTTTATCCTTCTGGTTTCGTGACTTTGTCTTTATGCGCATGGTCATGGTGATGACAAGAAAGAAGCTTTTTAAGAATCGAAATGTGACTTCAAGTGTCGCCTATATCCTGAACATGCTCCTTATGGGGTTCTGGCATGGGATAACTTGGTTTTACATTGTCTATGGGCTCTTTCATGGGCTAGGTTTAGTGATTAATGATGCTTGGGCTCGAAAGAAAAAAGCGCTCAATAAGGAACGTAAGAAAGCAGGGCAAGCTCCCTTGCCTGAGAATCGCTGGGTTCAGTTGCTTGGCATGGTTATAACCTTCCATGTCGTGATGATTTCATTCTTAATCTTCTCTGGATTTTTGAATGATTTATGGTTTAAAAAATAAAAGGAGTTAAAAAATGGATATCAAATCAGAAGTTATTGAAATTATTGATGAATTGTTTATGGAAGATGTTTCTGACATGATGGATGAGGATCTTTTTGATGCGGGTGTCTTGGACAGTATGGGAACAGTTGAATTAATTGTGGAAATCGAAAATCGCTTTGATATTCGTGTCCCAGTTACAGAATTTGGTCGTGATGACTGGAATACAGCTAATAAAATCGTAGCAGGGATCACGGAGTTAAAGAATGCTTAAACGCCTGTGGTTAATCTTCGGGCCTATCTTTGTAGCGGTCTTGTTGGTGTGCCTTCTTATCTGTTTCTATCCAAGTAGCCCAAGTCATAATCTCATGGAGGAAAAATACTCTGCCGCTTCGATAAGTGCAGAAAGCTTTAAGGAAAGAAGCCAAAAAGTAAGAGCTCTTACGGATCCTGATATGCGTTTCGTGCCTTTTTTTGGATCTAGTGAGTGGATGCGTTTTGATAGTATGCATCCAGCAGTACTGGCTGAAAAATATGACCGTTCTTATCGTCCTTACTTTATGGGACAGGCAGGAGTAGCTACCCTCAGCCAGTATTTTGGGATACAACAAATCACATCCGAGCTTGAAAATAAGCAAGCGGTATTTGTGATCTCTCCACAGTGGTTTACAAAAGAGGATCATGACCCGACTATTTTTCAAACCTATTTTAATAATGATCAGTTGACTGCCTTCTTGGAAAATCAATCTGGGGATGCAGCCTCTCAGTATGCTGCCAATAGACTCTTAAAGCAAAATCCTGGTGTTTCTATGAAGAGCATCGTTGAGAAATTAGCCAAAGGAGAAAAATTATCAGAGTTCGACCAAAGTATGATTAATATTTCGTCGCAATTAAATGAGAAACAGTCAGCTATTTTTGGACAATTCTCCATTCGAGGTCGATTAAAGTACAAAGATCATATTGAAAAATATTTGGGTAGCCTCCCAGAACAATTTTCTTATGAAGAATTGGAAAATATCGCGCGAAAAGAGGGTGAAGAAAATACAACCAATAATGATTTGGGAGTAGATAATCATTTTTACAATACTAAGTTAAAGAAAGATTGGAAAAAATGGGAAGGATCTCAAAAGAATTTTAACTTTCTCAAATCACCTGAGTACAATGATTTGCAGCTAGTGCTTGATCAATTTGCTAAGTCTAAGGTAAATGTGCTCTTTGTTTTTCAACCCGTCAATAAAAAATGGATGGATTATACCGGGCTAAGTGAGGAGATGTATCAACACACAGTTGAAAAAATTCGTTACCAGTTGGAGAGTCAAGGTTTTACCAATATTGCTGATTTTTCAAAAAATGGTGGAGATCCTTACTTTGTTAAGGATACGATTCATATTGGTTGGTTAGGCTGGTTGGCGTTTGATAAGGTTGTAAATCCTTTTTTGAGTAATCCAACAACAGTACCTAATTACCAAATGAATGATCGTTTCTTTAGCCAAGATTGGGCGGATTACGATGGTAACATCAAAGATTTTCAATAATAATATAGAAAAGAGTTTGAGCTTTTTGTTCAGACTTTTTTTATGAAATGTCGGATAGGTTACCTTCAAAAAGGTTAAAAGTTTTAAAATGATGCTAAATAGCGTATAATGGTAAAAGAAAGAAGAGAAAGGGATTCCAATATGAATAAACGTTTTTTGTTGCCTGTCCTATCGACAGCTCTATTAGCTCCGGCCTTTTTAGCTGGACAAGTTTATGCTGAAGAAAACACTAGTACTTCAGAAGCTACAGAAGTTGTGAGCACTACAGAAGCACCAGTAGTGGCAGCGACTCCTGAGGTTGTTACAAGTCCGGCAACACCAGCTGAAGAGGCTGCAACCCAAAAAGAAGAAGCAGATACTGTTATCTTGCATACTAATGACGTGCATGGTCGTATCGTAGAAGAAAAAGGAGTAATTGGAGATGCCAAGCTCGCGACAGTTATTGAGAAGGAGCGCGAAAAGGGCAATCAAACGACTCTAGTGGTGGATGCAGGGGATGCCTTCCAAGGTCTGCCAATTTCAAACTCTACAAAGGGTGAAGCACGTGCCAAAATCCTAAATGAGATGGGCTACGATGCTATGGCTGTAGGAAATCATGAGTTTGACTTTGGACTTGACGAAGCTAAAAAATACAAAGAAATCTTGAACTTCCCATTGCTCAGCTCAAACACTTATGTGAATGGGGCTCGTTTATTTGAAGCAGCAACAATTGTTGATAAGAACAAGGATGTTGAAGGTGATGAGTTTGTCGTCATCGGTGTGACAACACCTGAAACAGCCACCAAGACCCACCCTAAAAATGTTAAAGGCGTAACCTTTACAGAACCTATTGCAGAGGTTAACAAGGTTATCGAAGAAATTCAAGCTAAAGCCTTGGCAGAAGGCAAAGACTACAAACATTATGTTGTTCTCGCTCACTTGGGAGTCGATACAACAACACCTGTAGAATGGCGTGGTTCAACACTTGCAGAAGCACTTTCAAAAAATCCTCTTTTGAAAGGTAAGCGTGTTACAGTGATTGACGGTCACTCTCATACAGTAGAATCGACTACTTATGGTGACAATGTGACATACAACCAGACAGGAAGCTATCTCCATAACGTTGGTAAAATCACATACAAATCTCGACAATTATTAGGTAATCCTTCAATCATTGCGGCTGCAGATGCTAAGAAATTGGAAGCTAATCCAAAAATTGAAAAACTTGTCAAGGACATCAAACAAAAGTATGACGCTGAAAATGCTATAGAAGTCGTTTCAAATAGTCCAGTTGAATTGAACGGTGACCGTGAAAATGTCCGTGTCCGTGAAACTAACCTTGGAAATGTTGTCGCAGATTCTCTCTACCAGTACGGTCAAACAGGCTTCAGTCATCCAACAGACATCGCTGTGACAAATGGTGGTGGCTTGCGTGAAACGATTGCCAAGGGTAAACCAATTACAAAAGGAAATGTCATTGCGGTTTTACCATTTGGAAACACAATCTCACAAATTCAAGTAACTGGTCAGCAAGTTCTGGATATGTTTGAAAAATCACTCGGATCTATTTTGCAGGTTGATAAGGCAGGAAAAACTGTCTTGGATGAAAATGGTCAACCATTGCTAGAGCCAAGTGGTGGATTCTTACAGGTTTCAGGAGCCAAGGTCTATTACGATACAAACTTAACTGCAGGCAAACGTGTCTTGGCTATTCAAGTTAAGAATCGTGCGACTGGTCTTTATGAAAAACTAGATTTGGAAAAAATCTACTACCTAGCAACCAATGACTTCCTTGCGGCAGGTGGTGACGGTTATACCATGCTTGGTGGTGCCAGAGAAGAAGGTCCTTCAATGGATGCTGCCTTTGAAGACTATCTCAAAACGGTTGATTTGTCTCAGTATGAAAAGGTAAATCCAAATTCACGCACGATTTCTGTGGATTCAAAAACATTTAAACTGCCAGAAGAGCAAGGTCCAGCTAAACCAGGAAAAGATTCAGCAACAGATCCGGCTAAACCAGGAAAAGATTCAGCAACAGATCCGGCTAAACCAGAAAAAGATCCAGCAATAACTCCTACTCAACCAGGAAAAAATCAGGGAACAACTCCGGCTAATTCAGGAAATGATGCAACTAAGCCAGGAAAAACTCAAGAGACAACTCCAGCTAAAACTGAGAAGGACTCAGCAACAAAAACAACTCCATCAGGGAAAAATCAAGGAACAACTCCTGCCCAAACATCTACTGTAAAAGTTGATTATAAGGTTGCAGATAAATTTGCCAACAAGACAGTCGTATCAGAAAAATTACTTCCTAATACAGGTAGTGAACAATCTATTTTCATGATGCTATTGGGTATGATTCTTGGAGCGACAGCCCTCTGGACTAGCCGCAAACAAGAAAAATAATTCTAAAGGATGAAAACATCTCAGGTGTTTTCATCTTTTTTCGGCTCTTTGTCAACTGTAGTGGGTTGATGAAAAGTTATAACCTGGAGAGGACCAACTTGG
>NZ_JUOS01000042.1 GCF_001075875.1 Streptococcus oralis
CTTGAGTACGGCAAGGTGAAGCTGACGTGGTTTGAATTTGATTTTCGAAGAGTATTAAATCGCAAACAAATCGTTTAGGTTCTCAGCCATAGTTGGGTGAGTAAAGATTTGTTTAGCCAAATCTGTGTATGGGATATGATGGTTCATAGCAAGAGTAATCAAATTGATAATTTCATGAGATTCTTGACCAAAGAGGGTCACACCCAAGATTTCCTTAGTTTCAGGGTTTACCACAGCTTTGAAGGCACCACGCAAATCGCCATTAACATGACCACGAGGCATGCCAGCAACTGGAAGTTCCTTGACAGCAACTGGTCCACCTGCTGCTCTGGCTTGGTCTTCAGTAAGACCAACTTGTGCCAAAGGTGGGTTGAGGAACATAGCGGTTGGAACAGCTCCACGTGTTTCAAGATTATAGCTACCATCCCCTGTCAAGTAATTAAAGACAATACGGAAATCATCTAATGAAATATAAGTGAATTGAAGACCACCATTGACATCACCTACTGCAAAGACACCTGGAACGCTTGTTTCCAAATGCTTATTAACCTGGATACCACCACGCTCAGTCAAGGCAATATCGGTGTTTTCCAAGTGAAGAGGTTCAATATTAGGCTTGCGTCCTGTCGCATAAAGGAGTGCATCAAAACGGAAGTCTCCTTTATCAGTAACAACGACAACTTCATCACCGTCATTCTTAACTTCGGAAGTTTTAACACCTTGCTCAAAGACAATGCCGTCCTCTTCCATGTATTCCTTAGCCAACTTAGCAATAGATGGCTCCACACGTGGCAAGAAGCTAGTCGCTGCATCCAAGACAGTCACTTGGCTACCCAAACGGTTATAAAGGCCAGCAAATTCAAGACCGATATTACCACCACCTAAGACACCTAAACGTTTTGGCAAGGCTTCAAGGGTTTGAATACCAGTTGAATCGTAGACATGCTCAGTTGTTGTCAACCCAGGAATCGGCAAGACATTAGACACAGCACCTGTATTGATGACAATAGTTTCAGCCGTAAGCTCTTGGCGGTCATCACCAGCCACTACTTCGATGACCTTATTTGACACGAAATGTGCCTCTGCATCAATGACATCAACGCCATTGTCTGCCAACATTTTATAATTCTTAGCGTTAAGACGACCAGTCACCGCACCACGCTCTTTCATGGTATCGTCAAATGACCAGCCCTTTTCAGCTGCTACAATCATAGTCTTGGTTGGGATACAAGCAAAATTAATGCAAATACCACCATACATCGCTTTACTGCGCTCGATGACAGCAACTTTCTTACCAGCCGCATTCATCTTAGCAGCCAAAGTCTTACCGGCTTTACCAAATCCAATTACAATTAAATCGTATGTTAACATTTTTATTCCTCCTGTTCGAATTTCATTCTAGCACAAGAAAAAAACTTTTGCACAAATCTGCTACGGAAAATAGTTTCAGGAACCGAATGCTCTAACAAATACTTTTTGAGTGAAGCAAATCGAAAGAAAATCGTTTACATGATTTAATCAGGAGGTTAGACTATCTTTTGACCCTCTCTTGTGTTATACTAGATAAGTTGCAAAAAAGCAGTACTTTTCTTTAGTGGAAAAGAAGCAACACGGTCTTTCATAAAAAATATGAAAGTACGTCATGACAAGAAAAGTATAAACTAAGCGCTATAGGATGGCTTCGCACCATCTTTAGAAAGAAGAATAACGTGAAATTTAATGAATTTAATCTTTCTGCTGATTTATTGGCAGAAATCGAAAAAGCAGGATTTGTAGAAGCAAGTCCTATCCAAGAGCAAACCATTCCTTTGGCTCTTGAAGGGAAAGATGTTATCGGTCAAGCTCAAACAGGTACAGGGAAAACTGCAGCCTTTGGCTTGCCAACCCTTGAGAAAATTCGTACAGAAGAAGGAACCATTCAAGCTTTGGTCATTGCCCCAACTCGTGAACTAGCTGTGCAAAGTCAGGAAGAACTCTTCCGCTTTGGTCGAAGCAAGGGAGTCAAAGTCCGCTCAGTATATGGTGGATCAAGCATTGAAAAACAAATTAAGGCTCTTAAATCAGGTGCGCATATCGTAGTTGGAACGCCTGGTCGTCTCCTAGACTTGATTAAACGCAAGGCCTTGAAATTGCAGGACATTGAAACTCTCATCCTTGACGAAGCAGATGAGATGCTCAACATGGGATTCCTTGAAGACATCGAAGCCATCATCTCTCGTGTCCCAGAAAATCGTCAAACCTTGCTCTTTTCAGCAACTATGCCAGATGCTATCAAACGTATTGGTGTTCAGTTCATGAAAGAACCTGAGCATGTGAAGATTGCTGCTAAAGAATTAACAACAGAACTGGTAGACCAGTACTATATCCGCGTTAAGGAACAAGAAAAATTCGACACCATGACTCGTCTTATGGATGTTGATCAACCTGAGTTGTCAATCGTCTTCGGTCGTACTAAACGTCGTGTGGATGAGTTGACTCGTGGGCTTAAAATCCGTGGTTTCCGTGCAGAAGGGATTCATGGGGATTTGGACCAAAACAAACGTCTTCGTGTCCTTCGTGATTTTAAAAATGGCAACCTTGATGTCTTAGTTGCAACAGACGTGGCTGCTCGTGGTTTGGATATTTCAGGTGTGACTCATGTCTATAACTACGATATTCCTCAAGACCCTGAGAGTTATGTTCACCGTATCGGCCGTACAGGGCGTGCAGGTAAGTCAGGTCAGTCTATTACCTTCGTTTCACCTAATGAAATGGGTTACCTCCAAATCATTGAGAACTTGACTAAGAAACGTATGAAAGGTCTCAAACCTGCAAGTGCAGAAGAAGCCTTTCAAGCTAAGAAGCAGGTTGCACTTAAGAAAATTGAACGTGATTTTGCGAATGAGGAGATTCGTAGTAACTTTGAGAAGTTTGGCAAGGATGCTCGTCAATTAGCCTCAGAATTCACTCCTGAAGAATTGGCTATGTACATTCTTAGCTTAACAGTTCAGGATCCAGATAGTCTTCCAGAAGTTGAGATTGCACGTGAAAAACCACTGCCGTTTAAACCATCAGGTAATGGCTTTGGTGGGAAAGGTAAGGGAGGTCGTCGTGGAGATGACCGTCGTGATCGTGAACGCCGTCGTGACAATCGTCGTGGTGAACGTCGGGATGATTTCAAAAAAGGCAGTCGCAAAAACGACCGCTTTGAGAAGGAAAAACGTTACCGTAAGGATAATAAAAAACCACGCAATACTTCAAGCGAGAAGAAAACTGGTTTTGTAATCCGTAACAAGGGTGATAAATAATAAAAAAAAACGGTTCACTTTGTGAATCGCTTTTTATATATAAGGAGACCGAGAGTTACGTAAAAATCAATACTAGAAGTCATATCTATATATTTGTTATCTTGTAATATTATATTATCAAAAATTTAGGAACCTGTCAACAAGAAAATTAGAAAAAACTAGTAAAAATTTTCGAACAGTCATGAATTGCAATTCAATAAACAATTTTCAGATAATTATTGAAATAATGATCAATTTATGATATAATGGAAGCGATTAAATACGAGGTGAAAAATGGCACATTTATTAGAAAAAACGAGAAAAATTACGTCTATCCTGAAGCGTGCGGAGGAGAAATTACAAGATGATCTTCCATATAATGCCATCACACGCCAATTAGCCGATATCATCGACTGCAATGCTTGTATCGTCAATAGCAAGGGGCGTTTGTTGGGCTACTTTATGCGCTATAAAACAAACACCGATCGTGTAGAGCAGTTCTTCCAAACAAAGATTTTCCCTGAGGACTATATCCAAGGGGCAAATATGATCTACGATACGGAGGCCAACCTCCCTGTGGAACATGATTTGACTATTTTCCCAACTGAAAGTCGCTCAGACTTCCCAGATGGTTTAACAACTATTGCTCCAATCCACGTTTCTGGGATTCGCTTGGGTTCTTTGATTATTTGGCGAAATGACAAGAAATTCGAAGATGAGGATTTGATCCTTGTTGAGATTGCCAGCACGGTGGTTGGTATTCAGCTTTTGAACTTCCAACGTGAAGAAGATGAGAAAAATATCCGCCGTCGCACAGCAGTGACTATGGCGGTCAATACACTATCATATTCTGAATTGCGTGCTGTCTCTGCGATTTTAGCAGAACTAGATGGCAAAGAAGGACAATTGACAGCTTCAGTTATCGCAGATCGCATCGGTATTACTCGTTCAGTGATTGTCAATGCTCTTCGGAAGCTCGAATCAGCAGGGATTATTGAAAGTCGTTCATTGGGTATGAAGGGAACTTATCTAAAAGTTTTAATCCCAGATATTTTTGAAGAAGTGAAAAAGAGGGACTATTAATGGCTAAGGCTTTAATTTCGATTGACTATACAGAAGATTTTGTAGCGGATTATGGAAAATTGACAGCTGGAGCTCCTGCTCAAGCAATATCAGAAGCGATCAATCAGGTGACTAGATTAGCATTTGACCGTGGAGATTATATTTTCTTTACCATTGATGCTCATGAGGAAAATGATGTCTTTCATCCAGAAAGTAAACTATTTCCCCCTCATAATCTGATTGGGACTAGTGGGCGTAATCTATATGGTAAGTTAGCCGAGTTCTATCAGGAATATGCTGGCGATAGTCGTGTTTTCTGGATGGACAAGCGTCACTATTCGGCTTTTTCTGGCACAGATTTGGATATCCGTCTGAGAGAGCGTCGCGTGGATACAGTTATCTTAACAGGTGTTCTTACAGATATTTGTGTCTTGCATACGGCTATCGATGCCTATAATCTTGGGTATCAGATAGAAGTTGTCAAGCCGGCAGTCGCATCCATTTGGCCTGAAAACCACCAGTTTGCTCTTGGACATTTTAAGAATACATTAGGAGCGAAACTTCTTGATGAAAATCTAGTTGAAATCAAAGAATAATGTATTCAAAAAAACTGAAAAAAATCTGAAAAAAGTGTTGACAAAGTTTGTGAAAGTTGATATACTAGTAAAGTAATCGACGCGGGGATGGCGGAATTGGCAGACGCGCAGGACTAAGGATCCTGTGACCGCTTTAGGTCGTGAGGGTTCAAGTCCCTCTCTCCGCATAGGAAAAGAGTTAGCTTCGGCTAGCTCTTTATTTTTATATAAACAAGGGCAAAGATTTTGCTCTTTTTTTGTGATTTCATAAACATTTCATATTTGGATATTATAATAGTCTTACAAATATGGAGGTGCTATATGAATCCCACTCAAAGAGCTTGGGCTTACGTCAGCAGAAAACGACTGAGAAGTCTCATATTATTCCTGATTCTATTTGTCTTATTGGCTGGAATATCAGCTTGTTTGACGCTCATGAAGTCCAACAAAACAGTAGAAAATAATCTCTATCGCTCATTGAATACGTCTTTTTCTATTAAAAGAATAGAAGCAGATCAGACCTTTCAACTGTCTCAACTAGATGACCTTAAAAAGATAAAGGGTCTTGAGGAGATTTCTCCAGAGCTTGAAACAATAGCTAAGTTGACTGACAAAGAAGTCGTCACTGGAGAGCAAAGTATCCAAAGGGATGATTTGACAGAGGCTGAAAAAAATCTTATCAGTTTGATTGCATTAGGAGACTCTTCCAAGGATGTTTCTTTTACAAGTTCCGCCTTTACCCTTAAAGAAGGAAGACATATCGAAAAAGGGGATCGTAAAAAAATCTTAGTCCACGAAGATTTAGCCAAGAAAAATAATCTAAAGCTAGGAGATAAGATTAGCTTAAATCCTGCTCAAGTTGAAGGAAATAGTGGACAAAATCAAGACTATGAAATCGTGGGTATTTTCTCAGGTAAGAAGCAAGAGAAATTCACTGGTCTTTCGTCAGATTTTAGTGAAAACACGGTCTATACAGACTACGAAAGTAGCCAAACTCTTCTTGGAAATAAGGAAGCTCAAGTTACTGCCGCTCGTTTCTATCTAGAAAATCCAAAAGATATGGATAGTATCATTCAAGAGGTTGAAAAGTTATCCCTGGAAAACCAAGGTTATCAAGTTGAAAAGGAAAATAAGGCCTTTGAACAAATCAAGGATTCGGTTTCGACCTTCCAAACCTTCCTACAGATTTTCCTCTATGGCATGATGATCGCTGGTGTAGGAGCGCTGGTCTTGGTATTGTCCCTTTGGTTACGAGAGCGAGTCTACGAGGTTGGTATTTTATTGGCACTAGGTAAGGGAAAAGGAGCAATCTTTAGCCAATTCTGCCTGGAAGTCATCATAGTTTCATTGGCATCTATTCTGCCTGCATTTGTGGCTGGGAATGCCATTACTTCCTATCTCTTGAAGACTGTACTAGCAAGTGGTGACCAAGTTGCACTACAAGATACTCTGGCAAAAGCAACGAATCTTTCAACAAGTCTTCTATCATTTGGAGAATCTTATATCTTCCTACTTATAATCAGCTGCTTGTCAGTTGCACTTTGTTTCCTATTTTTATTTAGAAAATCACCGAAAGAAATTTTATCATCCATCAGTTAATAAAGGAGAAATCATGACTTTACTACAATTACAAGATCTTACTTATCGTTACAAGAACACTGCAGAAGCAGTATTATATAAAATCAATTACGATTTTGAACCTGGCAAGTTTTATAGTATTATAGGAGAATCAGGAGCTGGGAAGTCAACACTCTTATCTCTATTAGCAGGACTTGATAGCCCAGTCGAAGGTGCTATCCTATTCGAAGGCAAGGATATTCGTGAACAAGGTTATTCTTATCATCGCATGCACCATATCTCTTTGGTTTTCCAAAACTATAACTTGATTGATTATCTTTCTCCATTGGAAAATATCCGCTTGGTTAATAAAAAAGCTAGCAAGGATACTCTTCTTGAACTTGGTTTAGATGAAAGTCAAATCAAGAGGAATGTTCTCCAATTATCAGGTGGACAACAACAACGTGTTGCCATTGCTCGTAGCCTTGTATCGGAAGCACCAGTGATTTTAGCGGATGAACCAACAGGAAACTTGGATCCTAAGACTGCTGGAGATATTATTGACCTGCTCAAATCTCTTGCTGAGAAAACAGGCAAGTGTGTAATCGTTGTGACCCACAGCAAGGAAGTAGCACAAGCATCAGATATTACACTGGAATTGAAGAATAAGAAATTGACTGAAACAAGAACAAACAGTAACTAAAACTTTTAAACATATTAAAAACGGAAGTAAATCTAGAAAGGAATCTTATGTTACACAACGCATTTGCCTATGTCACAAGAAAATTTTTTAAGTCTATTGTGATCTTTCTTATCATTCTCTTGATGGCTAGTTTGAGTTTGGTCGGCTTGTCTATCAAGGGAGCGACAGCCAAGGCTTCTCAAGAAACCTTTAAAAATATCACCAATAGTTTCTCCATGCAAATCAATCGTAGAGTCAATCAAGGAACTCCACGTGGTGCTGGGAATATCAAGGGTGAAGATATCAAAAAAATTACTGAGAATAAGGCCATTGAATCCTATATTAAACGGATCAATGCTATCGGTGATTTGACAGGTTATGAACTGATTGAAACGCCTGAAACCAAGAAAAATCTAACGGCAGATCGAGCTCAACGTTTTGGTAGTAGTTTGATGATAACAGGTGTCAATGACTCTTCTAAGGAAGATAAATTTGTATCAGGCTCTTACAAACTGGTCGAAGGTGAGCATTTAACCAATGACGACAAGTACCAGATTCTCATGCATAAAGATTTGGCAGAAAAGCATGGATGGAAGGTAGGAGATAAGGTTAAACTCAACTCCAATATCTACGATGCCGATAATGAGAAAGGAGCTAAGGAAACAGTAGAAGTCACTATCAAAGGACTTTTTGATGGACACAACAAATCTGCTGTGACCTACTCACAAGAACTGTATGAGAATACAGCTATCACAGATATTCACACAGCAGCCCAACTCTATGGTTATACAGAAGATACAGCTATTTATGGAGATGCTACCTTCTTTGTAGCTGGGGATAAGAACCTAGATAGTGTCATGCAAGAATTAGGATCTATCAACGGCATCAACTGGAAGATGTATAGCTTGATTAAGAGTTCATCTAACTATCCTGCCCTTGAACAATCTATCTCAGGCATGTACAAGATGGCTAATCTTCTCTTCTGGGGTAGCTTGAGCTTCTCTGTTCTTCTACTGGCTCTCTTATTGACACTATGGATTAACGCCCGTCGTAAAGAGGTTGGAATTCTCCTTTCAATTGGTCTAAAACAAGCAAGTATTCTAGGACAATTTATCACAGAAGCGGTTATGATTGCTATTCCAGCACTAATTTCAGCTTACTTCCTAGCCAACTATACTGCTCGAGCAATTGGGAATACAGTTCTAGCCAATGTCACATCAGATGTGGCCAAGCAGGCAAGTAAGGCAGCCCAAGCTTCCAATCTTGGTGGTGGTGCAGAAGTTGACGGCTTTAGCAAAACACTTTCTAGTCTCGATATTTCCATTCAACCATCAGACTTTGCTATCGTTTTTGTACTTGGATTAGTTCTAGTGGTACTAGTTATGGCACTTGCTTCCAGCAATCTCCTCTTTAAACAACCAAAAGAACTTTTGATAGATAGTGAATAAAAAACCTGCTACCTATTCTCACTCAAATGAGATATAATATAGGTAGCATTTTTGATAGAAAAGGATTTATATGAAAATTCTAATTGTAGAAGATGAAGACATGATTCGTGAGGGAATTAGTGACTATTTGACGGATTGTGGCTATGAAACCATTCAGGCAGCAGATGGCCTTGAGGCCTTAGAACAATTTTTTCATCACCAAGTTGCCCTGGTTCTCTTAGATATTCAAATGCCGAAACTCAATGGTTTAGAAGTATTGTCAGAAATCCGTAAGACTAGCCAAGTTCCGGTCTTGATGTTGACAGCTTTTCAGGACGAAGAATATAAGATGAGTGCCTTTGCTGCATTAGCTGATGGTTATTTGGAAAAGCCTTTTTCTCTATCTTTGTTAAAAGTACGAGTGGATGCTATTTTCAAGCGTTATTATGATGCAAGTCGTAGCTTTACCTATAAGGATACCAAGGTCGATTTTGACAGTTATAGAGCTAGTGTAGCGGGGAAAGATGTTCCTGTGAATGCAAAAGAACTGGAAATCTTAGATTATCTGGTCAAAAATGAAGGTAAAGCATTAACTCGAGCGCAAATCATCGACGCTGTATGGAAATTGACAGATGAGGTACCTTTTGACCGTGTTATCGATGTCTATATCAAGGAATTACGAAAAAAATTGGATCTAGATTGTATTCTTACCGTGCGCAATGTTGGTTATAAATTGGAGAGAAAATGAGACGTTCAGGTTTATTTAAAAAGATATTTATTTATACCTTTTCGGTATTTTCTACCTTGGTCATTTGTTTGCATTTGGCCATTTATTTCCTCTTTCCTTCAACCTATCTCAGTCACCGTCAGGAAAGTATCGGACAGAAGGCAACAGAAATTGCTCAAACCCTCCAAGGAAAAGACAGTCAAACTATCCAGGAAGTCCTTGAACTTTATTCTCAAAGTAGTGATATAAAGGGAACCATCAAGGGTGAAATGACCCAGGATAAGTTGGAGGTCAAGGACAATCTTCCCATTGATAAAGAACGACAGACGGCTTCTTTGGTCATTGAGGAAAGAGAAGTCCAATCTAAAGATGGTCAGACCTTGACCTTACAGTTTATTGCTTCTATGGATTTGCAGAAAGAAGCAGAAGATATGAGCCTGCAATTTCTGCCCTACACACTATTAGCTTCCTTTCTGATTTCACTCCTGATTGCTTATATCTATGCGAGAACAATCGTAGCTCCGATATTGGAAATCAAACGAGTAACTCGACGGATGATGGACTTGGATGCTCAAGTACGGTTGCGCGTGGATTCCAAGGATGAGATTGGGGATCTCAAGGAACAAATCAATAGCCTCTATCAGCATCTTTTGACGGTTATTGAGGACTTACATGAGAAAAACGAGGCCATACTCCAGTTAGAAAAGATGAAGGTGGAGTTTTTACGAGGAGCTTCCCATGAACTGAAAACACCTCTAGCTAGTCTAAAAATCCTTCTGGAAAATATGCAAGCCAATATTGGACGCTACAAAGACCGTGACTATTACCTGGGAGTTTCTTTGGGTATCGTAGATGATTTGAATCATCATGTTCAGCAAATCCTATCCCTTTCTTCAGTGCAGGAATTGCGAGATAAGAAGGAAGAAATCAACCTTCTGGAGATGACAAATCTCCTATTGCAGGACTATGACTTATTAGCCAAAGAGAGAGAAATCACTGTAGACAATCAACTGACTAACCAACAAACTTATCTAAATTCTTCTGTACTCAAGCTGATTCTTTCAAATCTTATCAGTAATGCGGTGAAGCATTCTATCCAAGGTGGCTATCTCAAAATCGGTGATAAGGATGGCTGGATATTTATTGAGAATAGTTGTACACTTGAGGAACAAGATAAATTTGAACAATCCTTTACGGCTTCTAGTCGACAAAGTAAGGGAGCTGGATTGGGACTCTTCGTAGTCAAAAGTTTATTAGAAAATGAAGAAATCGACTATCGTTTCGAAAGATATAACGACCACTTGCTATTTTACATGAACCTGCCTCAGAACAAGGATTAGACCAAGTGGGAAAAGGTTTACATATCTAAAAATAGAAGAAATTCAATCGAAACTACGGGAAAAACTAGCTTTTTTTGCTAAAAAGTGATAAAATGAACAATGTAAATGGGATGTCCCATAAAAATATACAGGAGGCCTGATAAAATGGCAATCGTTTCAGCAGAAAAATTTGTCCAAGCAGCTCGTGACAACGGTTATGCAGTTGGTGGATTTAACACAAACAACCTTGAGTGGACTCAAGCTATCTTGCGCGCAGCAGAAGCTAAAAAAGCTCCAGTTTTGATCCAAACTTCAATGGGTGCTGCTAAATACATGGGTGGTTACAAAGTTGCTCGCAACTTGATCGCTAACCTTGTTGAATCAATGGGTATCACTGTACCAGTAGCTATCCACCTTGACCACGGTCACTACGAAGATGCACTTGAGTGTATTCAAGTTGGTTATACTTCAGTTATGTTTGACGGTTCACACCTTCCAGTTGAAGAAAACCTTGAAAAAGCTCGTAAAGTTGTAGAATTTGCTCACGCAAATGGTGTATCAGTAGAAGCTGAAGTTGGAACTATCGGTGGTGAAGAAGACGGAATCATCGGTGATGGTGAATTGGCTCCAATTGAAGACGCTAAAGCAATGGTTGCAACTGGTATCGACTTCTTGGCAGCTGGTATCGGTAACATCCACGGTCCTTACCCAGCAAACTGGAAAGGTCTTCACCTTGACCACTTGCAAAAATTGACTGAAGCTGTACCAGGATTCCCAATCGTATTGCACGGTGGATCAGGTATTCCTGATGACCAAATCCAAGCAGCTATCAAACTTGGTGTTGCTAAAGTTAACGTTAACACTGAATGCCAAATCGCATTCGCTAACGCAACTCGTAAATTTGCTCGTGACTACGAAGCAAACGAAGCAGAATACGACAAGAAAAAACTCTTCGACCCACGTAAATTCTTGGCTGACGGTGTAAAAGCTATCCAAGCATCAGTTGAAGAACGTATCGACGTATTCGGTTCAGAAGGTAAAGCTTAATCTAGCTGAACTATACTGAAAGAACCTGCCCATTGGGTGGGTTTTTTGTGTTGGATTTATAGAGGTTATAGACTAGAAGAACCATCCTAAAGTTGCTAAAAGAGTCTAATTTTTGTACAATAATGCTATGAAAATACTAAAGAAACCTGCCCTTGTCTTTCTTAGTTTCCTTGTCTTCTTTTTAGTAGCTACATTTTTCTATCACAGAATCAGTTTACAAAAGGAAAATGAATTCTTAACACCTATCGGTCAAAAAGTCGAAGTAAATGGTCATCAAATGAATGTTTACGTTCAAGGTGAAGGATCTGAGACGATAGTATTTCTTTCAGGTGCAGGTATTGCTTCACCTATATTAGACTTTAAGAATCTAACAGATTCCCTATCAAAAAAATATAAAATTGTCGTAGTCGAGAGAGCTGGCTATGGTTATAGTGAGGATAGTAATCAATCCAGAGATGTGATGCAGGTTCTTTCTGAAACTCGTCAAGCCTTGTCACAGGCTAATCTTTCAGGTCCATTTATCATCATATCACATTCAATGGCTAGTCTAGAGAGTCTAGCTTGGCAAGAGAAGTATCCAGATGAAGTGAAAGCCTTGATTGGTCTGGATTGGGCACTGCCGTCAAGTTATGAGGATTTAAAGATCAATCAAGCCTTGCTTACCGTGGCCTATTGGAGCAGCAAGATTGGTTTATTACGCTATTTCCCTGAGGCCTTTTATATAAAAAATCAAACTCTGACAGAAAGTGAACGACAACAATATAAACTTTTAGCTTATAAGCAGTTGATGTCAAATGCCATGCTTCATGAATCCCAAACGGTAAAGGAAAATGCCAAGAAAGTTCCCTCTAGCATTAATCCGAAAATTCCAGCCTTACTCCTGGTGTCTAACGGTGAAGGCACTAGTTTTAGCCAATCAGAATGGCAGCATTATGCAGAGACATTTGCTAGTGAACAGTCTAATGTTCAAGTCATCTATATGGATGCACCACATGACCTCTATCATTATCAAAATAATGAACTTGTTTCTCGAATTGAAGAATTTTTAACAGATTAACTGTGATTTAGAAAGTTATTTTGAACTGATGCCAATAATTGAGAGGTGACATTTTATGAAGAACACTTATATTGTACTTAGACATGCTCATTCAAGATTCTCGAGTGATGATTTTAATAGAACATTGTCGGAAAAAGGATTTTCTTCTCTTGAACAGTTGGAGTTTTTAAATGCTTGTAAAATAGATTACTTTATTTCAAGCCCTTATAAGCGAGCTTTTGAGACAGTAAATAGTTCTCCCGTTCAATTTGATAAGATAGTACTTGATAATCGTTTACGTGAAAGAACATTATCCTCAAGATTTATTGAAGATACTGAGTTTGAAAAAACAATTCAATATTTATGGCAAAATCCAGATAAATCTCTTATTGGAGGCGAGTCTAATAGAGAAGCATTGAAGAGAATATTAGATTTGTTAGAGGACTTGGAAGAAAGATATTCAGAAAAAACGATTTTACTTAGTTCACACGGGAATCTGATAGGAATACTACTACATCACTTTGATTCCAGTTTTGATTATGAAAAATGGGAGCAGATGACCTTTCCAGATTGTTTTCTAATTGATAGAAATGGGATTGTGAAAAGAATGATGCCAGATACTTTTAGATAATCATTTAGCTCAATCTATGTGATTTTTATTTTCTGTTATTGTAAATAGAATAGAAGGGACAATAGCCATGATATTCGATCAGTCCTTGCAAGCCTACCTACATGAAGTAGATGATGTTCTTGTAGCTTGGGAAGAAAAACCAAGTGGAAATTATGAGGTGGAAGCTCAGTTGCTTGCAGCTAATTACCATAAAAATAGATCTCGTATTCTTGCATTTATACTGCCTCATTTACAAGAATTTTATGGGTATTTGACAGATGAAGAAGCTACTGAAAAATTGGGTAAACCCATCATCGAGCCAGAAAGACAAACCGTTACTTTCTGCGATCAAACTTTTGATGATATTCATATCTTTTCTTTTGACTATCAGGGTCAGGCATTTGAGAGTCTGGAGAATTTTGCCATTGATGGTTAAGGTCTGTTTTCAGTTTTAAAAAGAAGGAGAGAGACTGATGAGTACTGCTGATTTTGTCTTTATTGAGAGTAAAGACCCCATATTCCTAGATTTACAAGCCTTTTGTACTGCTTTGAGAGAAAAATTCCCAGGTATTTTGATCAGAGAAAGGACGAATCCTGAAAAAGCTTACTCGCTTTCTTGGGATTATCAAAGTCCTCAGCTTACTTTGGAAAGTTCACTGAGTAGCAAGAAAAATGTTTTTGTGATTGATTACTTTGATTCAACGAACAGGTTACAAGATTATGCCTCCTATATCATCTGGCTTCGGAAATGGTTTCCGCCTGAAGAGAAAGTTTCCTTTTGTGATGAAGGTTATGAGTATGTGTTTGAACTTCCTAGTGATTTATCCCAAAAGGAGTTGGAAAACTACTTACGAACAAGGTTTGATGAGTGAAGAAGAAGTTCAAAAACGAATAATGATATGGAAAAGTTGAAAAGGAGAATCAGATGCTTACTAAAGATGATATGTTAGTTGCTTTGCATGATGCAATTACTGAAGACCAAGAATTTGAGTTGGCAGACGAGATTGTAGATGCCATGGAGGCTTACCCTCAACCCTTTGATTTGGTTGACCCCGTCTTAGACTTTATTTCCAAGCATCCAGAAGTAGATTTTGGAGCTCCAGGTGAGTTGGTTCACTTTGTGGAGAGATTTTATCATCAAGGCTATGAGGAATTATTGATGGAGTCAGTTCTAAAAAGTCCAACTGTGCATAACATCTGGATGCTTCATCGATGCTATAATGACACTGATCCAAATCTAGTCCGGAAGATTCAGACTTTAGTTGGAGAACTGAAGAAGGATAAGACTCTTGATTCACAAGTAAGAAGCATGATTGAAGACTTAACTTGGTAGAGGAGAGGCTGGGACAAAAGTCCTAGCCTCTCAATTGTCTTTGGATTTTCGAGCAAGACGCAGTGGTTGAGTGGGCTCTACTACGCTGATTTCATCAGCTTTTATAGCCCTACTCAACTGTGCGGAGGTGGGACGACGAAATCGAATTCTAACGAATTACCGATT
>NZ_JUOS01000043.1 GCF_001075875.1 Streptococcus oralis
GGATTATATATGTGACTGACTTCGTCAGTCTTATCTACAACCTCAAAGCAGTGCTTTGAGAAACCTAAGGCTAGCTTCCTAGTTTGCTCTTGGATTTTCATTGAGTATGAGTAAATTTCTATCTTGGTTTTCAGATAAAAATCTTTCCTTCTGTGGCCTCTTCTTACGTTTTAGAAGCGCTTCGGCTGACATGGCTTCTTCTTTACTATCGAAACCTTCTACATAGATAAGTTTTACTGGCAACCGAGCTCGTGTATACTTAGCTCCCTTACCACTATTGTGAACGGCGATTCTTTTTTTGACATCCGTTGTATAGCCAGTATAGTAGGTACCATCACAACACTCTACCACATACATGTAAGCCTTATGATCCATAGTAAATCTCTTGAATTTCTGGAGTATAGGAACCATCATCATTATGAACAATGAGTGGTGGCAGAACCTTAAAACCACTAGTGGAGCCGTCCTTGATAGCCTCGATCAAAAGCATATTGGCTTCCTTCTCCCATTTAGGGTAAACAAATTGCAGACGCTTTGGAGCTAGATTATGCTGTTGAAGCGTATCTAAGATATCTAATAATCTATCTGGACGATGAACCATAGCTAAACGCCCATTGGATTTGAGAATACTTTGGGCACTACGACAGATTTCCTTAAGATTGGTCGTAATTTCGTGCCGAGCCAACAAATAGTGCTCACTCTCGTTCAGATTAGAATTGGGGTCCACCTTAAAATAGGGAGGGTTGCATAAAATCAAATCAACCTTACTTCCCTGAATGTAAGCAGGCATATTTTTCAAATCATCACAAATGACCTGCATCTGTTCTTCTAAGCCATTTAATCGGACTGACCGGTCTGCCATATCCGCCAATCGTTCCTGGATTTCAACAGACAGAATTTTCGCCTTAGTACGACTACTGGCAAAAAGTCCAACAGCTCCATTACCCGCACAAAAATCCACTATCAAGCCATTTTTAGGAAAGCGAGGAAAGCGTGACAAAAGTACACTATCCACCGAATAGCTGAAAACCTCTCTATTTTGAATAATTTTGATATCTGTAGAAAAGAGCTGATTGATTCTCTCTCCTGATTTTAATAATTCTTCTACCATACTTCTATTATAACAAACTATATTAACATTTCAAGAGAGAAAAAATCAATTAAGACTTTTTCTTATTTAGATTAGAGATAGCTTCCTTAGTCCAGATAGGCATCATGCGAGCCAAAGGAGCAAATCCGTATTTGACACGGTCACTTGAAAAACGTCTCCGTCTTGGCAACTGATGTTTCTCTTCTTCCAAAGTCCGAATAGAAAGACTTGATTTCCCTGTATATTCGTCCAAATCGACAACCTGGACTTGAACTTCTTCACCGATTTTCAGTACATCATAGATATTCTCAATAAATCCTGTACGAATTTCAGATATATGAATTAACCCTGTAGTACCATTCTCTAATTCTACAAAAGCACCATAGGATTGAATTCCTGTAATTCGCCCTTTTAACTTATCACCAATTTTCATCTTAATCCTCGATTTCAATCGTTTCGATTACGACATCTTCAACCGGTCTATCCATAGCACCTGTCTCAACTCCTGCAATAGTATCCAATACAGCGTAAGACTCTTCATCTGCAAGTTGACCGAATACTGTGTAACGACCATCTAGGTGAGGAGTTCCACCTTGTTCTGCATAAATCTCAGCAATTGGTTCTGGCCAGCCAGCACGAGCAATTTCTTTCTTAGAATAAGGCAAGTGTTGGTTCTGCACGATAAAGAACTGGCTACCGTTGGTATTTGGTCCAGCATTAGCCATAGAAAGGGCTCCGCGGATGTTGTAAAGTTCCTCTGAAAATTCGTCTTCAAATGACTCACCATAGATTGATTCGCCACCCATACCAGTTCCAGTTGGATCTCCACCTTGAATCATAAAGTCTTTAATAATACGGTGGAAAATTACCCCGTCATAGTAACCATCTTTTGACAGAGCGATAAAGTTGGCTACTGTTTTGGGAGCCTTTTCAGGGAAAAGCTTAATACGCATGTCTCCATGATTTGTTTTAATAGTCGCAATCGGACCTTCCGCTGTTTCAATATCTACTTGTGGCAAATGTAATTCTTTTTCTACCATACCAAATCTTTCTAAGGCATCAAAAATGCCATCTTCTTCTAGTGTTTTCGTTATATAATCTGCTTTTTCTTTGATTTTTTCATGAGATACTTCCATTGCAATGCTGATACCTGCATAGTCAAAAAGCTCCAAATCATTGAGTTCATCTCCAAAGACCATGACGTTTTCTGGTTTATAGCCCAAATGCTCTACGACTTTTGCTACACCAGCTGCTTTTGAACCTGAAATTGGTACAACATCTGACGAATGTTCATGCCAGCGTACCATACGCAAAGTCGATGCTAAACTTTCAGGCAAAGTCAGGTCATCTCCCTGATCCTCAAAAGTCCACATCTGATAGATGTCTTCTTTTTCATAAAAATCAGGATCAACATCCAAGTCAGGATAGATTGGATCAATGGCCTCACTAATCAACTCAGTTCTAGTGGAGAGTTTAGCAGCATGACTGCCAACTAAACCATATTCAATCCCCTCTTGTTTTGTCCAAGAAATGTATTCTTTCACATCTTCTTTGGCAATCTGATGCTGATAAATGATTTGACCTTTTTTATCCTCAATATAGGCACCATTCAGAGTAACAAAAAAGTCAGGCTTGAGATCACGAATCTCTGGAACGACACCGAAAATCCCTCGCCCAGAGGCGATACCTGTTAAAATCCCTTTCTCTCGCAACTGCTTAAAAACAGTGGGAATTGTCGCCGGAATAAGGCCAGTCTTTGAGTTTCGCAAAGTATCATCAATATCAAAAAAAACAATCTTTATCTTTTTTGCCTTATATCTTAATTTCGCATCCATCTCATTACCTCCTTCAATTCACTCTTTCCATTATACCATAAAGTAGAGAAATCCCACATCCCCAATAAAATCCTTGTCTCTTATCCGAATTCCTTTACTAGATACAAAACCAAATCATCATTATTTTGGCTAGTTGCATTCATTTCCAAGAGTTGATTTCGATACCAGACACCTGTCCCATCTGGAATGTAGCCCCGTCTGATATACAATCTCTGGGCGGGTCCATATCCTGAGTGCAAACCTACACCAAGAGTGACCTTACTCGAAACAAACTTGACTCGTTTTTCTGCTTCTTCTAGCAGTTGATTCCCAATCCCTTGATTTCGAAAAGGTTCAAACACATTAAAATCTGATAATTCTGGATAGACTTCTGCAAAAGGACCATGTTTAGCAGAGGGCAAAATGGTAACGTAGCCCGCTACAGCACCATCAATCTCTGCAACTAAGACTTCTCTCTCCCCACTTTCCTGTTCCAGAAAATATCTAGCCAAAATTTCCTCTCTACCTGGCCAACCTTGGCTGATAAATCCTCGAGATAGATCTTTAATGTCAGATTCTTGCATTTTTCTAATTGAACATGTCGTCTTCATAAGTTGCTCCTTTAAAACTTTCTCATACCATTATAGCACGATAATAAAGATTAAAAGAAAAGACCTAGTAAGACAAAAGAATCTTACTAGGTCAACAGGGAATCCTTTCTAACAAAATCCTATAAAAATCTGAAAAAGAGGTCCACTGGACCTGAAAAAAAGACCCACCCGGGTCTTTTTTTAATCTTCGTTTACGAAAGGCATCAAAGCCATTACGCGAGCGCGTTTGATAGCTGTTGTTACTTTACGTTGGTTCTTCGCTGAAGTTCCAGTTACACGACGAGGAAGGATTTTCCCACGTTCTGAAACGAAACGGCTAAGAAGCTCAGTATCTTTGTAATCAACATATTCAATTTTGTTTGCTGCGATGTAATCAACTTTTTTACGGCGTTTGAATCCGCCACGACGTTGTTGAGCCATGTTTTTTTCTCCTTTATAGTATTAATTGTCCATTAGAATGGTAAATCATCATCTGAAATATCCAAAGGATTCGTTGTTCCGAATGGATTTTCATCACGTGAAAAGTCAGGTACTGATTGAGTAGGTGCTGAATAATTTGAACTTGGTGCTGAATAAGCTCCACCAGTATGTCCCTCACGCACACTACGGCTTTCCAACATTTGGAAATTCTCAGCCACGACTTCCGTCACGTAGACACGTTGTCCTTGCTGGTTATCGTAACTACGAGTCTGAATACGACCTGTCACCCCGATAAGTGAGCCTTTTTTAGCCCAATTAGCAAGATTCTCAGCCTGTTGGCGCCACATAACGACATTGATAAAATCAGCCTCACGTTCGCCATTTTGACTCTTAAATGTACGGTTTACTGCAAGAGTAAAAGTCGCAACTGCTACATTTGATGGGGTATAACGCAACTCAGCGTCACGAGTCATACGCCCTACAAGTACAACATTGTTAATCATAATCTACCTTCTTACGCGTCAGTTTTGACGATCATGTGACGAAGAATGTCAGCGTTGATTTTTGAAAGACGGTCAAACTCTTTAAGAGCTGCATCATCATTTGCTTCAACGTTAACGATGTGGTAAAGTCCTTCGCGGAAATCTTGGATTTCGTATGCAAGACGACGTTTTTCCCATGTTTTTGATTCAACAACAGTTGCACCGTTGTCAGTCAAGATAGAGTCAAAACGTGCTACCAAAGCGTTTTTCGCTTCTTCTTCAATGTTTGGACGAATGATATAAAGAATTTCGTATTTAGCCATTGATATGTTCCTCCTTTTGGTCTAATGACCCCAAGACTTTGCAAGGGGTAAGTGAGGTTTGCTCACAATAAATTATTATACTAGAAAAAAATTTTTTTAGCAAGTAAAAACTGCTTCTATTTTATTTTTTACAGTTTTTTTGCTAAAGTTTGTGTAATTTCTTCAACCTGAATATTCTCAGATTCAAATTTCTGTTTAAAGGTAGCTAGATCAACCATTCCCTCAATTTGAACTTCGATAACAATCTTACCATCTTTACGTGGAATATTAACAGTATGAGAGATATTAAGATTTTCCTCAACGATTAAAGAAACAATCTTCCCAAGTACCCCAACTTCATTTTCTGTGATAAAACGAACACGGATTCCCTCTTCGCCATAACCAGAAATTTCAAGAAAGGCTCTGAATACATCACGGTCAGTAATGACACCATAGACTTGTTCATTATCAATAACTGGCAAGATTCCAATCTTATTTTTCAGCATAAGATAGGTTGCATCTTCCAAACTTGCATAACCGGAGACAGTTACAACATTACGAATCATGACGTCTTTTACTTTTGTTTTATTGAGCAAGTAATTCATCTCAAAGATTGAAAGACTCGTTGCTTTTGATGGACTGGCTTCAGCAATTGTTCCTTCTGTTACTAGACCAACTAATTTATCATTTTCAATAACAGGAAGACGATGCAAACCTTGTTCGCGCATCAAGTCTGCTGCATGTGCTACAGTCGTATCTGGGCTAATATATACGACCTTACGTGTCATAAAATCTTTAACTGCCATAGGAACTCTCCTTTATGTTTATAGCTTTATTATACACTTTTTACGAAAATCAATCAAACGCTTTCATCTCTTTTTCAAGATTCTGAAAACTCTGAAATACTATAAAAAGAGCTCTATATTAGAGCCCTCAATCTTATGATTATGTAATTTGTTTGGTAATCTTTCCCGCGAACTAAAACAATCCACTGGTTCTGATGATTGCCAAGCAATCTCTATCCGCCGACTAAAAAGGTCCCCCGGACTAATGTAGATTGCTGGCGTAATCTTTATCTGCCGACTAAAACAATCCACTGGTTCTGATGATTGCCAAGCAATCTCTATCTGCCGACTAAAAAGGTCCCCCGGACCTTTTTAGCCACCTAGATATGCTTTTCTGACTTCATCTGATGCTGCGAGTTCTTTACCTGTTCCTGAAAGAACGATTTTACCTGTTTCAAGAACATAGCCTCGATCTGCGATGGCTAGTGCTTTATTGGCATTTTGCTCGATCAAAAGAACAGTTGTCCCTTGTTTTTGAATATCTTGGATGATATCAAAAATTTCTTGGATGAAAATTGGTGCAAGCCCCATTGATGGTTCATCTAAGAGAAGAAGTTTAGGCGTTGACATAAGCGCACGTCCCATAGCAAGCATCTGTTGTTCACCACCAGAAAGGGTAGCTGCATCTTGGTTTTTACGTTCTTCCAGACGAGGGAAACGTGAAAAGACTTTCTTTAAATTTGCTTGATTCTCTTCACGATTTTTCTTAAGAAAGGCTCCCATCTCCAAGTTTTCCAAAACTGTCAAACCAGGGAAGACGTGACGTCCTTCTGGTACTTGAGAAAGTCCTGATGCCACAATTTTTTGTGCAGGCATCTTTTGGATTTCTTGTCCCAAAAATTCAATTTTACCAGAACTTGGGCGAACAAGTCCTGACAAGGTACGAAGGATGGTTGTTTTACCAGCCCCGTTGGCACCGATAAGGGAAACAACTTCTCCTTCGTTTACTTCAAAGCTCACATCACGTACAGCTTGAATCATACCGTAGTGTACTGAGAGGTTTTCAACTTTTAACATAGACATTAGGCTTCACCTCCTAGATAAGCTTCGATAACACGTTTATTACTCTTGATTTCATCTGGTGTTCCATGAGCAATCAAACGCCCGTACTCAAGAACATAGATACGCTCAGTAACTTCCATAACCAAGTTCATATCATGTTCAATCAGCATAATAGTAATATTGAATTCATCCTTGATGCGACGAATCAACTCAGTCAATTCTGCAGTTTCTTGTGGATTCATACCCGCTGCAGGCTCATCCAAGAAAAGGATTTTAGGTTCTGTAGCAAGAGCACGAACAATTTCCAAACGACGTTGTTGACCATAGGCTAAATTTTTAGCGAGAGTTTCAGCATCTCCATCCAAATCAAAGATTTTTAGTAATTCTAAGGCTTTAGCTTTCAATTCTTTTTCATTCTTATAAAAAGCTGGTAAGCGCAAGAAACTCGCAAAAACATGTTGTTTATGATGGTTGCTAAATGCAATCAGAACGTTATCCAAAACTGTCAAGTCCTTAAAAAGGCGGATATTTTGGAAGGTACGCCCTAAACCAAGAGATGCGATTTTATAGGGTTGCTTGCCATTTAACAAGTGACCATCCAAGGTTACTGTCCCTTCGCTTGGTTCATAAACACCTGTCAACAAGTTGAAGAGGGTTGTTTTTCCAGCACCATTCGGTCCAATCAAACCAACAAGTTCACCTTCGTTCAATTCGAGAGTGACGTCCCCAACGGCTGTCAGACCACCAAAATGTTTGGTTAAATTTTTTACTTCAAGTAATGCCATTAGTTTTGTCCCTCCTTCTTACCTTTTTTAAAGAGACGTGATAGGCTCAATTCCCATGTCCCAAGAAGACCACCTGGTCTGAAGATCATAACGAGTACTAAGGCCAAAGCATAGATAATCATACGAACGCTGGCCACGTCTTGAAGGAGCATGTTCAAGATTCCAAGAACAATCGCCGCAACAATTGCCCCTGTAATGGATCCTAAACCACCAAATACAACGATAATCAAGACATTGATAGAATTGATAAACGTATAATCTTTTGGTACGACTGATCCGATAAATCCTGACTGAAGAGTACCTGCGATACTTGCAGTAACAGCACCAAAAACAAAAGCGATGATTTTAATTTTTGTAGTATTTACCCCTACTGACTCAGCAGCAATCTCATCTTCACGAACAGATAAAGTTAAACGCCCGATAGGACTACGAAGGAAATTGAGAGTAGCAATCGTTGTAATCACAGCAAAGAAATATACCATTTGCCAAGTTGTAAAGTTAGGAATCCCCAAAATACCAGCAGCACCGTTTGTAAGGCTTCCACCATTAATAATGAAGATACGAATAATTTCAGCAACACCAAGTGTCGCAACCGCAAGATAATCCCCTTTCAAACGTAGGGTAGGAATTCCAACGACCAAGGCAACCAGACCAGCAATGATTGCACCGAGCAACATAGCTCCAAAGAATGCACCATAGGTTGGAGATTTTGATCCGATAATGGCTGCTGCATAGGCACCAATAGCCATAAATCCAGCATGTCCAAGTGAAAACTGACCAGAGAACCCAACGATAAGGTTAAGACCTACTGCTAGAATAATGTTGATACCGATTTGTTCAATAATCTGAATATGGAAAAGGTTCAAGACTCCTACAGAAACCAATAGGCTAATCAAACCATATCCAAGCAACAAAAGGAATAACCATAGAATATTAACTTTTAAATTTTCTTTCATTGTTTACACCTTCTCTTTCACATTCTTACCGAGGATACCAGCTGGGCGAACAATCAAGATTAAGAGCAAGATTCCATACACGATGGCATCACGGAAATCTGACATTCCGAAGGCGGTAGCAAATGTCTCCAAAAGACCAATAACAAAGCCACCCAGAGCTGCACCAGGGATAATTCCGATACCACCAAGAACGGCAGCCACGAATGATTTTATACCTGGAGTCATTCCCATCAATGGTTCAAGAGAGTTATAGTAAAGTGCAATCAAGACACCCGCTGCACCAGCTAGAGCTGAACCCAATGCAAAGGTGAAACTGATTGTACGGTTCACGTTAATCCCCATCAGCTGAGCAGCATCACTATCTACAGAAACGGCACGCATGGCTTTCCCCATCTTGGTTTTTTGTACGATGAGTTGTAGAAGAACCATCAAAACAAGTGAGACAGTCAAAATCAACAATTGAATATTTGTTAGACTGATTGGTCCCAAGTCATAACGCACTGTTTGGATTGCTTGAGGAAAGGCACGTGTATTGGCACCTACCAGATAGACCATTCCATACTCCAGTAAGAAGGATACCCCGATAGCTGTAATCAATACAGAGATTCGAGTTGAATGACGTAATGGACGATAAGCTAGGAACTCAATGATAACACCGAGAATCGCTGTACCGATCATCGATAAGATCAAGGCAACAAAGAAATTTAATTGCAAGGAATTAATCAAAAAATAACCCATAAAAGCCCCCATCATGTAAATATCACCATGGGCAAAGTTAATGAGCTTGATAATTCCATAAACCATAGTATAACCTAGGGCTAGTAGCGCATAGACACTACCCAAGATTAGACCATTGACAAGTTGTTGAAGCATATGGTTCACTCTTTCTAATTATTATTTTTAGGATTTTTATAAAAAAATAATCCTTTCATAAACACCGAAACAGGGAGTGAGTAAAAGCTCATTCCCCATTTACAATATCTATAATTATGGTTTTACGACTTCTGCCGCTTCTACTTTACCATTATTCATGGTCATCATGAAGGCTGTTTTCACAGTGTTGTGATCTGCATCAAAGCTTGTTTGACCTGTAACACCTTCGAAGTTTTGTGTTTTAGCAAGATTGTTCTTGATATCAACTGAAGTTTTTGCACCTTTTGCTGCATTAGCTACAAGGTAAACTGAGTCATAAGCAAGAGCTGCAAATGTTGAAGGATCTTCGTTGTATTTTGCACGGTAAGCTTCAAGGAAGGCTTTTGCCTTATCTGAAACCTCTACAGTAGTTGAGAAACCTGAGATGAAGTAGATATTTGATGCGCGTTCGGCTGTTGCTTGTTGAACAAATTCTGCACCGTTGAATCCATCACCACCGATGATTGGTTTATCAATTCCCATACCACGAGCTTGGTTTACAATCTTACCAGCTTCTGTATAGTAACCTGGCAATACGATTGCATCAAAGTCTTTATCTTTGATTTTTGTCAAAGCTGCTTGGAAGTCAGTGTCACCTGATACAAATGTTTCATCTGCTACGATTTCGCCTGAGAATGAATCACGGAATGATTTTGCAATTCCTTTAGCGTAGTCACTTGAGTTATCTGTATATAAGACTACTTTCTTAGCGTTCAACTTGTTTGTAACATAGTTAGAAATGATTTTCCCTTGGAAGCTATCTTGGAATGTTCCGATGAAAAGGAAATCTTGACCTTTTGTCAAACCATCTTGAGTAGCACTTGGAGAAATCAATGGAACTCCAGCTTGTGTAGCATTTGCTACTGCTGCTGCAGTTGCACCTGAAGTTGCAGGTCCTACGATTGCTGCTACTTTAGATTGAGTAACAAGGTTTGTTGAAACTGAAGCAGCTTCAGCAGTTTCAGATTTGTTATCTTTGTCTACTACTTCGATTTGTTTTCCATCGATACCACCTGCTGCGTTAATTTCATCAACTGCAAGTTGGGCACCTTTTTGTTCAGATGTACCGTAAGATGCTACAGCACCAGTTTCTTCAAAGTTGAAACCAATTTTAACGACTTTCTCATCCACTGGGTTACCAGTTGAGTTTGAAGCTCCTGACTTCACTTCTCCACAAGCTGCTAAAACAGCCACACTTGCAAGAGCTACAAGTGACAAGGCAAATTTTTTCTTCATGTTTATCTCCTTTTAATTTCTTAATTTAAATTACATGTTAAGAATATACCGAATTATCAGAAAATTGTCAACACATTTATCTGAATTTTTACATGATAACGTTTTCGTTATTTCTGTAGAGACTACCAACAAAGGGAGTTTCCAATTCTTGGATATGACATCGTCTCACTTTTTTGACAAATTTCTCTTTTCCTAAACGGCTAACCAGTTCTTCCACTTCTTCTGTTGGGACATAAAGTTGCAGATAACGGTGTTTTTTTGAGTGGTAACAAATATCACCATAATGATCGATTTTTTTTGCATCACGATTATAGTATAGGTAGATAATCAGACCAGACCGATTCTCTTTTTGAAACATATTACAACTTCCTTCTAACAATCTTCTTACTATTATATCAAAAAAAGCAAGCTCAGTCGAGCTTGCTTTAGTAGTTTAATTCAAAGAATTATTAGCCATGATTTCATCAATGAAACCATATTCAAGTGTTTCTTGAGCGCTCATCCAGTAATCACGTTCAGCATCTGCATGGATTTGCTCAACTGATTTACCAGAATTATCTGCAAGAATTTGCTCCAAAGTTTTACGAGTTTTAAGCAAGTGTTCAGCAGCAATCGCCATATCTGTTTGCTGTGTACCACCACCTGTACCACCCATCGGTTGGTGAATCATGTACTCGGCATTTGGAAGCATAAAACGCTTGCCTTTTGCTCCACTTGAAGCAATGATTGTTCCCATTGAAGCAGCCATCCCCATAACAATGGTTTGGACATCTGCCTTGATAAAGTTCATAGTATCAACGATTGCCAAACCAGCTGATACAGAACCACCTGGAGTATTTACATAAAGGTAGATATCTTTTGTACTATCTTGGGCATCCAAAAAAAGCAATTGGGCGATAACTGAATTGGCCATATTGTCTTCGACTGGTCCAGTCAACATAATGATACGATCTTTTAAAAGACGTGAGTAAATGTCATATGAACGTTCTCCACGACTTGTTTGTTCAATAACTACAGGAATCATTCATTTCTCCTTCTGATTTCTAAATTTCCTAGTCAAGCGACTTGATACAGGACTATTATATCTTTTTGGTCAAAAAAGGTCAAATTTTTGCTCTATCCTAAAAACAGACACAAAAATTTAACCTCCTTTCTAGACTAAAACTAATGAACAGTTTTAGGGTAAGCTTAGAATTTTACTTAGTTCCGAACAAACGGTCTCCAGCGTCACCAAGACCTGGAACAATATAGCCATGTTCGTTCAAGCGTTCATCCAAAGCTGCTGTAAAGATTTCTACATCTGGGTGAGCTTCTTGAAGAGCTTTTACACCTTCTGGAGCAGATACAAGGCAGACAAATTTGATGTTTGATGCTCCACGTTTTTTGAGGGAATCAACAGCCAAGATTGCAGAACCACCTGTTGCAAGCATAGGGTCAACCACAAAAATTTGACGTTGGTCGATATCTTCAGGTAATTTAACCAAGTATTCTACTGGTTGAAGAGTTTCTTCGTCACGGTACATACCAATATGTCCAACTTTGGCTGCTGGAACCAAGCTCAACAGCCCATCGACCATCCCGATACCTGCACGCAAGATTGGAACAATTGCCAATTTTTTACCAGCCAATTGTTTTTGGACTGTTTTTGTGATAGGTGTTTCGATTTCAACGTCTTCAAGCGGAAGATCACGAAGCACTTCATATCCCATCAACATAGCAATTTCATCTACTAACTCACGAAAAGCTTTTGTAGAAGTGTCTGTGCGACGCAAGATTGACAATTTGTGTTGAATGAGCGGATGATTAATGACTTCAAGTTTTCCCATTTTCTGAATTCCTTCTTTCAATTTATTCTTCTTATTATATCAAAAAATGGTTTAAAAATCCTTCTAAACCATCTATTTTTTTATAATTTCTAAATCAAATCTGCTTCTTGAAGAGCTGCTTGTACTGTCTCTAGCGATAAATGGGTCAACTCGGTACCTTTTTCACGATAGAGATACTGGGCGTAGTCATCCATACGGTATTGATTGATATACACGACACGCTCACAACCTACCTGAAGCAATTGCTTGGTACAGTTGAGGCATGGAAAATGTGTAACGTAGGCTGTGAAACCTTTTGGAACGCCACGCTCTGACCCTTGTAAGATAGCATTCACTTCTGCATGAAGGGTACGAACACAGTGACCCTCAATCACCAGACAGTCGTGGTCAATACAGTGCTCTGTTCCTGATACAGAACCATTGTATCCTGTTGAAATCACCTTATTATCCTTGACTAAAACAGCTCCTACCTTAGCGCGTTTACAGGTTGAACGATTGGCAATCAATAGAGCTTGAGCAGCAAAATACTCATCCCAAGCCAGTCTTTTTTCTGTCATATCTTCTCTCCTCTTGGTTTATTTTTTGAAAAATGGTAGGCGTAAATCTGCAATTTTTTCAGCAGGAACCTTCATTCCATCCTTGATCCACTTAAGCAAAACTGATACGATGGCAGAACTCCAAAAAGAATGCAGGTAAGAGCTGACTCCTTTTGATTTTCCATAGTATTTTTCTAAAAATTCTTGCATGGCTTGCACAAAGATTTTTTCCAAGTGGTAGTCCAAGGCAAGCTTAATAACCTTAGCCTCTTTCTTGGCTTCTCTAAAGAGGCGAACCCAAACCAGATAGAGGTCCGTTTTAACATCGTAATGACTCAATTGCTCCATGATGTTATGGACGCTACGTTTAAAGACACTTTCTAAAATCTCTTCTTTGGAGTCATAGTTTCGATAAAAGGCTGCACGGGAAACCCCAGCACGTTTGACCAACTCAGAAATGCTAATCTTTGTCAATTCCTTTTTCTCCAAAAGTTGCAAGAGAGCTGTTTCGATAGCTTCTCTGGTCAGTAAATTGGATTCTTGATTGGATTTTCTGAGATTTTCAAGCGAATTTTCAGAAATTCTTCGTTCGGCCATAACACTTCCTTTCTACTTGTGACAACAGAGTGACGAGACTTTTGTTTTAAGATTTTTCATGATATAATTGTAAAAAAAGACAGAACCTTTGTCAATGTATAAGTGATAAAGATGGAGAATTTCTATGACTTGGAAGATTGTAGCTGACTCTGGTTGTGATTATCGTCAACTGGCAAATCCAGCAATTGATACTGAATTCATCAGTGTTCCCTTAACCATTCAAGTGGCTGATCAAGTCTTTATTGACGATGCTAGTCTTGATATTGACAAAATGATGGAAACCATGTATTCAACTTCTGAAGCTTCAAAATCAGCTTGTCCTAGCCCTGATGATTACTTGCGAGCATTTGAAGGGGCAAAACATATTTTTGTAGTGACCATTACCGGAACTCTTTCTGGTAGTCAAAACAGCGCTCAATTAGCTAAGAATCTCTATCTCGAAGAACATCCTGATACTCAGATTCATGTTATTGACAGCTTGTCTGCTGGTGGGGAAGTTGATCTAATCGTTGAGAAAATCAATGACTTGATTGACCAAGGACTTTCTTTTGAAGAAGTGGTTAATGCTATTACTGCCTACCAAGAAAAAACTAAGTTATTGTTCGTTCTCGCTAAGGTTGATAATCTGGTTAAGAATGGTCGCTTGAGTAAGCTGATCGGTACAGTTGTTGGGCTCCTTAATATTCGTATGGTCGGGGAAGCAAGTGAAACTGGAACCTTAGAACTCCTACAAAAGGCTCGTGGTGCTAAGAAGTCCCTCCAAGCTGCTTATGAAGAGTTAATCAAGGCTGGCTACGCTGGTGGGCGTATCGTCATGGCTCACCGCAGTAATGATAAATTCTGCCAACAACTCTCAGAACTCTTGCGTGAAAAATTCCCACAAGCTGAAATCAAGATTATCCCAACCTCTGGACTCTGCAGTTTTTATGCAGAAGAAGGTGGACTCCTCATGGGATATGAAATTGACTAATAAATCAAACAAGAGATGACTTATCATCTCTTGTTTTTTTATGGTACAATACTTTTATGAAACATTTTGACACTATTGTAATCGGGGGAGGCCCTGCTGGTATGATGGCTACCATTTCCAGTAGCTTTTATGGGCAGAAAACACTTCTCATCGAAAAAAATCGAAAACTTGGAAAAAAATTAGCTGGTACTGGTGGTGGTCGCTGTAACATTACCAATAATGGAACTCTAGATGACCTATTAGCTGGCATCCCTGGGAATGGCCGCTTTCTATACAGCGTCTTCTCCCAGTTTGATAACCATGATATCATCAACTTTTTTACTGAAAATGGCGTAAAACTCAAGGTCGAAGACCATGGCCGCGTCTTTCCAGCCAGCGACAAATCTCGAACCATTATCGAAGCTTTGGAAAAGAAAATCATGGAGCTAGGTGGGCAAGTTGCCACTCAAACAGAGATTGTTTCTGTTAAAAAGATTGACGACCAGTTTGTCCTTAAGTCTGCAGATCAAATCTTTACTTGTGATAAACTCATTGTCACAACAGGTGGAAAATCCTATCCTTCTACTGGCTCTACTGGTTTTGGTCATGAAATCGCCCGCCATTTCAAACACACTATTACCGAACTCGAAGCTGCTGAAAGTCCATTGTTGACTGATTTCCCGCATAAGGCCTTGCAGGGAATTTCCCTAGACGATGTAACCCTAAGCTATGGCAAGCACGTCATCACCCATGACCTGCTCTTTACCCACTTTGGTTTGTCAGGTCCTGCTGCACTACGCATGTCTAGCTTTGTCAAGGGTGGAGAAATTCTCTCCCTGGATGTCTTGCCACAACTTTCAGAAGGTGACTTAGTAGACTTTCTAGAAGAAAACCGTGAGAAATCCTTGAAAAATGCCTTAAAAACCTTGCTCCCTGAACGCTTGGCAGAATTTTTTGTCCAAGGATATCCTGAAAAAGTCAAACAACTAACCGAAAAAGAACGCGACCAACTTGTCCAGTCCATCAAGGCACTTAAAATCCCTGTGACTGGTAAAATGTCCTTGGCTAAATCCTTTGTTACCAAAGGCGGTGTTAGTCTCAAGGAAATCAATCCCAAAACACTGGAAAGTAAGCTAGTACCTGGACTCCACTTTGCTGGTGAGATACTAGATATCAATGCCCATACGGGGGGATTTAACATCACTTCTGCCCTCTGTACTGGCTGGGTGGCAGGCTCAAACTAGAACTATAAATGATATAGTATCTAAAGATATTGGATAAGAAAGGAGCTATTTTGGAACATATTATTTTACTGAGAGGTGTTACACCGAATGGACAAAATGCTATCCCTAAAATGTCTTATCTGGTAGATATCTTAACAGAGGCTAGTTTTCAACACGTTCGAACTTATATTCAAAGTGGAAATATTATTCTTGAAAGCGACTTAGCCATAGAAGAAATACGAGAACAAGTCCATACTCTAATAAAAGAAAAAATCGGAGCCGACTTGAAAATGGTCATTAAAAATAAGAGTGATTTTACAAAAATTGTCCAAGAAAATCCGTTTGGAGAACACTATCTTTATGACCGTATACATATAATTCTTTTCCAGAATGCTATCCCAAGTCTACCATTTGAAAAATTGGATAGTGACTATGGTGAAGAAGAAATTTGTATCGGCAACCATTGTCTTTACCTCTATCTCCCTAGAACTGCAAAAAGAAAAAAGCTTAATACCAACTATCTCGAAAAGCTGTTCGGCGTTGATCTGACCATGCGAAAGTTAAACGTGGTAGAAAAATTACTAACAAAATAGGAAAAATAAGATGAACAGAAGAGAATCAGTCGAATTTGTCAATATGTGCATGATTAAAAATGGAGACAAGGTTCTGGTCCAAGACCGAGTTAGTCCTGACTGGCCTGGCATTACTTTTCCTGGCGGCCATGTTGAACGTGGCGAATCCTTTGTCGATGCTGTCATTCGTGAAGTGGAGGAAGAAACTGGTCTGACCATTTCTAAACCTCAGCTCAGTGGTATCAAAGATTGGTATGATGATGCAGATTATCGCTATGTTGTCCTCTTTTACAAAACTGAACACTTTACTGGGGAGCTCCAATCTTCAGACGAAGGAAAAGTCTGGTGGGAGGATTTTGAAAATCTATCTCATCTTAAACTGGCTACTGAGGATATGTCTGATATGCTTCGTGTTTTTTTGGAAGAAGACCTCAGTGAGTTCTTTTACTATAAGGATGGGGAAGACTGGTCTTACCAACTCAAATAACAGTAAATCGGCAGAGGTATCTCCGCCGATTTTTAGCTTGTCTAATCTTCAAGCTAGGTCTGTGTCCTACTACTAATACTCAATGAAAATCAAAGAGCAAACTAGAAAGCTAGCCGCAGGCTGCTCAAAGTACAGCTTTGAGGTTGCGGATAAAGCTGACGTGGTTTGAAGAGATTTTCGAAGAGTATAAATTTCTGTTACTGGCTTTGTCAGCCTTAGCTTAGTCTTTGAGTTTTATCGAGTTTGTGTGCTTACATAGTGGGCAATAACATCTGATGTGTACTGAGCTGTTCCTGAGCCAAATTTGTCAATATTTTCCTTAAACTCTGGATTATAGACATAGCCTTTTCCGATATGACCGAAGACTTCCATCGAACAGTCAAATCCATAGGTACGAATGGCTTGCAAGAGCTTGGCTGCTTCCTCTTGGTTTTCAGATGCTGTTATCGGCAGACCAGATTGTAGATTTTGTGCCAAGGCTTGAAAGATTTGATTAAAGGCTGTTGTAGCTTCATCCTCTCGTCCTTTTTGACGCTCGAGAGCCTGGTCCATGACTTCCTGGCCATATTTCTCTACTGCCTCTTGGTGGTATTTTTGATTGTCTTGATAGCTAAATCCAGTGAATTTTTCTTGAATGGTCATTTTTATTTCTCCTTTTTGTTCTTGAATAGTTTTTTGTAAGGTTGAAATTAAGGTATCCAGATGTTGTCTTTCTCGAGTCAGGTAATCCAACTGTCTCGTCAAATGTGGTAACAAGTTCATCTTTTCTTCCTTCAATAGCTCTGCTATTTTTTCTAAAGAAAAACCTAGATACTTGTAATAAAGGATAATCTGTAGTTGTTCTAAATCCTCTTGACTATAGGTCCGATAGCCATTTTCTGACTTTAACGGGACCAAAAGTCCTATCTTATCATAATGGTAAAGTGTTTTGATAGAAACGCCTGAAAGCTGCGCAGCTTCTTTGATATGGTACATGATTTCCTCCTCACATAATTAGTATATACCCTCCCCTTTGGGGAGAGTCAAGTATTTTATTAAGATTTATGAAAACGTAAAATTGATTTTCTTGACAGACTTCAAAAATCATGATAGGATAATCAAGTCTATCAATCAAATAAAAAGCTCATAAAGAGTCATTGAGAGAAGGCTATTTGACAACTCAAGTAGCCTTTTCTTATTTTAAAAAATAGATCGGAGTTTTACTATGTCTGAAAAATCGCAATGGGGCTCGAAACTGGGCTTCATCCTTGCGTCTGCTGGTTCTGCTATTGGTCTTGGAGCTGTTTGGAAGTTTCCATACATGACTGCAGCCAATGGTGGAGGAGGATTTTTACTTGTCTTTCTCATCTCGACACTATTGATTGGATTCCCCCTCTTGCTCGCTGAATTTGCCCTCGGTCGGAGCGCTGGCGTGTCAGCAATCAAAACATTTGGAAAATTGGGCGATAACAAGAACTACAATTTTATTGGTTGGATCGGTGCCTTTGCTCTTTTCATCCTCCTATCTTTTTATAGTGTTATTGGTGGATGGGTTTTAGTTTATCTAGGTATCGCTATTGCTAAAGCCTTCCAAGTTGGGATTAGCAGTGATTATGCCCAGCTCTTCACAGACATTATTTCAAATCCATGGATTGCCCTTGGTTCCCAAGCCCTCTTTATCTTCCTCAACATCTTTATCGTATCTAAAGGAGTTCAAAAAGGAATTGAAAGAGCATCGAAAGTTATGATGCCCCTGCTCTTTATCATCTTTGTCATTATCATTGGACGCTCTCTCAGCTTGCCAAATGCCATGGAAGGTGTAGTTTACTTCCTCAAACCTGACTTTTCAAAACTGACAAGCACCGGACTCCTCTATGCTCTGGGACAATCTTTCTTTGCACTATCGCTCGGTGTTACTGCCATGTTGACCTATGCTTCTTACTTGGATAAGAAAACCAATCTGGTCCAATCAGGTATGTCCATCGTTGCCATGAACATCTCTGTATCCATCATGGCAGGATTAGCTATTTTCCCAGCTATGTCAGCCTTTAACATCCAGTCTGAAGGTGGTCCAAGTCTCCTCTTTATTGTCTTGCCACAACTCTTTGATAAGATGCCTTTTGGAAGTATTTTCTACATCCTCTTCCTCTTGCTCTTCCTCTTTGCGACAGTCACTTCTTCTGTCGTAATGCTGGAAATCAATGTAGGCAACATCACCAATCAGGACAATCGTAAACGTGCCAAGTGGAGTATGATTTTAGGGGGTTTAACTTTTGTATTTGGTATCCCCTCAGCCCTATCCTATGGTGTCATGGCGGATGTTCAAATCTTTGGGAAGACCTTCTTTGATGCCATGGACTTCTTGGTTTCTAATCTCCTCATGCCCTTTGGTGCACTCTGCTTGTCCCTCTTTACAGGCTACGTCTTCAAAAAAGCACTCGCTATGGAGGAATTGCACCTTGATGAAACACCATGGAAACAAGGACTTTTCCAAGTCTGGCTCTTCCTTCTTCGTTTTATCATCCCAATTATTATCATCGTGGTCTTTATCGCCCAGTTTATGTAACTATAAAAATGGACTTGAGTTTTTTCCTCAAGTCCTTACTTTATATTATGGATGACTAACAATCAATTCCAAATCTTGTCCTTCAAGTGTCCAAGCTTCAACATCGCTTGGAAGGATAAAGTGGCTACCTTTTTGAATTGGATATTCCTTACCGTCTACAGTTAGTTTCCCTTGACCAGTCAAGACACTAAACAAGCTATAGTCAGCTGTTTTTTCAAAGTCAACTTTTCCAGTGATTTCCCACTTGTAGACTGCGAAGAATTCATTGGATACAAGGAGAGTTGAACGCAAATCATCTGCTTTGACGGTTACAGGACAGCTGTTAGCAGGCTCACCAATATTTAGAACATCGATGGATTTTTCAAGGTGAAGCTCGCGCAAGTTACCATTATCATCCTTGCGGTCAAAGTCATAAACACGGTAGGTTGTATCACTAGACTGTTGCGTTTCAAGGATCAAGATACCTGCTCCAATAGCATGCATGGTTCCACTTGGAACATAGAAGAAATCTCCAGCTTTTACAAGAACTTTTGTTAACAAGGCATCCCAGTTTTTATCTTCGATTTGCTGGCGGAGTTCTTCTTTTGACTTAGCGTTATGGCCGTAAATAATTTCTGAACCCTCATCTGCAGCAATAATGTACCAACATTCTGTTTTTCCGAGTTCGCCCTCATGCTCTAGGCCATAAGCATCATCTGGGTGAACTTGAACACTGAGCCAGTCATTGGCATCAAGGATTTTTGTTAAAAGTGGAAATACTGGCTCTGGACGGTTGCCAAATAACTCACGGTGTTCCGCATACAAAGTAGCTAAGTCGATTCCCTCAAAGCGACCATTGGCTACCTTGGAAACACCATTTGGGTGAGCTGAGATTGCCCAATATTCACCAATCTTTTCGCTCGGGATGTCATAGCCAAACTCATCACGAAGTTTGGTACCTCCCCAGATTTTTTCTTGCATAACGGAATTTAAAAATAATGGTTCTGACATGTTTCATCTCCTGTCTGATTTTTCACCCTCATTATAGCAAAAAAAGAGTCCTAATTGAACTCTTTTTTCTATCTTATAAAGAAGGGAGAAGATTTTATAAAAATAGTGAAAAAATGAGTTCTACTCAATGCTTGCACCATTACTAGCAATGACATCCTTGTACCAGTAGAAGGATTTCTTCTTGCTACGTTTGAGAGTCCCATTTCCTGCGTTATCTCGATCCACATAGATAAAGCCATAGCGCTTGTTCATTTCGCCTGTTCCAGCCGAAACCATCCGGAAAAGTCAGTTTTTCGGTCATAAGTCTACTCAACTTTCTTATTTGCTTGTTCATTTACTTATATTATAGCTCATTCTGAAACCTTTTCTTATAAAATACTGTGACATACTGATACTATTCTACTATTTAAGTTGATCAGATTGTTTTTTAAAAAATTATCCTCTCGAAAAAGCAAATAGCCTCCCCGGAAACAAAAAAAGAAGACTGAAAACTAGTCTCCTCTGTTCCTTTTAAATCAAAGCTGTGATAGCGGTTACTAGGCCAAAAATAATACCTGGTGCATTCGCTGCTGCAAGGGGGATATCTCTTTCTTTTTTGAAAAGACCGTAGTAGACCCATAGACTACAGTTGATCGCTGCAACCAAGGGCTCAATGAAATTTCCTTTTTGACCAGCCAGATTGTCCATGATTTGTGGGAAGTAAGACATATACATCATAACAGACATAAAGGTCGCTACCCAACCTAACATTTTCATTTGTTTTTCAGTTATTTTCAAAACCTATTTCATTTTTACTGAATCTTATTTTATAATCTTCTTTCAAAACAATCAAGACTTTGAAGCTTTTGTTATAAAGATGTAAACTATCACAATCTTGTGAGAAGAAAGAGGGAACAGAAAAAAGACTGGATTGCTCCGATCTGTTTAGTCAATCAAATATTAGAAAATGAATACTCCTTTTCAATGAATCGATTGATGGTAAATAAGCTGTTAGAAATTATTGACAGTATCGAAATTTTCTAGTAAAATGAATTTTGTTAATACCTAAATGGTGTGTAATTTTCTATCAACATAGTCAGGAGAAAAGGAACTTATGCTAAAAAAATTTAATGAATTGTCACTGAAAGATAAGGCTTATCTAATTGGCGGTTTGATCTTATTAGTCATTGTGATCTCCTTTGGTCTGCTCAATCGTCAAACAGTAACTGTCAGTCTTGTCTTTACACAACTATCTGCTCCCTTGATTTTGGTGATTTTTACTTGTCTAGTAATCGGGATCATTGTTGGTAGTGCTATTGGTTTTAGCTATCACCATGGCAAGACTCAAGAGCTGAAAAGCCGCATTGCTGAAGCAGAAACGACTATCCATAAAAAAGACAAGGAGCTTCTCCAGTACAAGGAACAGGTGCAACAATTAAAACAGGAAGCCAAACAATAAGTGTAGAAATCATAACCACCCGTCAGCGGGTGGTTTTTTGTCTCGCACCTAATGGAACGAGACGGACTGAAAATCGCATAACAGAAAAAAAACCGGATTGCTCCGATCTTTCAATAGTTCATATTCTCACATTCTGTTTTAAGAATAGTTAAGGTTATCTTCAAATGACTAAGCCCCTTATTTCATACGATAAAAATCAAGCACTAGACCAGCAGGACCTTTAACTAATAAGGACTCTGTTCCCCAATCCGTTTCACAAGGACCGTGTAAAATCTCGACACCTCTCTCTTTTAAACGTTGGTAATTCTGCTCTAGATCCTCAATCTCAATGTGAAGAATGATACCTGACTGAAAATCTTCCAAAGGAATCAAATGATTTTGGGACAACATTAGACAATGACTGCCAATCGTGAACTGAGCAAAGCCTTGATCAACATAATCTGCCTGTTTATCCAAAATACGCTCCAAGTCAGCACAGACTTGAGGAATACTTGAAACGATGATATCTAATTGATTTAAATTCATTAACTATCCTCCAGAAAAAGACCGGATTGCTCCGATCTTTTTAAGTTTCACTCTATGAAAATCAAAGAATAAATTCTACAAATTTAAAATTTGATTTTCGACGAGAGAAATTATTTAATTGCGCGTGATTGCAATCCTTCTTCTTCCAAGAAGAGGCGGAATGGTACGAGTTCTTCTGCTTCGTATTTTTCCTTGAAGGCTTTGATTGCTTCTTCTGAGTGTTGTTTTGGATCCAACTCAAGTACTTCTACTGGAAGTGGACGATGTGGAGTGATGTGAGCATCGATCACAACTGTCTTACCTTCTTTGTTGAGTTTAACAGCTTCTGCAACAACTGCATCGATGTCTTCGATACGGTTCACAGTGAATCCTACAGCACCTTGCGCTTCAGCGATTTTCGCATAGTCAGCATTAGGGAAGTCACAACCAAACAAGTGTTTGTTTGTGTCCTCGTATTTGTCCTTGATGAAGGCATATTTACCATTTGAGAAGACAACGTTGATAACTGGAAGGTCGTATTGAACGTTTGTGATAACGTCTGGGTAGCACATGTTGAATGCACCGTCACCCATGATGTTCCATACTTGGCGATCTGGATTGTCTTTCTTAGCAGCGATACCACCAGGAAGGGCAATACCCATTGTCGCAAAGAGTGGAGATGTACGCCACATGTTCTTAGGTGTCATGTGAAGGTGACGAGTAGATGTTTGAGTAGTGTCACCTACGTCGATTGAGTAGATAGCGTCTTGATCAGCATGTTTGTTGATTGCATTGTAAACTTGATACAATTGCAATTCACCCTCAGTTTTACCTTCGAGTTTGTTCATGTAATCGCGCCAGTTTTGGTTGTTCTTCACGTTAGCACGCCACCATGGAGTAGACTCAACTGGGTTTACCTTATCAAGGATAGCTTTAGCTGCTTGACCTGCATCACCAAGGATAGAAGCGTCAAGGGCGTGACGTTTACCAAGTTTGTAAGGGTCAATATCCACTTGGATGAATTTTTCAGTGTTTTTGAATGCTTCGTATACTTCAGCAAATGGGAAGTTTGAACCAAGGAAAAGAACTGTGTCTGCTTCAAAGACAACTTCGTTGGCTGGTTTCCAACCAACACGGTAAGCAGAACCTGTCAAACCTTCGTAGTTCCATTCGAAAGCTTCAAAGTTTTTACCAGTAGTGATGATTGGGGCTTTGATTTTACGTGACAATTCAGTAATCACTTCACCAGCTTTAACACCACCGTAACCAGCGTAGATAACTGGGCGTTCAGCGTTGTTCAAAATTTCAACAGCTTTGTCGATTTCAACTTCGTTCAAAGCAGGAGCGATGAATGAACGCTCGTAAGAACCTGAACCGTAGTATGAGTTTTCGTCGATTTCTTGGAAACCAAAGTTTACTGGAATTTCAACAACGGCTGGACCTTTTTTAGAAACGGCAGCACGGCAAGCTTCGTCAATCACTTTTGGTAATTGCTCTGCGTAAGCTACACGTTTGTTGTAAACAGCGATACCGTTGTACATTGGGTTTTGGTTCAATTCTTGGAAGGCATCCATGTTGAGTTCATTAACAGGACGTGATCCAAGGATAGCGAGGAATGGAGTGTTATCCATAGCTGCATCGTAAACACCGTTGATCAAGTGAGTCGCACCTGGACCACCTGAACCAACTGCCACACCGATAGATCCGCCAAATTTTGCTTGCATAACCGCTGCAAGAGCACCTGTTTCTTCGTGACGAACTTGCAAGAAACGGATATCTTTGTCTTCAGCCAAAGCGTCCATAAGTGAGCTGAGTGTTCCTGATGGGATACCGTAGATAGTGTCTACGCCCCATGTTTTCAATACGTTAAGCATTGCTGCTGATGCAGTAATTTTCCCTTGAGTCATAATGATAACTCTCCTTAAAAGTTAATTTGATGAATAATAAAAGCGCTTTTATATGTTTTTTGAAAACGATTCAGTAAATTTACACTCCTAATTTATCACATTTACTTATAGTTTCATAAGAATGTGCTCACAAAACTTCATTCTCTATTACAGTACAGATTGAAAACGTTTTGAAAATCTGTTTTAGAATAGCAAAAAAGCGGTTAAAACCGCCTTTTTATACTCAATGAAAATCAAAGAGCAAACTAGGAAGCTAGCCGCAGGCTGTACTTGAG
>NZ_JUOS01000044.1 GCF_001075875.1 Streptococcus oralis
CTTTGAGCAACCTGCGGCTAGTTTCCTAGTTTGCTCTTTGATTTTCATTGAGTATAAAATTGAGTTTTTGATCAACTTTTTTTAGTGATCAGGCGAACATTTGCCAAAAGTAATCAATGATATAAGTCAAACCATAAGTATAAACAACCAGGGTGAAGGGCTTGGTCAGGATGATAATGGTCATGTAACGCTTGAAGCTCATCTTGGTTAGAGCTGCCAGCATACAGAGAAAGTCCGCTGGACTAACCGGCCAAATCATCATAAAGATAAAGAATCGATCAAAGCGATTGCCCTTGTCTAGCCAACCGATGTACTTATCATAGGTACGCTTGCTGACGACAGACTGGACAAAGGGAGCACCGTAAAGTCGCACTAGGTAAAAGATAATAGCGCAACCAATAACGATTCCAATATAGTTATAAATAGTTCCAATAATGTGTCCGTAGATAAAGACACCTGCAACAGAGGTCAGAGCACCTGGGATGATAGGAACAACCGTCTGCAAAATCTGTAAAAAAATAAAGAGTGGTGGTCCCCAGATACCCGCCTGTTGGATAAAGGCAGATAGGGTTTCCTTGGAATGCAAAACGCCAGCCTGATAGGCCCAGATACAGAATATTAGGGTACCAACTCCACCGATGATGGAAGAAATATTAATTGCTTGCTGTAGAAGGGGAGAAACAGCTTTCATTTCTTTATCGTGTGACATGTAAACTCCTCTTGAGTAGTATGATTCTACTATACCATATTTTGAGGAGAAAGACTATATGGGGTACTTCATGTGACTTTGCCTCAAGTATGGTAAAATGGGAATAAGAAAATGGCCGCTTAGAATGAGGAAAATCATGTTAGGATTGAAGTTTAATGGCACTTGGCGCAACTACCAAAAACAGGTCTTGGATAACTTTCAGGAATATCAAGCAGATGGCCATATCCACTTGGTGGCAGCACCAGGTTCTGGGAAAACAACCATTGGTATCGAGTTGATTGCCCGCTTTGATAAGCCAGCTCTGGTTTTGGTGCCGACTGTTACCATTCGGGAACAATGGGTAGATAGGATTCGCCTGGCCTTTTTAGAGGATGAGGACCAGATCATAAGTCTCGTGTCTCAAAATCTCAAGGACATGAAGCAAATTACCATTGCCACCTACCAAGCCTTTCACAGTGCCATGCAACAAGTACAATCTCAAGAAGATAATGGCGAGGTTGAAGACTTTGTCGGCTTTGACCTAATTGCCAGCCTCAAGGAAAGGGGCGTTAAAACTCTCTGTCTGGACGAATGCCATCACTTGAGAAATGAATGGTGGAAAAGCCTAGAAGACTTCCGTAAAAATTACCAACAACTGCAAGTCATCTCTCTCACAGCAACACCTCCTTATGACAGTGAGCCAGAACTCTGGGATCGCTATCTCCAGATGTGTGGCGAGATTGACCAAGAAATCACGGTGCCAGAACTGGTCAAGGAAGATACCCTCTGCCCACACCAGGACTTTGTCTATATCTGTTTTCCGACCAAGGAAGAAGACAAGCGCCTGGAAGAATTTGAGGACACCAAGTGGCAGTATGTCAGCCAACTAGTGGTTGATCCTGATTTTCAGACGCTCATTAGGTCTTCCAAGGTTCTCAAAGGGGAAATTTCTGCGGATATGCTCCTCGAAGATCCCAAGTATCTCTCAGCCCTCCTCATTTATCTACAGGCTCAAAAGCTAGAAATTCCTAAGCACTTACGAGATTTACTGGGGGCGGAAGGCTTGCCTGCTCTTAATTACTACTGGCTAGAAGTCCTCTTGCAAGGCCTTCTCTATCAGACACCCGACTGGTATGAGGATTCACAGGAGACAAAGAAAAAGATAGAAGCTGAGTTGAAATCAAGAGGATTGATTGAAAAACGTCAGGTCTTCTTGGTCAAATCCAAGGCCAATGACCAAATCCTCAATCAATCTCTAGGAAAACTGGCTGGCATCGCATCTATCTTTGAAACCGAGTATGCTAGTCTAGGTCAGGACTTGAGACAGTTAGTCTTGGCGGACTATATCCGCAAGGATTTTGCTAGTTATCTGGGAGATGACCAAGCACCAATCACGCAATTAGGTGTACTCCCATACTTTGAAACTATTCGCCGCAGTGCTCAGAAACAGGGGATTTCTGTTCCCCTAGCAGTGCTTTCGGGAAGTGTGGTTATCGTGCCAACTAGTGTCAGGGAGGAACTCCAAGCACTCTTTCCAACAGTTGCTTTGACCTTCTCAGCCATTGGAAAACTTGACCAAGGTGCCTATCTCCAAGTAGGATTTCCATCTAGCTTTAAGGGGATGGTCGCAGCAGTGACTGAGCTCTTTCAAAGGGGGGCCATCCAAGTCTTGATCGGGACCAAGTCTCTCTTAGGTGAAGGATGGGATGCGCCATGTGTTAATTCTCTGATCTTAGGTAGTTTTGTGGGGAGCTTTATGCTTAGCAACCAGATGCGAGGGCGTGCCATTCGTGTCTGGTCAGGACATCCAGAAAAGACCAGCAATATCTGGCACCTGGTCGCTATCAAACCCTATACAAAAAATCTTTTCTTGCGGGAAAATGAAGAGGAAGTAGATAAGGATAATCCCTATCAAGATTTACTCAGTCTAATTCGTCGTATGGAGCACTTTCTAGGTTTATCCTATAAGGAGGATACCATCGAGACAGGGCTGGATCGCTTGGACTTCCCAAAACCTCCTTTTAAGAAAAGTAAGATTAAAGCCTATAATCAGAAAATCAAGGAATTGTCCAAGGACCGTAGCTCCCTTCGCAAAAAATGGCAGGAGGCGTTAGTAGTTGCGGATAAACTAGAGATTGTCAATGAGGTAGCGACAGATTGTAAGCAAATCCCTCTCTTGACACTGGTTGATGCTGAAAAGTGGGTTCGCTATTCTTTCTTACTGATTGCAGTTAATCTCCTCATCTATCTCTTTAAAACAAATGGTATTCGTTTGGCTTGGTTAACGGCTATTAGTCTTGTCTTGCTTACTATTGCTCTGGTCCGTTATTTCTTTTACAAGAGTCCTTACGTACGTCTACGTCAGGCAGGTGAAGGTATTCGTAATGCCATGCTAAAGATGGGGCATCTTTCCGATGATCAGTCGCGCGTGCAGGTGGAAGAAGATAAGGATAGCTATTGCATTTTTGCCTATCTTAAGGGTGGCAGTATGCGAGATAAGGAGCTCTTCTCTCAGACCTTGGGTGAATTCTTTGCCCCCGTGGATAATCAACGCTACCTCTTAGTAGCTAAAAAAGCCCCTGCAGGCCAGTCCAAGTATTTCGTAGTTCCTAGCATCTTTGAAAAACGCAAGGAAGATGCCCAGCTCTTTCTGGACTCCGTCGCACCTCAGCTAGGTGATTATCAGCTGATCTACACCCGTAACGAAGCGGGTAGAAAAGTCTTACTCGAAGCCCGACTCAAATCCCTAGCCAACAAAAACGACCGCATCATCACCAAGAAAAAGGTCAAAAGTGCTTTGAAGTAGGGAGGGAGAGGAAGGTTTTCTGATAGGACTATGATATAATAATAACTAGAATGTCAACCTCTGAAGGAGAAATTTAGATGCAGGTAAAACCAGAACTGGAAATAGAAAAACAACTGATAAACCAGCTGGTAACTGGTGAAAGCCAATGGACTTATCGAGAAGACCTAAAAACAGAAGAACAACTATGGGACAATTTCTTTGAGAAACTAGCCCAAAACAACGTTGCTCTGCTAGCAGACCATCCCTTGACTGAGCAGGAAAAACGCCAGATTCAGAACCAACTCAACTTTGTCAGCTATTATGATGCTGCCAAGTGGTTGGTCGGAGAAAATGGCATTGCCAAAGTCGAGGTTCAAAGAGAAGATGCGAGCCTAGGCACCATCCGTTTGTCAGTCATTTGGCGTGACAATATCGCAGCAGGAAAGTCTAGCTACGAAGTTGTCAATCAAGTCCAAAGAGAAAAAGTAAATCCTCTGGACCAAGACCGTAGACTGGATGTTACTCTTCTCATCAATGGCTTACCTATGATTCAAATCGAGCTCAAGAGCACCCAAGCAGCATTTATCGATGCTTTTCACCAAATTAAAAAATATGACCGTGAAGGGAAATTCCGTGGTATCTACTCTAGCTTGCAAATGTTTGTTGTGACCAACAAAGTAGATACTCGCTATATCGCTGCAGCTCGTGAAAACAAACTCAACAAGCAATTTCTAACCAAGTGGGTGGATAAGGACAATCATCCTGTGACAAACCTGACTAGCTTTGCCCACGAAGTCCTTTCTATCCCTCGTGCCCATCAGATGGTCATGCAGTATTCTGTCATTGATGATAGCAAGAAATCTCTCATTCTCTTGCGCCCCTACCAGATCCATGCTATCGAAGCGGTTCAGGAAGCCTCTCGCCAACAAGCATCAGGCTATGTTTGGCATACGACAGGTTCAGGGAAGACCTTGACTTCTTATAAGGTGGCGAGGAATCTCCTTCAGATTCCTTCTATCCAAAAGACGATTTTTGTCGTTGACCGCAGGGACTTGGACCAACAGACCACATCATCCTTCCTCTCTTATGCGACAAATGATGTCATTGATATCGATGAGACAGACAATACACATGATTTGGTCAAGCGACTAGGTAGTAATGATAAGCGTGTCGTGGTGACAACCATCCAGAAAATCACCACCATGATGCGCAAGTTTGACCAAGGTCTTTACCAACGAGATGCGGACAAAATCAAGGGACTCCGAGTGGCCTTTGTTGTAGATGAATGCCACCGTGCAGTGACCCCACAAACACAAAAAGACATTAAAGCCTTTTTCCCTCAGTCTCTCTGGTATGGTTTTACAGGGACGCCCATCTTTAAGGAAAATAAACGCCAGCAAGTCGGAGACCTAGCCCAAACCACCCAGCAACAGTATGGAGACCGCCTCCATGAGTATACAGTCAAGGAAGCCATCCATGACGGAGCTGTCTTAGGCTTTAAGGTGGATTATCGCAATACCCTCATCACAGACCAGGCTGAAAATGAAATACCTGATACCGTCTATGAAAATGAGGAGCACATGCTGGAAGTATTGGATGCTATTATCAATAAATCCCGCCAACAACTAGGCTTCCAAAAAGGAGTGGGCAATACCTACAATGCCATCCTAACCGTCAAGTCCATCTCTCAAGCCCAAGCCTACTATGACCTTCTCAAAAGAGTCAAGGCTGGTCAGACACGGGTCAAGGTATCAGAGAGGGTCAAGATGGTCCTGCCAGACTTTCCAAAGGTGACCATCACCTACTCTGTCACTGAAAACGAAGAAGACTCAAGAGCCAACCAAGACCACATGAAACAGGTCTTAGAGGACTATAACCAAGAATTTGATACACACTTTACTATGGCGGATCTCCGTGGCTTTAACACAGATGTTAATAACCGGCTTGCCCGTAAACAAGACAAGTATCTCTATCGCAATGAGCAGTTGGACTTGGTTGTCGTGGTCAATCGTCTCCTAACAGGATTTGATGCACCTTGTCTATCGACCCTCTTTATCGATCGCAAACCCATGCAACCGCAGGATTTGATTCAGGCCTTTAGTCGAACAAACCGAATCTTTGATTCTAGTAAGAACTATGGTCATATCATCACTTTTCAAAAGCCTCTAGCCTTTAAGGAAGCAGTCGATAATGCCCTCAAGCTCTACTCAAATGGTGGTGAAAATGATGTTCTTGCACCTAGCTGGGAAGAGGAAAAGAGAAACTTTATGAGAAGTTGTAGTGACTTCCAAAATCTAATCACCGATGACCCCGAAGAAGGACTCCAAATCGAGCAAATCTCTACGCCTGAATTGAGAAAACTAGCCAAGGCTTATCAATCCTTTGATAAATACTTGGCTTCTATCCGAGTTTATAAAGAGTATAACGAGGAAGAAATCTATGCAGAGACTGGACTAACCGCAGAAGAATTGGAAAACTATCTAGGCTTCTATCAAAATATCCTTGCCGAACTTAAAAGTCGTTCAGAAGATGGTGATAAGGATGGGGAGCCACTGGATATCCACTACGAACTGGAGTCTATCCAAGTAGATGAGATCAACTATGCCTATATACTGACCTTGATCCAAAGCCTGATCGAGCAAGAGCAAAGTCAGGAAAAGAGTCTCAGTGCACAGGACAGAGAAGCAGTGGATACCTATATCCAAAGTCTGGAGAAGACCAATCCAAATCTTGCACAGATCATCTCAGAACTTTGGCAAGAAGTACAGGCAAATCCAGACCGCTATAGAGGTCAATCCATCGCCAATATCCTTGACCAGATGATTGAAGCGGTCATCCAGCAGCATATCCAAGACTTTAGTAAGACCTGGTATGTCGGTGAAGATGATCTCCGCTACTATGTCAATCACTACCGCAAAGGAGCAAAAAAACAATTAGGAGAAAGTCAACTGACCAAGAGCCAGCGTTACAAGGACTATAAAGTTGAGGTGACAGATGCCCTCAACCCACTCCTCTATAAAAAACAAATCAAAGAAGCCTATACCCAACTGATCGAAGAAGTCATTGAGCCGTTGAGGGTGGGGAGGTAGGAGAGAATATTATGTGTAATTATCCAAATGAAAAATTGTTTATAGATTTTTTTACAGATGATATGCTTAAAGAATTGGGTGTAGTGTCAATTAAAGATCTTAATTTTGAAAAAGGTAGTTTTAGGATATTGACACCAATCAATAATCTAAATTGTTTCAACGAAATTGACATTAGTAATCCTATAAATTTTGGGCTTAATAATAATTTACCTATTGGTGGTATTGGAAATATATCTTTAATTTCAATAAGTGAAGTTGAAGGGAGAGGTACAAAAGGGACATCTCCGTTTAAGGATTCTGGTTTTGATGCTGGTCATATTTTAGGGAGACAGCTTTTTAAAGGGACCTGCTTTAATACTAGTAAAAAGAATAAGAATAATATTTATAAACAAACTAAGTGGTCTAATAAAGGAAATCACCATACAGCAGTCCATGGGCATAACCAGACGTATTTTGAGAACTTTATTATTTATCAATTATTAAAGAATACTCCGGAGGCAATAGTAAAATACAGAGCCGATTTAATATACTGTGACTCTGAGGAAAAAATACCTAGAGGTATTCATATAAGAAGTAGTTGTGAGCAAAACGAAGACTTGAATTTCAATGTTTTTGTTCCAAATGTTGAGATAGAAGGACGCATAGATTATAAAAATGATAATTTAGTGATTATAAAATAATTGGAGATTGATGTAAATGAAAGTTCAATATTTTAATGTTTTTTTGTGTCGAAATGGTGAGAAGACAGATTATGATTTATCTAAGTTAATTGATAAAATTCGACTATCTTCTCCTGTAGAAAGAACTGTAAAATTAGGGAGTCAGCATACTATATTTATGAATAATAGTAGACCTCCTTCATATCAGAAAACGAATGGTTCTTCATTGGAAGGGTACGAATATCTTCCTAAGAATAGAACAGTTTGGATTGGAAAATATCGTAGTGAAAAACCATATGAAGGAAAAATAGGTAAAGAAGAAATTAAACAAATTGATGGTGATCTTTTCGAACCTAGTGTTTGTTTGATTATTCCTACATCGTATCTCTTTTTGATGGAAAGAAAGTTTTTAGGGCCATCATTTAATCAAATAGGAGAGTATCTATCAAGTTTTATAAAAAGTAAAGATCCTGATGTAAAGTATTCTGTGAAATTTGAGCCTATGAAAACAGATGAATTAAAACCTTTGATAGAAGCATCTGAGAGTATTAAATCAATCGTTATTCAAATTAGAAATGAAGGTTTTCAATTGTCAAGTTTGTTTCCAAATATTAACGATAGCAACAAAACACTATTAGAGAAGTTATTTGGTAATATGATTGAAGTGTCTGAAGAATTAGATATAAATACTACCACTATAGTATTCAAGAAAAGTCGATATAAAAGAGAAATGGATATAAAACGTGTTGATAGAATATTGAAATTATTAAATACAGAGGATGAAAATTTAATATCAGCTAAAGTTGAATTTTTAAATCCAGAAACAAAAGAATCTGTTTCACTAGATTTAAAGAATGATGGATTTTATATTCATGATATAACTTCTTCAAAGACTGAGGAATTTAACATATTAGCTAATTTAATGACAAAACACTATTATGACGATCAGAATCATAATAAGGATACTCAATATACTTTATTTGGTGCTTTGTTACCAATTAATGAGAACGAATTTGAGATTGTAACTGAAGATAGCTTGTAAAAATCTAAAAACTAGAAAGGGGATATTAGCGTGCTTAAATTTATTGATAAATATTTTTGGTGGTTCCTACTTGTCATAATTGTAATGGTTATTTCAATATCTCTTTTACTAGGAAACTATTCAGACATGTATTGTTGGTTTTACAAAAATGCTTATTTAGATAATACAAATTTAGTAACCATATCAACAGTTTTTATTGGAATTTATTTTTCTTTATACGGATTTTTATTAAGTTCTGGTACAAGTTCTCTTGTATCAAAACTTAAATTAAAAGAGTATAAGAGACTGGTTTCAATAGTTAATAGAGGATTTTTATCTAGTTTTATTATAGTTATATTTTCTTTTTTTAATGAAAACATATATAATTGGGTGGGTAAAATATATATACTATTCCTATTTTTTATTTTTCTCTTGCTTATTGGATCTGCAATTCAAATAGCTATTTATTTTACATTACTTTTTAGATATGACTTAAATAAAAAATATAATAGTTTTGAGGAAGATATACAAAAAGAAATTCTAGATAATGAATTGCGTAAAAAGTTAAAACAATTTTTAGACAGAGAGTTATAAGAATTGAGGAGAAAAATGAAGCCTAAAATCAGTTTTAGTGAAGAACAGAAAGATTGGATTAAAAGACCTTTATTATCTAATATAGAAAAAATCTTAGATTACAGAGGGAGAACACCTAAAAAATTAGGTTTAAGTTGGAGCGATACAGGTTTTTTAGCTTTATCAGCTTTAAATGTAAAAAACGGCTATATTGATTTCAATGCTGATGCAAATTATGGAGATCAAGAATTGTATGATCGATGGATGGGCGATAATCATCTTCATAAAGGGCAAGTTGTTTTTACTACTGAAGCACCAATGGGAAATGTTGCACAGATTCCTAATGATGATTTATATATTCTAAGTCAACGTACGATTGCCTTTGAAGTTAAACATCATTTAATTAGAGAAGATTTTTTAGCCACTTTATTGCGTAGCCCAAAAATATTTAATGAATTAACTTCTTTATCAAGTGGTGGAACTGCAAAAGGAGTTAGTCAAAAATCTTTGTCAAAACTCAAGGTTTGTGTACCTGCCTCATTAGACGAACAACAAGCCATTGGCTCTCTTTTCCGCACCCTCGACGACCTTCTATCTAGCTACAAGGACAATCTCGCCAACTATCAATCTCTTAAGACTACCATGCTCTCCAAGATGTTTCCCAAAGCTGGACAGACCGTTCCTGAGATTCGTTTGGATGGATTTGAAGGAGAGTGGAAGTTTATTAGATTGGGAAAAGTTCTTTTAGAAG
>NZ_JUOS01000045.1 GCF_001075875.1 Streptococcus oralis
TGGTAAAATCTAGCTCAATTTGTGTATTTTTAGGGTAAAATTCACACCATTCAACTGAAAGTTATTCAAATTAGATAAAATCGTTCTTTCTGAAGACGTGGGAAAACATTGATTTTAAGTCCATCTTGAAACTTATTCAAATAAAAATGTTTCCAACCAGGCTTGAAAAAGGCCCGTAAAGCGTCACAATTTAGTAAACGTTAAAACTTATTTACATTTATTAAAAGCATTTCGTATCAAAAATACGAGATGCTTTTTTCTAGCTTAATTTTACAAATTGGATTTTAAAGGACACCATGGACCTATTTTCAAGTTGATAACGACTACAAATTTGTTCTGGAGACCATGAAGATTGTAATCGCTCTTTAATTTCCTACTTCAATTCACAGGAGTCTAACTCGATTTTCTTCCCTTCTGCTTCGCCAATTGTTCATTGTGTGTTTGTGCTGCTTGTGCAGAGTAAGTGTCATTACCACACTTAATTCTCTTGAGAAGGTTGATTTGTGAACGCCTAATTTTCTAGCTATTTGGCAGGGTTTGAGACCTAATTCTAGGTAAGTCTCTATCTTAATTCGCTCAATTATGGTAATATGATGGTAGCTTATAGATTTCTCCCGTGTTCTGTTTAGTGTGGTTACTTACAGTTTACACGAGATTGGGCTCTATGAGTTTTTTGTTGCACTATATTTTACCATTTATCAAATATAAAAAAGTAAGCTCAGAAAATCTCTGATCTTATTCTCATATCTCTCCAAACAACTTCCGTAAAATTTTCGGTGTGATACGTTGTCCTGGCCCTACGTAAGTATAGGCGTGCAGGTACATGGCAGGATTGAAGTTGAGTTCGATACAGGTGCAATTTGGTAGCTCCTTACTAGCAGGCTTGGTGTAGTCTGGGATAATCAAATCGACTCCACAGGCCCAAGCCCCCATAGCAGTCGCCATATCGGCAGCTAGTTGTTTGTAACTCTCGCCCATCTGGTCAGTCATGTCAATGGAGTCGCCTCCAGTTGAGATATTAGAATTACCACGCAGAAAGGTTTGGCTACCTTCAGGCAAGACTGTATCAGGTGTGTAACCCTGCTGTTCTAACATGAGTAATTCAATATCACCCAGATTGATGATTTCAAGAGGTGAGCGATGGTCGCGACCACGCAGAGGGTCTTGGTTTTTCTTTTCGACTAATTCTCGGATGCTTGAGCTTCCGTCACCTACGACATTGGCCGCGACGCGGAGCAGGACAGCCTCGCATTTTCCATCCAAGATAAAGAAACGGTACTCGGTCCCTGCCACAAACTCCTCGACTAGCACATGGCTATCTTCCGAAAAGGCGATGTCTAGGGCTTTTTCATAGCCAGAAAGGCTAGCTGGATCTTGGAAGATGGAAATGCCAAGACCGAAGTTGGTGGATTTGGGTTTGACAACAATAGCAGAGTTGGCTACTTGTCCGTAGTACCGCAAGGCATCGTCCTTGTTAGCAAATTCTGCTCCCGCAGGTACTGGATAACCAGCCTTGTCCAAAATCTTTTTGGTCACAACCTTATTAGCCATGGCCAGTGGAATTACGTAGTTATCTTTGGATGTCATGTTGCCATTTTTAATGTACTCCACATGGTCACCATGCCAGAGTTTGAGAAATTGGTCTTCCTCATCTAAAATTTCTACGTTCAAGCCCAGCTGAATGGCGTCAAAGAGAATCATTTGGGTGGAGAGTTCCATGTTTTCATAGCCTTTGAGGGCATAAGGTGCTGTCCAAGCATAGTCATGAAAGGCTTGTCCTTGTTGTTGGCCAAATTTTTCAAGGGACCCTTCTTCAACCTGCTCTGCTATTTTTCCAGAAAGGGTCAAACGTGGATCAAGAAGAGAGGCCTCCACCTTAGTGATAAGCTGGCTATAATAGTCATCCAGTCCAAAGTGAGCGACGATGTCCTTCATGGCTGTCACGATAGGTTTAGGGTCAGCCTCTTTAGGAAGTGGTGTGTGGGGATGGCTGAGAGCGATTTGGTTGTTGAGAGTAGCAGCTACTGCCAATTCTTCGTCGACTTGCTCCATGTCGTCTAGCCACAAGAGTGCGAGTGCAAAGAGGTGGGTGGTGTCTAGTGTTTCTTGGCTGATTGCCAGTGGCTCAAAGGGGTTGAGGTCAAAGTTGCGGAACTCTAGATAGGAGATGCCCTTAGTCAAAAAGTCCCGGCTAGTCTTAGCACCGCGTAAACGGATGGCAGAGTAAAATTCTTTTTCAGAGGACAGTTGCCCAGATCCAACAGCGTTTTCGATGTCGGTCACGTATTGCTCCAGTGAAGAGAAGGAAATGTGAACATCGGGGGCATTGACATAGCCGTAGTTGGAGTTACGAATCGACCGCACGCAACCAATTTCATCTGTCAAAAACCCTTTTTCTGCTAGCGGGCTTGCTCCGTAAAGGTAGGTCAAGAGCCAGCGATAACACAAGAAGTTCTGAGCTAACTTGAGATAGAGGGCATTCTTGAAGGTCAGTAAATCGTCATAGTCACTGACTTCAAAGAGCTGCTGGGTCAGATCTTTGCCGAGTTCAAAATTATAGTGAATTCCAGATATGGACTGGAGCAATTTGCCGTAGCGTTCTGCCAAACCAACTCGGTATTGATACTCGTAGTCACTTTCCAACTGGGCAATCTGAATCTCTTCTTCTACAATCACAGGTGGCATGGATAAAGGCCAAAGATATTCTGACTTATCCATTGAGCGAATAGCCACATCGGTGATGGCCCCGAGGAAGCGACGAGCTTCCGTGGTCGACTGTGCTACCGGTGTAATGAGCTCTAGTTGAGGTTCGCTATAATCTGTCTGGATATAGGGATGGAAACTGCGAGAACCCAATTTTTCAGGGTGTGGCGTTTGAGCGACACGGCCTTCAGTATTGATTCGTAGAGATTCGCGCTCCAGACCAAAGGTAGCTTGTAAGATGGGAGTATTTGGGGATAATTTTTGAAATACGTTTGATAGGTTCATGATTTGGCCTCGAAATAATTAGTTTCTCTATTATTTTATCAGTTTGTTAAATAAACTCAACTTTCTGCTACGGAGATGGAGAAGGAAATGCTCGGACGAATTGACTATTTACTTGCATTAAATATAAGCAAAAGCATTAGTAGAAGTATTGAAACTACACCTAATAGTTTTTTCCCCACACTCAATCTCTCATTTCTGTCTTTTTTTCGTAGACAGTTATAAAGTCGATCAGAATAAACCTTGTAAGTGTATAAGTTAATTCTTACAGACCTAAACTATTCCCCTATTTAAAAAATAATGATTCATATTTTATGAAATTAACTAGTAGATATAGTTCTGAAAAGCCTTGATAATACGCTGTTTTTAGTCCAACTGAAACTCATACTTTCTAAGCCAGGTCATACGATTTATAAGTAAAAGAACAAATAAAAAAGAGGAGCTTCACACTAAAGTTCCTCTTTTTTTAAATATCCGAATCATTATTCTTATTTCAAAAAAGGTAGAGAAAAAGGTAGAGTTTGAATTGAAATACAGTGCAATATATCGCATTTAACAAAAAGAAAAAACGCTTGAAATCAGCGTTTTTCTTATGTATTGATTCGTATTGAATGCT
>NZ_JUOS01000046.1 GCF_001075875.1 Streptococcus oralis
CTTGGTAGAGTACTTGGTTTGGGACCAAGGTGTCGCAGGTTCGAATCCTGTCTTCCCGATTGATGGCGGTGTAGCTCAGCTGGCTAGAGCGTCCGGTTCATACCCGGGAGGTCGGGGGTTCGATCCCCTTCGCCGCTATAATGATCTTGTTGGACCTTTAGCTCAGCTGGTTAGAGCTCTCGGCTCATAACCGAGTGGTCGTAGGTTCAAGTCCTACAAGGTCCATTAAATACTATGGAGGATTACCCAAGTCCGGCTGAAGGGAACGGTCTTGAAAACCGTCAGGCGTGTAAAA
>NZ_JUOS01000047.1 GCF_001075875.1 Streptococcus oralis
ATAAATCTTTTTTAAAGAAATAGTGGGCATGATCTCCATGTGAAACTACAAAACCTTGCTTATCCTCACTGATCACTCGCTCAGCTGCAAATCCATGATCATGTTCATCCTCATGATGGTTGTTATGAGTTACATTTTCATGGTCACGCTGAACTATTGGTTTATTTTGATTTTCTAACGGCTTTGTTGGTGTTAGAACACCTCCAAGTGGTATCAAACGAGCAATTTTTTGCTCCAAAGCAGACATACTACTATAAGGAATGAAATGGTAGTGATTACCGTGTGGAATCGCAACTCCTGATGGTGTACGACTAGTAATTTTAGCTGGGTCAAATACCAAACCATCAGATTCTTGATAGCGTTGACTAACTGGTAAAGCATATAACTGAGCAAGAAGACTTTGGAGGCTATCCTCTTTATCTACTGGGATGCTTGTTGCTGGGCTATCGGCTTGAGAACTTGGTGTAACACTTGGATTGGGTTTATAATCCGTCAGGCTTGGTTGACTTCCTCTTCCAGCTAGATAGGCTTGAGCTGCTGCTAATTCACTTGAAGATAGAGCACTCTTTGGAACGTAGTGATAATGCCCACCATGAGGAACAATATAGGCATCACCTGTATCTTCAATAATATCTGCAGCATTAAAGACATAACCATCATCTGTTGTATATCTACCTTGTGCTCTGGCAACAAGGACTTCCTTACTTGCACTGCCACTATCTGATGTATGTTCTTGTTTTTGTTGCTCGATTTGGTCTTTGGTGCGAATATTATCAGCGTGACTCGCATCTTTTAGATAGACATAGTATTTACCGTCCACTTTGATGATATAGCCACCTTTAATCTCATTGACAATATCTTGATCACGCAACTGATAGTTCGGATCTTTCATGACCAGTTCTTCGCTAAAGATAGCATCATAAGGCACCTTACCATTATAGTAATGGAAATGGTCGCCGTGGGACGTCACATAACCTTGATCAGTGATCTTGGTAACAATCTGTTCAGCTTCTATTCCTTCCTTCTTGCTAACTTGATCTGGTGTCAGAGATTCATTCTTCTTAGCTTCAGATCCTTTACCGTCAACATAGGATACACGATTATCATCTTTTTTCTCAGGTGCTTGATGTTGATTCAAAGCATAAACGCAGACACTTAAGGCAAGGACCACTGCAGATCCCGCTAGATATTTTTTATTAATCTTCATAATCTCCTCATTTCAATTCTTCAGCTAAGATAGCCAAATTTTCTTCTAGATTTTCCAAGTAGGACTTGTCATTTTGTGGGTCTGCCTCTAAAGGATTGAGGGTTTTAAGACCCACACCTGTTGATTTGACAAGTGTGTCCGCTACCTTAGATGATGCATTGCTCTCTGTAAAGATGGTTTTGACCTTATAAGTCTTTACAAATTCCTGGATTTCAGTCAATTGTCTTGGACTTGGTTCTTGTTCAGGAGAGATACCTGCAATACCAAGTTGATTAAGTCCAAATCGTTTTGCCAAATATGAAAAAGCTGTGTGTTGGGTCACAAATGTCTTTTGATTAGCCTTTTCAAATATCGGTTGGTATTTCTTAGTTAGGTCATGAGCCTTAGCACTAAAACTTTGTGCGTTTTTCTGATAGGTATCCTTGTTGGCACTGTCCAGTTCGGATAAATTATCAGCAATAATCTGTGCTTCTTCAGCAACTTTTTCAGGATCTAACCAAGTATGAGGATCATACAAGGTTTTCTCATCAATCCCATCTCCTGCCTGCATATCTTCTAAGCCAGGCACGCGCTCCAAGGTCATACCTTCTGATGCTTCTAAGACCTTTACCTTGGATTTTTGCAGGCTTGGATCTAAACTTCCCGCCCATGACTCTAGTGTATGAGAATGATAGACAAAAACATCGGCATCATATATGGCTGCGATATCATTTGCAGAAGGTTCAAAGGAATGGATACCAGAACTAGACTGAATCATCCGAACATCATTTAGATCACCTGAAACTTCTTTGACCATGGCATAGATAGGATAAAAACTGGTCACAATCTTCATTCCCTTAGTTTCATCACTCTTGTCTTGACTGGCCTTTTGTCCACATGCTCCTATGGTAAGAGCAAAGAAGGCAAGCACAAGCCATAGGATACTTCTTTTTTTCATAACAACTCCTTAACTAGTATTTAACCATTTAATTAACTAGTAAATAGTTTAACTTTTTTTATTTAATAAGTCAAGATTTTTAGTCGTCAAAAATAAAATCATTGTTTTAGAACTTCTTGATTCAATTTTTAAGACAGTAAATTTCAGCTTTTTAATAAAGAAAAGGACATTATTCAATCAAAAATCGAACAATATCCTTTCGAGTAGATTATAATTAATAAATATATTTTAAGGTTTTACTTGTTTTAGTGTCTTAATGTCATACATCACTAATTCACCATTTTTATTGTAAAACTGAACACCTTCTGGCTGAAAAATTAGAAACTTAGGATCGATTTGTGCAATTTTTGCTAACTTTTCTATATGTTCATTTAAAGTTACTTTATCCAATCCGTAGTCTGGTAAATCATCGTCACTTTCTTCTTTGGAGTTTTCTTTATCTTCAACCTTGTTTTCTGAAGGAATTTCGTTGGTTGTACCAGTCTCATTTACGCCTATATTATTCTTCGGTTGCTCCTCAGTTTTATCTACAACAGTCTTATTTTTATCAATATTTTTAAGATTGTTTGAATCAGGTTTTAATTCTTCATTATTATTCGTAAACGTCCCATTTTGGGATTCTTTTTCTTTCATTCTTTTAGCTATCAACTCTTGAGCTTGTTTCCACTCTACTTCTGATAAGTCGGATTTAGTGATACTTCTCAATGAATCACCACTAGCTTTTGGAATACTGAAAGATTTATCTGCCCAAATATAAGTTCCCTTTGCCAATACATCCTGAGGATCAAAAATATATCCATCAGGAGTTGCAAATCGACCTTCTGCAAGAGCTTTCTGAACTTCTTCAGCAGAATGGATAATTTGCCAGTTCTGCATTCCAGGACGTTTTTCAAGAGGAGTTACATTAGCAATAACAGATCCAGCATCATCATGACCTGGTTTTGACCAAACTTCAGGACGCACATCAGGATGTTGCATTACATATTTTATAGTTGCTATTTGCTCACTATTTAACCAAGAATAAGGTACGACGTGAATGTGATCGATATGCGGAATAATGAAAGAAGTTCCAGTATCATACGTAGTATTGGCTGCATGCATAGGCAAGCTAGATACATCAACAGCTAATCTTGGTTTAATTTCTGTTTCTACAATATCATAACGATAATTATCTTTATCTTTAAGCATTAGTTCCTGCTCAGAAAAAGCTATTTGAGTAAGATCGAGTTCTTCACGTGAATAAAAATAATCTTTACCACCTTCATTAATTATATAACCAACTTTACTATTTCTAGAAATTTTATTAGTTACTTTTTTATAATCAAACTTTGGTCTTTCCTCCTCATCTGAGTGTACTGAAGAAACGATGGAATCTGGATTTTTACCAGTTTCTTGAATCCATTTGGCAACTTCATCCAATTCGAATTGTTCTAATTCACCATATCCCATATAATGGAAATGATCTCCGTGTTTGGCAATAACACCTGATTTATCAACAGAATCGATTGAATCTTTGGTAAATATATATCCATCGCTCGTATCATAAGGTTTGCCATCTAAACCTTTTCCATAAGCTTTGATTGGTTGTCCTAAGAACTTATGAACTACCTCTTTTGATGCTAAAGGTTTAATATCTGTAACAATTTCGTTTAATCCATTTTGCCCTTTTAACGGAATCATTCTTGCAATCTTCTGCTCTAAATCAGACATTTGTGAATAAGGGATAAAGTGATAATGGTCTCCATGGGGCACTGCTACACCGTTAGCTGTACGTTTGATGATTTGTGCCGGATCAAAGACTAGACCATCCGATTCCACATGGCGTTCTGATAAAGGTTTGGCATACAATTCACTTAAAAGTGTTGAAATGTCTTCCCCTTGATTTTGATGATAAGTTGGGGTGACAGTCAGATTTGGAGTCTCTGTCAAACTTGGTTGAGCTTGCTTAGAATTATCACTACTTGGTTTACTTGAACTTGTAGAGGAATGTGCGCCTTGTTTACCATTCCAATAAGCTTGGGCAGCAGCCAATTCTCTTGCTGACAAATCACTCTTAGGGATATAGTGGAAATGATTGCCGTGCGGTACAACAAAAGCGTCTCCTGTATCTTCAATCACATCTGTCGGACTAAAGACATACCCATCATCCGTTGTATAGGCTCCTCCAGTTCCTCGATTCGGTGCCGGCGTATTGAGATTAAAGTTTGGTTTAATGGTTGAACTTGGTTTCTCAGAACTGCTTGGTTTCGGATTATCAGCATGACTTTGAATTGGCTGACCTCCAATTGGCAGATTTCGAGCCAATTTTTCTTCCAAAGCAGACATTTGCGAATACGGAATGAAATGGAAATGATCTCCGTGAGGAACTGCCACACCATTTGCAGTACGTTTTGTAATCTGTGCTGGGTCAAATACTAATCCATCAGACTCCACATGACGTTGGCTAAGTGGCAAAGCGTACAATTCTTGAAGGAGACTAGCTAAATCCTCATTTTCGCTCTCCGGAGCTGTTGCAGGATTTTGAGGAGTTTCAGATGGACTAGTTCTCACACTAGATCTTGTTTCTCCTCTGCTTGAACGATATTCAACCGTACTTAATTGACCGCCTTTTCCAGATAAGAAGGCCTGGGCAGCAGCTAATTCACTGGCAGACAAATCACTCTTAGGAATATAGTGGAAGTGATTGCCATGAGGAACGATATAGGCATCACCTGTATCTTCTATGATATCAGAGGCATTAAAGATATACCCATCATCCGTTGTATAGCGTCCTTGAGCTCTGGCTGCAACTACTGCTTGATCGTTAGAACCAGCCCCGTGATTACTACTATGTTCCTGCTTCTGACGTTTAATCTCTTCTTTTGTACGAATATTGTCCGCATGAGCCGCATCCTTAAGGTAAACATAGTATTTCCCGTCTACCTTAATCACATAGCCACCCTTGATTTCATTGACAATGTCTGAATACTTCAACTGATAATTCGGATCTTTCATCAGCAGTTCTTCACTGATGATAGCGTCATAAGGAACCTTGCCATTATAGTAATGATAATGATCTCCATGAGAGGTCACATAACCTTGATCAGTAATTTTAACAACAATTTGTTCAGCATTGATCCCCTCTCGCCGACTAACTTCATCTGGCGTCAGATTTTCAGACTTAGTACTAGCCTGATTCCCTTCTATATAAGCCACACGATTAGGCTCTTTGCTAGTCTGTACCGCTTGGAAACGCCCCAGTTCATAACTGGAAAGGCTTAATGCTAAAAGAGCTACCGAACCAAGAACATATTTTTTATTGATTTTCATCTAAACACACTTCCTATTTCATTTATTCGTTAAATAAAGAACTACACTTTTTCCTAAAGAACTTCCTTAACTGGTTAAGTATATAACTGAAAAACGAAATCACTTTTAAAACTCCTCCTTCTATTTTCTATTTATCTAACAAGATTTGATCGAGTGAGTTAGTTTCTTATATAATTAACCGGTTATTTAACTAGTTAAGATTTTACTCCTATCACATAAATCTGTCAAGAATTTTTTTGACTTTCAGGTAAAATCTAGATAAAAAAGAGGAATATCCCCTAGTATGAGATAGATTCCTCTTTATAATATTTTATTGTTGAAATGGCATAAAATCCGAAACAAAGGAAATGTTATCCTTATCTTCT
>NZ_JUOS01000048.1 GCF_001075875.1 Streptococcus oralis
GATGTTGTCCTTGTTAGCTGCATCGAATTTAGTTGTATCCAACCATACTTGGTAAACCAACTTGTCGCCACGTTTAACAGTCTTCGTATTCAAGTTTTGAGATTCGTTGTTTGAAGTTCCATCTGCGTATGGGTTTGTATTTGTTTCACCATATTTATCAGTCAATTCAGAATCATCATCAACGAGTTTGTCGCCTGTGATATCGAATTTCTCTTCAGAAACAACGTATTTCTCTGGT
>NZ_JUOS01000049.1 GCF_001075875.1 Streptococcus oralis
TTGACTGTTATGGCAAGTGAGGTGAACTAGTATGTTTCGATTAACCAATAAGTTGGCCATCTCCAACTTAATCAAAAACCGCAAACTCTATTATCCCTTTGCTTTGTCTGTCATTTTGGCAGTCACTATCAGCTATCTCTTTTATTCCGTAGCCTTTAATCCTAAAATTGGTGATTTGCGTGGTGCATCCGCTATTCAATTTACCCTACAACTAGGGCTTGTCGTAGTGACACTCGCATCTGCCATTATCGTACTTTATGCCAACAGTTTTGTCATGAAAAATCGCTCAAAAGAACTGGGTGTCTATGGTATGTTGGGACTAGAAAAGCGCCATTTAATTGGTATGACCTTCAAGGAGCTCCTGATATTTGGTTTAGTAACAGTGACTTCTGGGATTGGGATTGGTGCCCTCTTTGACAATCTCATCTTTGCTATATTGCTTAAACTTGCAAAGATGAAGGTAGAGCTAGTCGCAACCTTTCAATGGTCCGTAGTTCTTTCAATCCTTCTAGTGTTTGGTCTTATTTTTTTAGTCATCGTCTTCCTGAACGCTGTACGCATTATCCGTATGGATGCTCTCCAACTCTCTCGTGAGAAAGCGAAAGGTGAGAAGAAGGGGCGTTTTCTAGTCCTTCAGACACTTGTAGGACTAATTGCACTAGGTAGTGGCTACTATCTAGCACAAAGCGTAAAAGATCCAGTATCAGCGACTGTTACTTTCTTTATAGCAGTCATGTTGGTCATAGTTGCGACCTATCTTTTATTCAATGCTGGTATTACAGTTTTCTTACAGCTACTCAAGAAAAACAAAAGATATTACTATAAACCCAATAACCTCATCTCTGTTTCTAACCTTATCTTTCGTATGAAGAAAAACGCTGTCGGTTTAGCAACCATTACCATCCTTTCCACCATGGTTTTGGTCACCATGTCTGCAGCAACCAGCATCTACAACGGTTCTGAAAATATAAAAAATATCATGTATCCTCATGATTTCGATGTTAAGGCTAAGGGAAATAATATTGAAGTTGAGAATTTAGACCAACTATTGACTCAATATGCCAGTGAAAAGAACTTGACGATTAGCAATAAAGACGTTCTTAGCTATGCTAGCTTTGGCCTTTCTAGTCAAGATGGAACTAAATTAACCATCATGACTAAAGAACAAATCACGGAATTGCCTAAGACAGTTTTTCTAGTATTTGATCAAAAAGACTATGAAAAAATGACTGGACAAAAGCTAAATCTTACTGGTAATGAAGTAGGTCTTTGGGCTAAAAATAACCAACTAAAAGGTCAGAAATCATTTAGTCTTAACAGTCAGGAGTATAGTATCAAGCAAGAAATCCAGCAAGATTTTTTAGCTAACCATGTTTCCAATCTCTATATCCTTTTAGTTTCAGATTTTAACTACCTAGTTGTAGCAGATCTTCAAAGCTTTTTGGATCAGTACCAAGATTCTGCTGTCTACACTCAGTTCTACGGTGGTATGGATGTCACCGCAAGTCTAGAGGAACAATTAAACCTATCTGATGATTTTGATGCGTATGTAAATAATTTTAGCCACAATCTCAAGAGTGAAGATGCTATGGTTTACGGGGGTAATGGTTCAAGTGATGCAATTGCCCAAATGAATGCTCTCTATGGAGGTGTCCTCTTTATTGGTATTTTCCTCTCTATCATCTTTATGATAGGTACTGTACTGCTTATCTACTATAAACAAATCTCAGAAGGTTATGAGGATCGTGAACGCTTCGTGATTTTGCAAAAGGTTGGTTTGGATCAAAAACAAATCAAGCAAACCATTAACAAGCAGGTCTTGACCGTCTTCTTTCTCCCTGTAATCTTTGCCTTCCTACATCTAGCCTTTGCCTATCACATGTTGAGTTTGATTATCAAGGTTATTGGTGGTGTGGATACAGCTATGATGTTAAACGTAACACTTTCCATTTGTGGTATCTTTGCTTTAGTCTATGTCCTAATTTTTATGATTACTTCAAGAAGTTATCGCAAGATTGTTCAAATATAATAAAAAATGTTTGTCAAGGAATCATAGTATTACCCCCAAAGAATATTTTGGGAACGTTAAAGTTCACGATAAAAAAGATTATAGATAGATATTTCAAGAAAAAATCTTGAAACAATTTTCGCTTAAATGCATATTGAGATTATTATAGATTTTAAAAAAAATTTGTGAAAACAAGAGTCCCAATGAAAGGATAGGGTAGGTGCTTATGAAATTAAAATTATGTATCATTGGATTCTTCTTTTGTTTGATTGCTGCAATTGGTTTGGTCACTATCAGTGATACTGAAACCCCCATACCTTTACCAATTGATGGTGCTTTTTCTATTCAAGGGAAAAGCAATCTTTCTAATAACGAAATATACGAAATGCTTCGTGACTTATCAAAAACGGAAAAAGTTATCATTTACAAGCCAATCGTTCAGAGTTCGGGTCAGTTTAAGTATGTAAATTTCGATGATGAAAACAGTGAACAGTTAAAGTCAGTACCGATAATAGGGATGTATTACACCCTTGGGAAAATGGATGTAGACACTTTGAAACCACTTACGATGACAGGGCTGCAAACAGTATATATGTCTTATCCTTGGTATATAGGAGGAATGTTACAATTCACTGGAACTTTAAGAATACTGTTAATGAGTTCAATTTACTTAACTTTATTAGTTGTGTTATTTGTAGTTAGAACGAGGCAGATTAAAGAGGGAGTGATACGACGTTCTTTGGGATTGCCTGTATACGATCTAAGAAGAGAGTATGGCATTTCTCTTATTTTTGAACTGATTATGATGGCTTTATTGATGGTTTTTTACAGTTCTTTTTTGGGAAATGGTTTCTTAACCTATAGTTCTAAGTTATTTTTCTCTCTGCTTTTAACGAATTTTATATTATTTCAAATCATTGATCTCATTACCTTTGTTTTATTTTGGTTGACGATTCAGATTGAAAAGCCCATTGAAATTATCAAAAACAAGGCGAAAAACAAGCTTATTTTTGTCGTATGGCTTGCCATTATTTCGATTATTATCGTTGTATCAGGAATTTTTTTACAAGAAACAAAGAGTAGTCAATCCAGTATCAACATCCAGATACAGAATTTAGTACCATGGGACACAGTAAAAGACTGGAGAAGGATTGAGTTCCTTGGAATTGAAAATAACTCTGCTAAAAATGGAGAAGTAAGTGATTCGGATGGTCAGTATCTACAGATAGCTGCTTCCTTAAAAAACTTAGATTATTTATATATAGAACGATCCTCGGCCTATGTTCCAGATTTTATGAAAACATCTCATGCTTTAGAAGACTTTTCTAAACAATTAGAAAATGACGGAATAACGAATCCAGAAATAAATAAAGAGTTGATTTATATCAATCAAGCAGGTGCTAACCTACAAAATAAAGTGAATGGAACAAACTATCATCTTTTAGATAATAAGATAGCAACCATCTATATTCCTGAAAAATGGAAAGAAAACCAGAAATCCATTGAGAATACAGTTGTAGCAGAACAATTTATTGGAACAAACTATACAAAAGAAGAGCTTGCAGTACAAATAATTCCTGATGGTAATAAAATTTTTTATTTCAATGAGGATGCTGATATCGATCATAAAAATAAAGATATTTTACCAATGGCAAGTCTAGCAGATAGTAAAGATAACATTGTTGTTGTGTTAGATACAGACAAAATGATCGAAAACAACAAGTTTACTTTGGCTAGTAATATAACTAATAAGTCTCTTTTTAGTCCTGAGGCGGTAAAGAAAATAAATGAGATGGCTACCCAGTTGAATGTTTCAATGAATCCAGTAGATGTTTATCAAATTGTGAAATTAAAGATCCTGTCCTTAGAGCACCAAATTCTACTTTCACAAATCTTGCAGAAGATAATTTACAGTATTGTCTTTATACTCATTTATCAATATGTCCAACTTTATATTGCCCTAAAACAGAATGAATATGTGAAAAAAATCATTTTGGGTCTGTCAAAAACATATATAGCAATTTCAAGTCTCAAGTATTTTATGATTATTATTACAATGGTTATCCTATTTACATTTCTTATGACAGGTCAAATAGAGTTGCTGTATATTGGTCTTGCTTCTATACTAGTTTTGATGTTGTCAATCATAATGAGTTTTAGAAAATTATCTGAAAGCTACACTAAAATTTTAAAAGGAGATGAAACATGACAATTGACCTTTTGAACGTTTCAAA
>NZ_JUOS01000050.1 GCF_001075875.1 Streptococcus oralis
TGCAACTGCACTTGTTGACGCTGAAGCTGATGCTACTGCACTTGTTGATGCTGAGGCTGAGGCTACTGCACTTGTTGACGCTGAAGCCGAGGCTACCGCGCTGGTTGATGCTGATGCTGAAGCGATCGCGCTTGTTGACGCTGAGGCTGAAGCTACTGCACTAGTCGATGCTGAAGCCGAAGCTACTGCACTGGTTGACGCTGAAGCCGAA
>NZ_JUOS01000051.1 GCF_001075875.1 Streptococcus oralis
TTGTATACACTAAAATAGGGTTGGTGGAAAATTTCCATCAACCCTAAAAATTATAGAACCGTTCTTTTTATATCTCATTTATTCAGCCAAGGCACCCATTGGATCCCATGGTGCAAGGACGATTGGTTCTGCTTCATAGGCAGCTTGTTCTTCTGCTGTTAGTAATTCTTTACGAACAACGATTTGGTAAGTGTATTCGTCCATCCAGGCATCTGAGGCAACAAAGTAACCATCTGTCCCAACCTTGTCTCCCCAAGAGTTTTCAACTTTCCACTTGATTGATTTACCATTTTCATCCAAATCAACACCTGTCAAGACCATGGCGTGAGTCATCAAGCTTTCGCTGTAGTCCAAACGTCCTGCCTTGTCTTGAGTGAGTTGGATATCCATGCTTGATTCAAAATCATAGACATCTGTCGCAAGGATTCCGGCTTTACGGTTGCTGAGCTGACCGACATCTGAACCAAACCAAACAGTCTCACCTGCTTGCATTTGAGTAATCGCCAATTCTTTCAAGCGCTCCATCGGCACGTTGATGTAGCGAACCGCACGGCTACCAACCACATTTCCTAACATCTCAACTGTATATGATTTGCCGTAAGGCTTGTCAGCAGTTGGAGCATTGATAACAGAAACGTAGTCTTCTAGAGGAAGATTGACGTATTTCTTGTAAAATTCTTGTGGTGTGATGCCTTTTTCGCTTTGGTAGTTGTTATCCTTATCACGATAAGCAAAGTCAAATTGACGTGGTGGAAGTCCTAGTGACATGGCAAGGAAATTAAAGATTTCTTGCAAGAGGTCTTCTTTTTTAGCTTGAACAGCTGCTTGGTCAGCGCCAGAAGCCAAGAGGTCACGCAAGATTTGAGCGTCTTGACGAAGCAATTTGTTAAGGATTGCATTGAGCTCACGACTGCTGCTAGATGAAACAGACTCTGGATAAACAGACTTAGGAACGACACCATATTTCTCAAAGAGAGCTACAACCATATCCCATTGACCACCATCTTGTTGTGGAGTTTGGAGTAGGAAGCTAACCTTGCGGCTTGTCAATTCTTGGTCTGCAGTCGCAATGACTTGCTCCAAGAACCAGTTTGATTTTTCATACTTGTCCCAGAAGAAGGTGTGGGCTTGTGACAATTCAAAGTTTTCAAGTTTGTATTGAGAGATGAGTTTGTGACGGAAAGTATTGAGGGCTGCAAACATCCAGCAACGACCAGAAGCCTTCTGATTAGTGACCTTGTCCTTTGTCAAATCAAGTGAGAAAACAGGTGTGTTGTCTACATGGCTTTGACGACGCTCAAGGGCTGCAAAGATTCCATTGTGGCTAGCAGCATTTTCGATAGCTTGGTATTTGACATTTGCTTCATAGTTGGCAAATAATTTATCTGTAAATGATTCTTGAATCGCGTTCATAAAATCCTCCTTTTATTCTACAGTCTATTATAACTCTTTTCACAAAGGAAGCAACCAAAAACTGAAAAAGACAAGGATATTTTCCTCACCTTTTTCAACGATTACACAGTTTACCTAACACTTTCGAGCAAGCCTTCTAATTCCTCTTTGGTCAAGCGACGCCATTCCCCACGCTTTAGATTTTCATCCAAGGTCAAAGTTCCCATGGTTAGTCGTTGCAAGTCTAACACTTCCTTATCACAGTAGGTCACCATCCGTTTGACCTGGTGGAATTTCCCTTCTGCAATGGTCACTCGAACCAAACTTTGGTTTTTTTCTCTATCAATAAACACAAGCTCCAGCTTAGCAGGTTGACAAGTAAAGTCCTTGAGGGGAATACCTTGCGCAAAGTCCTCTATGTCTGCATCTGTCATTATTCCCTTGACCTGCGCCAGATAAGTCTTATCCACATGGCGTTTTGGTGAAAGAAGAGCATGAGCCAACTGGCCATCATTGGTCAAGAGCAAGAGTCCATGCGTATCGATATCCAAACGCCCTACTGGGAAAACTTCCTTTGAACGAGCTAAGTCATCCAACAAATCCAACACAGTCTTATGTTTTGGATCTTCAGTTGCTGAAATAACACCCTGGGGTTTGTTCAGCATATAGTAAACAAACTCCTCGTAGGTTAGCTTTTGCCCGTCAAAACAAATCTCGTCTGTCTCTTCATTGATTTGTAGCTTGGCAGATTTTTCCTTTTTACCATTGACCGTCACGCGCCCAGCCTTTAGAAAGTTTTTAACCTCTGTCCGACTTCCTACGGCGCAGGCAACCAAATATTTATCTAATCTCATAAAGCTATTATATCATGAAAAAGTATAGACTTAGAACAAAAAAATAAGCCGCCTGATTGGGCGACTTTATTTTATAGGGAGATTATTATGAAAAATTTTTAGGAGTTAAAGTTAAGTTCTTCTTAACTTATGCTTACAGTATAAACTAGATTCCTAAAAGTTTTCTTAAAATTTTCTCCTCAAACTTAAATTTCTTTAAATGATTACTTTTAAAGTCAATCATTATCTCCATAAAACTATAGCTTATGCAAACGTTAAGACCATAAAGAGGATAAGCATCACAAATAAGGCTAAGCTAACAAGCAGAGTTAGGACTTTACCAAGCGTATTACTTTGCCAATAGCTGGGCTTTCCGATATTACTAGTAGCATCCATAGAAAAGATTTGAGTTTGCCTTGGTTGGATTGTTACAAGAATAATTAAGAAAATAGCTAAAATAATGGTTAAAATTATCAATAGTTCAGTCATTTAACTACCTCAAAAGCCCTATTAAAGTAAACAGTAAACCAATCAAAATCATTATTCCTAGCAAGATTGAAAAAATTTTATTTATTTTTTCGCCTCGAGTCGATTTTTCCTTTTTAATCGGTTGCTGTTTCATCTCTTCCATGCGACCTTCAACATCTTGATAAAATAGATCTTTTTTAGCCATGGCTTTCTCCTAAAATGGTTTCCATCCGCTCCTGATACATGATTGGATCCACATAATTGGCATGGTAACCTTGCTCTCCAAGAGCTCGTCCCATCTCCTTAACGTTAGAAAGAGCTAATTCAATAGTTTGAATCATGCCATCAACTGCTTCCTTAGCGAAAATATGATTTGGAGCTGTATAGCGGCGATTATGCGCTGTTTCCTCAAAAGCTAGGACCAATAGGTTATGTTCAAAGGCCTGGCGAACAGCCTGAAGAAGTTCATTCCCATAGTTGATATCCAAGTAGATATCTGATAACTGATAAAGCTCCTGAATCTTCTGGGGACTAGCATTTTGATAGAGTACAACATTCGGGTAGCGGAGCATATCCATCAACTTAGCTGACATTTCTGTCACTGCTGCTATTCGGAAAGTGACCCTTGGTAAACTCTCCACCAGTTTTTCGACTTGCTCTAGTTGATCCGAATTGGTCACTATCAAGGCATCAGGACGAACAAAATTATCACGCTTAAAGTGATAATGATAGCCTAGGTGACTAAACTTATGATGGAATTTTTCATCCGTCAATTGCAAAGCACGTTCATAAGTCGCATAATCTGGAATGATAATGGTCTTAGCTCGAAGCTGATCATTCTCCAAGATCAGTTGCATATTTCCAGGAATATCATCATGTAGTGGTTCCTGCCAAACCAGGATGTCCTGACCTGATTTTTCCGGAAAATGGTAGGAAGTCAAAAATGAAGTAGATAGGGTATTAAAGAGAATGTGGTCAAGATTCACATTCAAACCTTGCAAGAAGTCTATGACAAAGGCCACTCGACCAGAAAAATGACGCAAGCCTTGTCCTTCCAAGGTCAAAAGAATATCACCTGTGACATGGTTTTCCAAAACAACTTCCTTGCGATTTACGTCCCGATAGGAAGTCATAATAGCTTGCCCCATAACATCATAGGTGGTTTTGGCAAAGCACGCTCCAAAACGATTGTAGTGATCTACTTGAAAGATCCGACCTGCTGGTGTTTTCCATTCTACTTTTTTCACCAAACGAGCCTGTAAACCATCTGCATAATAAATTACTGCCCGTTCTTGACAAAGATTATTAATGATTGCAGACTGATTATCTCCAGCAATCTCCCAAAAGTCTGGTACGGGAACTTGGTTAAAATACAAGGGTTTACCACTGTCATAACCCAAATAATAGGTGAAGGGGGAGACAACTCCATCTGGTAAAAATCCATCTGGTTCAATAACCACAGCCAAATCAGATAGTCTTGCCGCAGTCAGACTATAGTGCAAATCTTGGCTTTCTTGATTATATAGATCAAATAACTGAATCATCCACTACCTCCTTGATTGTTTTTTCCCATGTATTCAGAATCTCTTTAGTCAAGAACTTCTCAGCTATCTGGTAGGACTTTTCTCTCATGCCTTCCAAACGATTTTCTAAATATAGTTGGCAGATTTTTTCTGCAAAAGCTTTCTTGATTTCATCTTCGACATGGTCAGATGAGCTTGGAATCAAGTAGCCATTTTCGCCATCTTCGATAAATGTTTGATTCCCATACGGAACATCAAAACCAATCAATGGCAAACCTGATCCAATTGCTTCCATAAGTGTTAACCCAAAGCCTTCACTTGTAGAAGCGGTTAGATAAACTTCATATTGAGAGTAAATATGAGACAAATCCGCATGACCCTTAAGATGGATATAATCCTCCGCTTGATTTGTTGTAATGATTTGTCGCAATAAAGATTCTTCACTACCGCTACCGTAGATATCAAAGGTTAATTCTGGCAATTCCTTATGAGCCTCAATCACAGCCTTGACAAGCCAATCAATGTGTTTTTCCTTAGCCAAACGCGAAGCTGTAATGAGAGAAAATGGTTTACGACTCTCTTGTGGTTTTGTTAATTCATCAATGCTTCCGACTGGAATGGTCACAATCTTGGGTGTATGCGAGGTATAGTGAGCAAACTGCTGTTCTAAGACTTCCTTTTGACGATCCGTTGAGACGATGAAGAGATCAACCTTATCTGCATTGGTAAACTGATAGTCATAATAGTTATTCCAAAGGATATAATCCTCATTTGTCGCATTTTCACTGTAATGCTCTGCATGAACAACTACCGCTAAATGTGCCGCTTGCGCTTCCTCAAAAACAACCTGTCCAATGCCAGTCTCACGATCTAAAATCACTAGATCTGATTTGCTTAACTGAAGAGTCTGCATGAAGTAACGAATTAGGGCAGGCTTCCCGTATAAAATGCGATCCTTAAAACGGTAAACTTCCTCGGTCCCTTGATTCATGAACATTTCATAAGCCGGAGTTCCATCTTCATTGTAGAAGGTTCTTTGGTAGAGTGTCGCTACATTGTCTTTAGGAGCAAAATATTCTGTGCAATAGCGTGTGTAAGAGAAGTAATCTTTGCGAACCAAATTACCGTCGTACACATACTCCACATGTTGGACAAACTCTTTTCCCTCATCTACCAAATAACAAGTGATAAACTTGTCTTCATCTGAGAAGAAGATTCGTTCAATTTTCCCATTTCTTTCACGACGGCTTTCTACGCCTTCAAAATAAGCCAAAACATCATCTACAGTCACACTGGTCGGTGCAATTTTGATATCCGTAAAATAATTATATAGCCAAATAACTTCCTCATCATTAAATCCAATATTAGCTGTCAAATGCTGGATATTATCAGCTAAAATCATATCTGTAAAGATAAACTTAGACGGTAGATTCAGACTGCGAAAAATACCCGCACGATAAGCTTGAGCGTATTCAACACCGCTACTAGCCCAGCCAATTCCTAAATTTATATTATAAATTGTCATATGTTCTCCTTTTATGGAAAATGGGTTACGATTTCACCTTTAGAAGTGACCTCTACGAGACCCATTAGTAGATTACGAACCATATCCAGATGAATTTGTTCTTTCATGGTTTCGAATCCTGAATAGGCTTCTTGATAGTACTCAACAATAGGGTTTTTCTGAGTTGAAGATTGGCCACTGACCGCCATCATCAATTGTTGCAAATAGTCAACCTGTTCTACCCAGTTGTCATCAATGGCTTTGAGTAGAGAAAAGCGTAAGAATTGTTCATACAGACCATATTGCTCAAGCAATGCTTTCTTTTCAGAAAGCTCCTTATCAATAATTTGCTTCAAAAAAGTGCGAACTGCATTTTTATCAGATATATCCAGATACTCTGGAATTTCTTTGATATGAAAACTAATATTAGTCACAATAAAGTGGAACAACAACTCTCGACTTTCATAGTTTACAGAAGACACTTGATTTGTGTAACTATCAATAATATCTTCGACCACACCCTCTAAGTCACGAGAACCATCTATTAAACGATCTCGTTCCTTATATACCATCTCTCTTTGAATATTCATACTTTCAGCATACTCTAAAGTTTGTCGACGTGCAGACCGTCCTGCACTATCGCTGGCACGCTGAGCTCTCTCTACTAGCTTGCGATACTTACGTCCTCTTAAAACCACTGGATTTGTCATGTCTTGAACGTGGTAGTCTTTATATCGTTTATGCACCCAATTAGGGCCAAATTTTTTAATAACATCATCTTCCAAGGATACGAAAAACTTGCTCATACCTGGATCACCTTGACGACCTGAACGCCCGCGGATTTGAAGGTCTATCCGTTGACTCTCCATCCGCTCTGTACCTATAATGATCAAGCCTCCTAACTCTGCAACTCCCTGTCCCAGTTTAATATCTGTTCCTCGACCTGCCATAGAGGTAGCAACCGTAACAGCTCCTAGCTGACCAGATTCAGAGATAATTTGGGCTTCACGAGCGACATTATTTGCATTTAAAACATTATGAGCAATCCCTTCACGGAGTAAAAGCGATGAATAAAGATGAGACATCTCTACAGAGCCTACAAAAACCAGAATAGGATTTCCCTTTTTGTGATACTCTTTAATATATTCTAAAGAAGCATACACCTTTTCTGGCAAAGTAACATAAAGATTATCTGGATAGTCAATTCGTTGTGTAGGACGATTTGTTGGAATGCGAACAACTTTCATATTATAGGTTTCAAGAAATTCTTTCTCTGCTACCTTTCCTGTCCCTGTCATCCCCGATACTTTTTGAAACATTTTAAATAAACTCTGATAAGTAATCGAAGCCATAGCTCGACTCTCTGGGGAAAGCTTTACATGTTCCTTAGCCTCAATCGCTTGATGAAGTCCCCCCTGTAATTTCGTCATCTCTAATAGACGACCTGTCCCCTTATCAACAAGTACCATTTCCTTTCCACGAATGACATAATCTTTATCCTTCGTATAAAGTTTATGAGCTCTTAGAGCATAAACTAAATGTCTTGCAAAGTTCGCATGTTTTTCTTTATATAAGTGATCGATTCCTAAAAAGTTTTCAGCCGCCTTTGCTCCCTTTGTAGTTAGCCAAACCTCATCTTTTTCTTCCTTGAAGATGTAGTCTTCCCCTTCAACTAATGTTGTAAAAAGAGTATCCACTAGCTCGTAATGATTTGACTGAACACGAGGAGAACCTGAAATAATCAGTGGAGTCTGAGCACTGTCTAACAAAATATCATCGATTTCATCAATGATTACATAATCAAAAGGTCGTAAAAATTTTCCTGACTCATTAGATGCCAAATTATCACCTAAATAGTCAAAACCCAAGACGCTATTAGTCGTGTAAATAATATCCGAACTATATATCCTTTTTTTCTCTTCAGGTTTCAACTTTTGTTTAGGATTGCTAGTAAAAGGTACACCTACCGTTAGACCTAAAAACCGATAAACCTGCCCCATCTCTTCAGCATCACGTTTAGCCAGATATTCATTGGTCGTTACGAGCATGGTCCCTTTTCCTGTTAGGGCATTTAGATAGACTGGTAATGTAGCTGTTAGAGTTTTCCCTTCTCCAGTATTCATCTCAGCGACATTTCCTTGGTGGATAATAATACCACCCAAAACCTGGACATCGTAGGGGAACATCCCCAATACTCGTCGATCCGCTTCACGTACTACCGCAAATGCTTCCACTAAAAGATCATCTACTGTTTCTCCCTTGGTTAACCTCTCACGAAATTCCAGTGTTTTTGCTGCTAATTCTTGGTCTGACAAAGATTGCATTTTCCCCTTTAAAGCATTGATTTTTTTTAAAATCTTTTTTGCTTTTCTAAGATGGAACTGTTGATAGAACTCTTTAAACACAATGAATCTCCTTAATAGATAAAGAATAAAAATCCATAGATTCAAAGCCAGCACTTAATAAGGAAATTTGGTAATAATAGGTATCCTCAGGATAAGAAAAATTAAATTCAGTTGTTTTTTCTATTTTTTCTTCAACGATATCCCCATATCTATTAAAAAAAGATATCTTGATGTACACCCCACCTACAGGCTTACAGTCCATAGAAATACTGAATTGATAATCTTGATTTCTTTTAAGCAGGGGGAGACTTGCTTGAACCCTAGAAGCTTGAAAGTCTACATTTGAAGACCAACTTCTTAAAACAACACCTGATGTAACCAATGGATTTAAGATACTGACATGCTGATCTGAATGACAAGTAACAGTTGTCCCATACATATAGGTGCCACTGACTTCTCCCCATTTTATATCGTCTCTTCTATTGATAATCATTGATTACTCCTTCCAAAATCTCCTTCTAAAATCATTTTATAAAAATGTAGGAACCATGCCACATTGGTATTTGTATCGTCATTATGCCTACCAGACGTTCCTTTAGAAAGTACTTTAGCTCCAGTATTACAAAGATAGGTTACCAATTGTTTATATGCTTTTGTATCCATCTCTTCGTCCTTCATATAAGACAAACCAAAGGTAGTCTTTGAAAAATCTGCACTTTTAAAAGCATTCCAAAAACGTTGATCCAACTCTAGCATATCTTTATCACTTCTTCCACCTGTATGATGTATCAAAACGTCGAATCCTAAATTAGATACCCCAGGAGCATCCAAACGACCTCTACGAGCTATCGTTCCAACATTCGCTAGTGGTTTTCCGACTACAACAGCGTGTGGTTCAAAAGTTGCTGCATAATAAAGGGATGGAAAAGTTCCCATAGAAAGACCTGACAAAATCAAATCTTTATGATCAAAACCTAGATACTCTAAATAATGACGAATCGTATCTACTAACTTTCCTTCGAGTTCTTCACTACCCAGATAAAAGGCTCCTCCTTCTAACCGTGGATCTGAAAACAAGAGAAAAGGACATCCCAATGACTTCATCATATAGTAACCCTCAAAACCTTCCGCAGGACGATATCCCGAAAAGTAGACTGCCAATGGAGGCTTGAAATCTCCAGGATGAAAGAAATAATTAATCTCATCACGTATACTATCGTGTAAAATATTACCACCAAGAACAAATTTACCAAATTGTTTTCGGCTCCAACGTTGATGAAGATTGCCCAATTTAATGGTACCTTCTCCTCGTGCTTCAACTGATACAGTCAAGTAAACGTCTGCATCTTCACATTCAACAACAATTGCTTCTGAAAGATCTTTTTCTTGATAGATTGTCTCACTAAAAAAATCATCGATAGAGCCAAAAAAGATTTTTCGAATTACAAACTGAAATTCACAATTTCCATATTTTTCATACTCTAGCCACAATTCTATAGGGAAATCTTTACCTACCACAAAATTACCTGACCAACATGCAAGTTGGCTAAAGTCTTCTCCAAAGTTACCCTCTAAAGTTAGATAGTCTAGGCCTTGGTAAGAAATGGAGCCGTGAAAACTTGGATGAACCTGAATACTGGATGGAAACAATTTATCTCCATATCCGCCACCAAACAAGGATGTTGACAAATCATCTAGAAGTTGTTGGGGATCTGAAAAATCAACAGCTTGTGCACAAGACCTTTTCAACAAATCAATGATTGCCACATCATTGGTTTTAAAATCATGACTATACATAAGAGTATAGGGATTTATTTGATGGATAAAAGGGAGTAAGTCTCTTATATATTGCCCCTCTTCTATGAGAATAGCATCGAAACTCTTAATAGCTTCCATATCCATTATTTTACGAAGAGCAGTAGAGGAATTTGGACAAAGATAGTACCAATCCATATTACTAGGTATGTCATAGTAACGCTTCCAGTTATCAATTCCTATCTGTAATATTTTATGATTCTTTGACATGTCTAACCTCCTCAATCCAATCTTGCAATTTCTCTAAGAAGCGTTGTCCAGTATGCTCCTTGATTTTGTCAATAGAGTAGATTAAGGACTGATTCCACTCTTTCAGCCTATCTATATAATAATGAGCTCCTTGTGAAAATTCTGTGATATCAGAAATCACATAACCATTTTTTAAATGTTCCACATAGGCAGTTTTAACTTTATTTATCTGAGGGATACCTGCACTGATTCCCGCTATTTGAGTATAAAGGTGGGGATGTTTATTGAGATCTACAATCAACCGAACAAATTCTAGTGTTTTCATCAACTCTAATTCGTCATTCATATTCACAAATTGGAAACGTGATTCTTGATTTTGATTTTCTTCTAATGGATTTTCTGCGCCACCGTAGTCAACTTCTTTCTCAAGCGCTTCGATAGAAATTTTTTCTTGAATAATTTCATCTACTACTGTTTGAACTTCTTCCATTTGTTCCTGACTAGCAGAAAAGGCTCCAAAAACGACCTCTGTATTTTGATTTTTAGATACAAATGATAAAACTTGAAATAAGGCTTCTTTATCAATACTTTCAGAAAAATCTAATTGGAAATAGATGATTGATTCCTTCCTTGTTTGACTCCGACCCAATCTCAAGCGGGTATCGAAAGGAGAGAGATGGTGAAACTTACTTAATTTCTCAGGATATAATTCCTGTAACAGTTGCATCCTGTCCTCTCTATCCACTATGATTAAGTGAGCTTGTTCAAAAGATGAAGCTAGTTCTCTAAAACTTTCTTGAGAATTGCGGCCAACAAAAAGACTCAAAATTTTAATATTTTCACTTGGTAGATGATCAAAAACAAATTGATTGTGATGAGGGTGTGAAGGTATAATGAAAGTATCATCCATCTGTAAATTTTTTTGCAAAAATTTGTCCAAAAATTCAGCTATCAGACAGCCCATATCAGGGTATTCAAGCTTATTAAATCGATAACTAAAAATTGGGTTTATTTCAATACGCCCAGCATCTTGTATATACTCTCTAAATTGCCAAACACCATTTGGATTAAGATAGTCTTGATAACTAGGGACTCCACCTTCGAAATAAATAACACTTGATACTAGGCCTCTATCATCCATTATATAATGCTGACTTAGTTGACCATCAGTTTGAAAATACTGAATATCGCTAATAAAACCCTCAATACCATGCTCTATCTTCGCATATTTTCTACCTGATTTTTGAACTACTATTGCAAAAGGACTATACAGAAATTGGCAATCTCTATCCCATTCGATATCTCTGATATTTAAAACTTGAGTATGTACATCTTGAAGATCTTGCATATCATCAAAAACAGAATAAGCGGCTGTTTCTAATACACCATGTCTATGTAAATAATAGCGCAAATGAGGTTGATAAGATAATACTAATATCTGTGACTCAATATCTTGACCTTGAAAAAGTCTAATCTGATTGAAGGTATCATCAAACTCAAAACGAAACTGAGAAAAATACCAGGGAATTAAATCAGCGTGCCAGGGTCGATTACTTCCATACCAAGCTGGAATAAAATAATACATCACAACCTCCTAAATCAATGGCTTATAGGTTTCGTTTAATCTTAACGCTGAAACTTCGTCTCGAATCGTAAAGATCATTCCACCGAACATCATGAATAAACCTGGGATCATAGCAATTTTTAATAGTTTTTCATCAAATAATACAAGTAGCATTGGGCCGCCAGCCATAATCACGTTTAAAACAGCACCTATCATTGCAAAACGAAAAACTAATTGATTGATAAAGCGACTAGTCTCTTCTCCTGGATAGATTCCATAAATATATTCTCCTGATTTTTTCATCCGATCAGAAATTTGCTCCCCACTCATATTAACAAAAGCAAAGGCGATGCTAAAAAGAAACAAAATAACAATATACATATAAATCCATAGTGGTTTCCCAATTGCAAATTGAGCTGAAAGTTCTGCAAAAATAGTATGGTTTGGCAAAACAGTTTGCAACAATAACAGCAAATAGGTTGGTAAACTCAGAAAGGTCATTACATACATATAAGGCATTCCACCAGCTGGATTCAGCATAACTTCAAAATAAGAATAGCGTTTAAAACGATTATGAAGACCAATTTTATTGACCGCTATACGATAACGTGCCCTATAGAGAATGGCTACAAGATAAGTAAAGATAAGTCCCATTAGAACAAGTGCTACCACAATAAACCATGATATATGAATGGTTCTAAAGGCATCAATTAAATCTTGAGGTATGTTTAAGACCATACTAGTAATCAAGATAAGCATAGAGCCACCTATACCAACAGTTGCATTGATATCTGACAGCCATACTAAGAAGAAGGTTCCAGCTACTAAAAGACAAGTATTCATCAGTATAATCAAAATACTGGGTAGCTGGGATTGAATTGGTAGATTTAAGGAAATAGCTAAAGATTGTATCAAGGCGATAAATAAGGTTAAATACATCTGTCGTCTATTCTGAACTTCTATGGCTCCATTGCTTAAACCCAATTTTTTTGAAAAAGAAAACATTTGCCACAGGATCATGCTGGACATCCACGGAGACAAACCAACTGAAAAGAGGGACAAACTACGAAGATTTCCTCCTACCATCGCTGTTGAAAAAGCAAGATAGGCAGCTGAACCACCTAAAAAGTCTCGATTATTTACATCAACAAAAGGAAGGGTCAATCTACTCCCAAGTATATATATAAAAATAAACAATACTGTGGCAAGCCCTTTTTTTACTACAATAGATGAAAAAAAGTTTTTCAAAATTATTCCTCCCAGTCATTAACATTAAACGATTAATTTCTCAGATGTCCTACTATTTTAAATGAAAAAATTAAGATTATAAAAAGTAATTTTTATAGTATCTTTTTT
>NZ_JUOS01000052.1 GCF_001075875.1 Streptococcus oralis
TATCTTTTATAGCTCCTTTTTCTACTAAATTATCTGATGCTAACGAATTAATTTTAGCAGATTGTTTATTAGAGAGGGAAGAGAGTTTTGGAACAGTAACTAGGCAGTGTAATGAATATTGTGTTTATAACAATCTAACTCCATGCTATGTCTTATATGGAGACCCAAATAATCAATTTAGGAATAGTGAAAATTTATATAATTATTTTTTACAACAGTCGAATTATCAAAAAAATGAAATATTGATTTCAAATAAAAGTATTCGTTATTTTGATACGATTGATGGAGAAAGATTAATGTTTTCAGACCAAGTAGTGTACGATGATAAAATTTTGATAGAAGATAATTCTATCTTCGAGAATTTTATTAAAAAAATACCTATTATGATATATAACTTTAACAGAGATAACAGTATACCCCATATGCATCCGAACAGCAATAAGAACTTTAAGCAAGACACTAATACTTTAATATCGCAATTCAATAACTTAGAAAACTATTTATTTGATTTTGGAAAAGATTCTAAAGTTAATTTTAAAGTTAAAAAAATTATAAACAATTTAATTGATAGTGTTGATATGATAAGTCGAGAAGTTTTGAATTACTGGGCTAAGAATATTTCTGAGGATAAATATAGAATGTATGATCTGCATTATGGAAATAATCTTAGGATAAAATGTACTGAAGAACAAATAATCTGCTCAACATGTAATGAAAGATCAATTGAAAAGGTAAATGTTAGTGATTATTATTCTAGGTACAAAAGAATTGTAAAAATATGTCCTTGCTGTTCTATTATAGAAGATTTAAGCGAAGAAAATATTTCACTTAAGATAAATAAATTGGAGAAATTTACAAGTAGTGAGGCTAGAGTAGAATTTTCAATTAAAAATAATGGTAATAATGTTGAGGAAGTATATATCAAAACTTGTGTAAGAAATGATAAATTTAGTTCGGATTTACATAAGATTACATTAGAACCTAATGCCTCTAGACAGTTTATCCAGGAAATTAGTCTTAACGAATTGCTCTCTAAAGATACGAGAATATATTTTACTATTTTAATTATGAATAATCTAGGTATTAGCCTTTATAAAAGACAATTCTAAGATATAAATTCAAAAAAATATCACAATTATTTGCTAAAAACTATTGACACTAACTTATTGTAATGGTATAATTAATTCATAAATAATTTATCCGGGGTTGGCGAAATTGGTAAACGCGCCTATGATACAGGTAGGTTCGACTAAATGTCTATTGGAGGTTCAAATCCTTCACCCCGCATATAAGATATTTGTGAATTACAGTAAAACTTTTATAATGGGTTTTACTGTTTTTTTAATTTTATTGAGGTAAATCAAATGGATATTGTAGTTTTATATGGTGGTAGGAGCCCAGAACGCTTAATTTCGGAAGTTTCTTCAAGACAAATTGCTGAAGCGCTAACTACCGATAATGTAATTAGATTAAATTTAAATGGAATATACAATTTTGAAAATAAAGAGGTAAAACATTTTTCTGAATTATATAAGTTGTACCAAGAAGGTAGCCTATCAGAATTTGAGATAGATAAATCTGCTGAAATAACAGATTCAGTTATTGAAATTTGTAAATTAGCAGATATCGTCTTCTTATCTACACATGGGGGGATTGGTGAGAATGGAAAGTTACAGGCGTTACTGGATATTTGTAATATAAAGTATACTGGCAACGGATATCAAAGTAATGCTATAAGTTTAGATAAAAAATTATCAAAGAGACTTGTGAGTACAGTTGGGATTAAAACTCCCTATGAGTATATTGAGGAAAATAAATTTGTTTTTCCATTAGTAATAAAACCGAATGACAGTGGTTCAAGTATAGGAGTTCAAATTATCAAAACGAAAGAAGAACTTCAACAGTATGACTTAGAGAATTATAATATTGAAGAATATATAAATGGAAGAGAGATTTCTATCGGAGTTATTGGTGAAAAAATTTTGCAACCTATTGAGATTGTTATTGAAGGTGGTTTTTATGATTATGAAAAAAAATATACTCCTGGAGTTGTTAAGGAAATTTGTCCTGCAAATATATCTGAAGAGCTAAAGAAAAAGTTGGAAATATATGCTAAAACAGTTCATGACTTAATGGGATTTGAAGTATATTCACGGTCAGATTTTATTATTGATGATAATGGTGAAATTTACTTCATCGAAACGAACAGTATACCTGGTATGACTCCAACTAGTTTACTTCCTAAGGAAGCCGAGGCAGAAGGGATAAATTTTAGTAATTTATGCAAGAAAATAATTAATCTCAGCATAAAAAAATATAATTAAAGACGACTATATATTCTAAGGATGCATTCTATATACTGTTTGCAAGATAATAATGTATGAAGTACCACTAGCATACTTACTTAAATTTGAAATAAGATAGTACAAATTTTACTGTCATATTATGACAATTTCCCAGCTTTTTTCTGAAAGTGACATATACTTTTCTTAGGAGAAAGCTAGATGTACCAACGGATAAGGGATTTGAGGGAAGATCACGATTTCACTCAAAAGTTTGTTGCAAATTTACTTTCCTTTTCTCATACAAACTATGCAAAAATTGAGAGAGGAGAGGTTGCCTTAACGGCAGATGTTCTTGTGCAACTTTCTAAACTCTATGATGTTAGTACGGATTACCTATTAGGGCTAACAGATTGTCCAGATAGGATAAAACATAAAATAAAATAGTCTCTCCTTGATTTGTTCATTGACAATTGAATAAACCGAGGTGGGACTTTCTTATTTGTCGAGCAATTTAGTGAGATACGCCGTGATAAGAGCGAAAATTATTAGCTATAAAATAGAGTGGTTCTCTATCTGCCATGACCACAAATAAGGACAATGATACTTCTGAACGTTCAGGCTGCCAACGTAAAAGGACAGCGGGCGAGATGCCCATGAATGATTTAACCAATCATACCCACGGAGGAAATGATAGAGTATCACTTTATCAGGAGGAAAAATTTTGGAACAAACAGTTGTAAAATATAGTCTGCAGTTATCAATGCTTAATTTTTTATACTCTAAAGAATTGTTATCTAAAAATGAATATGAAAAAATCAGAAGCAGACTGCGTATTAAGTACACAAAATAGCTGACCTTTTTATTTGAACGCGGTAATATAGAATCAAAAGGAGGAATTTCAGTATGAAAAAAAATAATGTTGAAATAATAAAAGCTGATTCTTTAGTTCGACGTAGAGGTGTCAATGTAGAAAGACATTTAAAAAGGGTTGCTGCCTATTGTCGAGTTAGTTCTGATAGTGATGATCAGAAGAACAGTTATGAATCTCAGGTGAGACATTATAAAGATTACATTTCTCAGCGTTCAGATTGGGAACTAGCAGATATTTACGCAGATGAGGGGATTTCAGGAACTCAAGTAGGAAAGAGACAAGATTTTCAACGCTTAATCAATGATTGTGTAAATGGAGAAATTGATTATATTGTAACAAAAGCAATTGCTAGATTTGCAAGAAACACCTTAGATACTTTGAAGTATGTCAGAATGTTAAAGGATATGCAAATTGGAGTTTATTTTGAGGAAGAGAACATAGATACCCTTACTATGGATGGAGAACTACTTCTAACTATTCTTAGCTCTGTTGCACAGCAAGAAGTAGAAAATACTTCTGCACATGTGAAAAAGGGATTAAAAATGAAGATGCAACGTGGTGAACTGATAGGATTTCAAGGATGCTTGGGATATGACTATGATGTGGAAACTAAACAACTTTCTATCAATAAAAAAGAAGCAAAAATAGTTCGTTACATATTCGAAAGATATCTAGAAGGTATTGGAGGGAGGGCCATAGCAAGGGAACTTGACGAACTAGGCTATAAATCTCCGAGAGGCTTAGATCATTGGAATGATACAACAGTTTTAGGAATCATAAAGAATGAAAAATATAAGGGCGATATCCTAATGGGAAAAACTTTTACAGTTGACCCAATAAGTAAGAGACGATTGAGTAATTTTGGTGAAGAAGATAAGTACTACATCAAAGATAATCATGAACCTATAATATCTAAAGAGGACTTTGAAAAAGCACAGGCGATTAGGTTGCGTAGGGCAGGAAATAAAAAGACAGCTACAAATGTAAATGGAAAACGTGAACGCTATTCAAAAATGTATGCTTTCAGTAGTATGTTAGAATGTGGCTTTTGTGGTTCATTATTGTCTAGGAGAAGTTGGCACTGTCGTTCAGATTATCGCAAAGTTGTGTGGCACTGTGTTACTTCGATAAAAAAAGGGAAAAAATATTGTAAACATAGTAAAGGATTAGAAGAACTAGCTATTGAGGGAGCTTTCATGGAAGCTTACAGACAGCTCTATCATTCGAATGAAAATATAGTGTCAGACTTACTTGAAACGATTGAATCTGAGTTGAATGACAATAGCCTCAACAAAGAACTGAAAAAAATAACTAATAAACTTCGTACATTACTAAAAAAAGAGGAGAATCTTGTAAATTTAAGACTAGAAGGGAAGATTAGTGATTCCATTTATAATGAAAAATACACTGAAATTTCTTCAGAAAAAGAGTATCTTTCAGAAGAAAAAGTAAATGTTGAAACAACTTTGAAGTCAGAAATTGATGTAAAGAAAAGACTAACTGAGTTTAAACAGTTACTATCTTCACAGAAATTACTCACCGAGTTTGATCGTACGGTTTTTGAGAGTATTGTTGATAAAATTATTGTAGGAGGTGTTAATAGTGATGGGGAAATAGACCCTGCAATGTTAACTATTATTTTCAAAACAGGAGAAACACAAAATAAGGACGGTAAACATTTTAAAAGTAAACGTAAAAATGCTAAACTAGAACCAGATAAATTGTGTCCTCAAAACAGTGATGAGGATAAAAAATTGTATCCTAAAGGAACAGACAACACACGTCGAGTGTGTAAGTTTGTTAGTGAAATGTGGATAATCGTTCAAAAATCAGAAGGACTAGAGATGTATATGTTGGAATTATATCAAAGTCCTTTTTATAAAGATCTAGTCGCATTTGGATCCTTAAAAGAGGGGAAAGAATTTGTATCCAAAATAACTGGGTATACTCTAGAAAATGAAGATGATTTTGTTCAAGGCAATAAAGTAGAAATAACGAACATTTATATGAAAGGTTTAGAGTAAACATGAGTCTCTTATTTGAAGAATTTAAAACCATTTGTTTCCATTTAAATCGAGTCGGAATTACACCGACACTGATGGGTTCTTTGGGATTGGAGTTTAGAACGAAAGAAAATTGGGGACCGTCTGACATTGACATTCATGTGCCTGGTGACCCTAGAGGTTGGGAAGCACCTGATTATCTCAGAATTTATGACTGGGACAAGATAATGAAAGTGATGAAAGACTTAGGCTACGTCTTAATAGATATTCATGAGCATGAATTCCAAAAGGATCGAGTGAGTGTTGAATTTGGAAGTATCGATTCCTTACCTGATTTTGCAGGAGTTTCGGAATCGGATATAGAGCTTATTCACATTGAAGACATCACTTTTCGTCTTCCAAGTCTGGAGCAGTATCTAAGTATTTACAAAGCTTCTTCTCAAGACTCCTATCGAAATGATCACAATAACAATAAGGATTTTAAAAAGATCGAGTGGCTGGAAAGACATTTGTAAATTATCATATGAAAAGTAGTAAGTTGGTAAGACTAGCTGCTACGTTATTTTTATCATCATTTTTATTGGTTATTTAATTTATACTATATTGGCTAGTAATAGAATTAGTAAAGAAAAGCAGGTGGAAAAATTGTAAAAGAGCCATAGGGATTTTTCTGGGGTGGATATCACGCATATTTTTCGGATTTAGATGGATATTATTGGGAAGTTTCTTGGGGACCCAATTTTCAATTTGATGAAAATGGACTATTGAAATTTTAGTAATTAAGGGAGATAGCAAAAATGGCTTCAAGTAAAGAATATTTAGATTTCATTTTAGAACAATTGTCCGAGTTGGAAGAAATATCATATAGAGCAATGATGGGTGAATACATAATTTATTATCGAGGGAAAATAATAGGTGGAATTTATGATGATAGATTTTTAGTGAAGCCTGTCAAATCTGCAATAGCGTATATGCCGAATGTAGAATACGAATTGCCGTATGAAGGTGCAAAGGAAATGCTATTGGTAGATGATGTTGACAACAAAGAATATTTAACCGGCTTATTTAATTCAATGTATGATGAGTTACCTGCACCAAAACCAAAGAAAAAGAAATAATAAAATCTCAGTTTATCTAGGTAATACCATTTGACGATAACCTTATGCTATCGTTAAAAAGTTTATAGAACAGACAAGACTACCTGGCATAATTAGTGTTCGCTCGTTTCATGTTGAGGTCGTATCACTGCTTGTCCGAGCTGAGGCATCAGCGAAGTAGGTGAAATTGTAAAAACTTTCATCTTAAGTAATTTTCCAAACATTTGGAATTTAAGAAGAGAAAAATGATTTTAGAAACGGAGAGATTGATGCTCCGCCCATGGGATAGGACTCGTAGAATGAGGAGGGAAACCGACGAAATGATACGGTAAGTCCGAACCGCTGAGTGCGTGGCTCTGCTCTTCCTATCTGTGACAGTCGAAAAGTAGAAGGGGATGGTATTGGTATCAATCAATGAGTAACAAAGTAACAGCATGATTCGAAAATACTAGCTTGTAATTTGCGGAGGAACATCAATATGGATGGAATATCAAAAGATTCTATAAAAACGGCTAAATTAATGAAACAATTATGGCCCCAATTGACCGATAAAGAAGCTATTGATGAAGTTAAAAAATATACAAATGGCAAAAATACTGCAATCTTTACTGAAGTTGAAGGTGACACAATTGTAGGTCTAGCACTATGTTCACTCAGATTTGATTATGTTGAAGGTTGTAAATATAGTCCTGTGGGATTCTTAGAAGGGATTATTGTCGACGAGGAATATCGTTTAAAGGATATTGCTAAAAACCTCTGTACAAAATGTGAGGAATGGGCGAAAAATAAAGGATGTAAGGAATTTGCAAGTGACTGTACTTTAACCAATACGGATTCTATAAGATTTCATCTCAATATTGGATTTCAGGAGGCAAATAGAATTATTCATTTTAAGAAGAAATTATAATTTCAGAACGTGGTCAAAATTTATGTATCTTTAGAAAGTGTGAAAGATTGGACGAACAAATTTTTTTGATGGGTGGAAATCCGCCGATAAAGAACCATACGATTGTTAATAAAATTGTGTCATCAAGGAAGATCGAAAGAATTGTCATTTTTACAGTTTATCGAGAAAATTGGCAACCGTATATGAAAAAGTACACGGAAGTTTTCCAAAGCCATTTTTCTAACCTAAACACTGATTACTTACTTTTGGACATTGAACAGATTAATCTTGATAGCTATCTAGATGCTGATCTAATTATCATAGGTGGTGGAAATACGGAAAAATATATAGCTACTTATGTCAATCAGGAGTTCAAAAATTATATCGAGCTTATGCTGAAAAAAGGGGCGAAAGTTATAGGGTTTTCTGCAGGAGCCTTATTATTAGGAGAAAAGGTCTATATCTCACCTAATGATAATTCAGATCATCAGATAAAGATAAAAAATGGGTTAGGACTATTTAATCAGTTTTTAATTAGTGTCCATTATGATTCATGGAATGATAAAGCTAATAAGGATAGAGCTGAAGAACTCGTTAATGTTCCCATAATCCCACTAAATGATCATTCCTGTCTTGTATTAGATAAAATTGGCAACAATATTGAGAGAATTGACTAGTTTTCATTATCTAAATCTTGATCTAGGTAACTAAAGTGTAGACAAACTGGATAGATGACTAGTGAAAACTGCAAAAAGAGTTGTGAAATGAATCGGAGAGTGCTTAATGGATTTTAGTAGTAAGATAGCTATAAATAAAGGCTGGTCAGATGATAAAAAATATTATGTGACAGATCAAAATCAGCAAAAATATTTCTTGCGTGTTTCTGATAAGAAGAAGTTAGATTCAAAAAAATTTGAATTTGATATGATGGAGAAAGTAGCTTCTCTTGGAGTTCCAATGTGTAAACCAATTAGCATTGAACTCTGCGGTAACGAAGTATATTCTTTACACGAATGGATAGACGGGAAAGATGCAAGAGAAACCATTTTAACTTATTCGAAAGAACAACAATACACTTATGGACTAGAAGCAGGAAGAATTCTTCAAAAAATTCATTCACTCCCTGTAACAGGCGTTTGTGAAGATTGGGAAAGCTTTTTTAATCGGAAAATTGATGACAAAATCTCCAAATACAAAGAATGTCCCGTTCAATATGAAAATGGTCAGATATTCATTGATTTTTTAAATGCAAATCGAGAATTGTTGAAAGATAGACCTCAGGTTTTCCAACATGGAGATTATCATATCGGGAATTTCATGATTGGTGAAGATCGTAAAATTTATGTCATTGACTTTGATCGATTTGATCTTGGAGATCCTTGGGAGGAATTCAATCGTATTGTATGGTCTGCTCAAGTTTCATCTTCTTTTGCCTCTGGTATGATAGATGGATATTTTGATCATAAGGTTCCAGATTTATTTTGGAAACTTCTTGCTATCTATATTGTAAATAACATAGTTGGCGCTCTTCCATGGTCTGTTCCTTACGGAATCGAAGAAATAGCAGTAATGCAAAATCAAGCTAAGGAAATTTTAGAATGGTATGATGATATGAAGCAAATCATTCCTAGTTGGTATTTGATTGAGAAAAAGCTGAATAATAAAAGGGTTTAAATATCAATTTAAAAAATGTCAAGATTATTTGCTCATATTATAACGAATTCAATTCTTTATTAATACCTATCGAGAATTATCTTGAAACTTGGAATGTTGGTTCGGGGTCAAGTTACATGAAAGAATATATTTTAAATTTAGAAAAAAGAATTCTCTTTAATAGAAAATGGATTTAAAGAAGAAGAGAAAAGAGCTCTTGCTGACTATCTATCAAACGATAATGTGTATACCAAAGAATTAGCATTTTTAGCCTTTAAATCCAATGTATATCAAGTTAGAATGTACAGTGTATTTCTTTTTGGCTATTTATCATCGTATGAAGAAATTTTGATCTTCATGAGGGATGAGGTTTCAAAGGATGACAATTGGAGAGTTCAAGAAGTATTAGCAAAAGCATTTTATGAATTTTGTAAGCAAACAGGTTATGAAAAATCTCTTCCGGTTATTGACGAATGGTTACAAAACACTAATCCAAACGTTAGAAGAGCTGTTACAGAAGGTTTGAGAATATGGACGAGTAGACCATATTTCAAGGATAATCCAGATGAAGCTATTAAACGAATCGCAACATTAAAAGAAGATTCTAGTGAGTATGTTAGAAAATCAGTTGGTAATGCTTTGAGGGATATTAGCAAAAAATTTCCAGAATTGATTAAAGAAGAACTTGGTAGTTGGGACGTTAAGAGTAAAGAGGTTCAACAAGTTTACAAGTTAGCAAGTAAATTTATTAAGTGACAATTATCAGCTATAAAGTTGAAAAAAGGGAACTATAAAATATTTTCATTCTAAAGTTTAATTTTAAACAACAACTCTATCACTTTCGTTTTATAATATAGAAGTTTGCTATCACCACATGTTGAGTGTGTGAGTTTGTTAGTGAAACGCAGTTAATCCTCAAAAGGTTCACTGAATCTTTTGAGTCTCACAGATGCATCATATCGAATGTGTAAGCTTATTGGAGAAACGAAGTTAAACGTCATAACAATGAAACTAAAACTCCATTATTTCGCTATGACAACCTAAATTTGTTTTAAGGAGGTGTTATATTGATAGAAAGCAGACCTGAGTTTGATAAAGTCACATCCTTTGATGAGTTTAATAAATACTATTGGTATCGTGATGAACTCTCACAGATATGCAAATCATTAGGACTTGAATATAGAGGGACAAAACAGGAACTAAATGATATTATTGAGCAGTACTTTAAGGGTAATTTGATTAAAAAATCATCAATAAAAAGGAAAAAGAAACGAGTAGAAGTCCTTACCTTAAGTACGCCCTTACTTGAATGTGGATTCTCCTTTAATAAACACTTTAGAGAATATTTCTCAACTTTAACAGATGTTTCGCCATTTAAATTTACTGCTGATATGGCTACAGCTTGGAGAAAAGTAAAAAGAGAAAATGATTTGAGTTTTACAATCCAAGATATGCTAAAAGTTTATTATGGAAATTCAGATTTTGCCAAGTATGATCATTCGGTTTGTCAATGGAACCAATTTCTAAAGGATTTCTGTGCAGACGAAAATAGTCGTAACTACTCAAACAAGTTAAAAGTAGCTTCTATTCTTTGGAAAGAAGTTAGAAATTCAAAAGCTGAAAAAATTTATTCAAAGAATCTTTTGACTGAATATGCTGATAAAATAAAAGAGTATGGTAAGTAGAAATGTCAGCCTAAACCAATAGTTCACAAGGAGGTATTTCATGTTAGGAGCAATAGTTGGAGACATTGTTGGTTCTGTTTACGAATGGGACAATATTAAAACGAAAGACTTTCCATTATTTCGTGAGGATTGTTTTTTCACTGATGATACGGTTATGACCTGTGCTGTTGCAGAAGCCATTATGAATGGCGGTCAGAAGGATGACTTTATTGATGCCATGAAAAAATATGGTAGGATGTATCCCGATGCAGGTTACGGTGCAAGATTTGGTAATTGGGTTGATGGCGACGATCGAGAACCTTATAATAGTTTTGGCAATGGCTCAGCAATGCGTGTTTCTCCATGTGCCTGGACCATGGATTGTAGTTTCTGTGCACGAACGGGAGCCTGGCCGTCCAGAAGAGCTCTTGCACGACTTTCTGCTGAGGTGACTCATAACCATCCAGAGGGGATCAAAGGAGCTATGGCGACGTCTGATGCTATCTTTATGTGTCGTTATTACTTTGGAGGTTATAGTGGCGACTATGGAAAACCGATCAACGACAATCCTACGGAGTGTAAGAGACTCATCAAGGAACACATAGAACAAGAGTATGGATATAATCTTTCTCAAACACTAGATGAAATTCGTCCTACTTATCGTTTCAATGAAACTTGCCAGAATACGGTACCTCAGGCCATCATTGCCTTTCTTGAAAGTACAGACTTCGAAGATGCTATCAGAAATGCTATTTCTCTCGGCGGAGATAGTGACACTCTTGCTGCCATCACAGGAAGTATAGCAGAGGCTGCTTATGGTATACCTGATTGGATTAAGGAAAAGGCCTATACCTATCTAGATGAGCCTTTAAAAGACGTGCTCAGACGATGGGAGAAAGAAGTTTCGATATCATAATGGAGATTAGCCAGTCAGTATCTTGTGGTGAAAAAATAATGTACGGACAGTTTAGAAGGGATTATTGATGCTTATATTGGAATTGTACCAAAATGATTATTCAAAAGATTTAGTCGTTTTTGATTCTTTAAAGGAGGGGAAAGCCTTTGTAGCTCTAATCCCTGGATATACTTTAGAAACAGAAGATGAGTTTGAAGTGGAGTATTTTAACCCTAAACACTTGCCCGATTATATGGAAATTGTGTTCAATGGAAATATTGTCCCTTTATCTAGGTTTTCGTTTAATTCTGAGGAAAATGTGGACATTATTTGGAAAGAGATTTCGAATCTATCTGTTAAAAACGATAAAGTGATTGAAGGAGCTATAAAAGTCGATGCCTATGTCGTTAATAACGATGAAGTCAAAGCTTATATCGAAGCAAGAGAAACCAAGTATCATCAGGCAAAAGACTTTTTAGAAGGCAGTGGATATGAGGTCGACAGAAGCTTTTTCGGAAGTGAAGACGGTGAAGCGATTGTCTATAGAAAACGCGACACCGAAGATTGGCACTTCCTATGTCACTTAGACCCGCTGTTTGTAGAAATTGAAGATGTCGAAGGATATGTGAAAGAAGCGATGGAAGATATTCAATAGTCAACCAAAGTTCTTTGTGAGTGTATGCCACTGCTTGAGTAGACGGATTGAGTAGTAAAGAGAAACATCTAGCACTATCTAGCTTCTTAAGGAGAAATATCTATCATGAAAATGGAAATCGGGAAAACCTATCTTGTAAAAAATGATATTTTCAGTTTAAAAAAAGGTGAACTTTGGACCTTAGTTGACAAGGGTTATCAGGCTTATTTTGGTGAACATAATTTCGTATTTGTCAATGATGATAAAGTGAAGGTATTCGCAGTTTTACAAGATAGTTCAGAAGAAGATATACAAATTTACCATCATCTGGATGACTATCTTGAAGAAGTTACTCACGAAAATTTCTGAAGAAGGTGAGCTGCAAATTGGAAATGCTCGTTTTTAAAAAGTTTACTGAAATATTTTTGTGGAAAATCATAATTTTTAATATATTTAGTGAGAAAGATAATGGATAAAGAATTTTATATGACACCAAATTCTGAAGAAAGCAATCTTGTCCTGAAACAGGCTTTGAAAGAACTAATCGAAGATATGTACGAAAAGAATATAATATCAGGTTTGTTAGAGGATGATATAGATAGTCAATCCTTTGAGGATCTTGTTCTTTCTTTAAGGGATAAACTTAAAGAATGCTATCCTAAAACTAAGCTCAAACGAATGATGAAGAGCCTCCATTATGCGAATGGTTTTGAAGATAAATCTTTAAAAGAAAGTGCTTTTCTCTTGGATGAGATTGAACAGTATCTTAGTAGCAATCGCTTTCTTGATCATGATCAAGCGGTCAAGTATTTTAATGACAGAATTACTGCTGATGGCTTTGAAATCAATCCCCAATCTCTAGTTTTAATCATGATTGAAAGTTTGCATAGCTGAGAGAAGCTGTATAGGATATTGAGAAAATATGCGTAATGATAATAAAATAGAAAGGTATAGCTATGTCTTATGATTTAGTAGTATTTGAGAAACCAATCGCACCAGCTAGTAAAGCTGAATTTTTAGATTGGTATGAGGAGCAAGTGGAGTGGAAGGAAGACCACGATTATGATTCAATTGAAGTTAGTTCAAGCAAACTAAAAAGTTGGTTTCTGGACATGATAAAACTATTTCCTCCTATGAATGGTGACTTTGATATGGATGATGCTTTAGAGAGTGACCAAGAGCTGGAAAGTCGTTTTACTGACTATAGTATTGGTAAGAATCTTATCTATGCAGGATTTGCATGGTCACAAGCAGAAACAGCCTATAATACAATGCTCATGTTAGCCTTCAAACATGATGTGGGATTTTTTGATGTCAGTGGTACTGGGGCAATTATCCTATCTGAAACTATCAAGTTAGATTAAAAGATGAGCCAGGTTAGTTCTTAGGAGATTTTATGATTTCCATAGCTTCCTAGCACATGTATTTATTAACCCTTTTACATGGAATTAATTTTGGGATAGACGTCCTTACAGTGGCTATTCCGATTATCAAAAAGATCTAGACTGAAACCAAGCTCAAAGCCATCTGGTTCAGTCTTTTTTTCTGTTAATGTAGTATAATAAAGGGTGTAAGGATTCTATTTTTTAATAGGATTTTTCCAAGTTAAGATTAGTTATTTAAGGAGTCAAAAGCTAGATTAGAGGTGAGAAAGTTGACTGAATTTGAGAGCTTATTTCTTCAAATAATCGAATATTCGAATCAGGTTACAGATGAAAATTTTCAAGAATATGCTGAGTTAGGATATAATCTTTTAAGGAAAATCCATCATCTAGGTATAAAGGAGACACAAGTATATGAGAGATTTTTTACATACTATGACAGCTTACAAGATGGAATGATAAAAGAGTGGTTTGCAGAAATGCTAGACTATATTTCTGGCTGGTGTCATTCAGAAAAATATATTTGGAATCATCAGGAATAAGGGAGACAAGATTAGCAAATTGCAGCATTGGTAGTTGAAAGTGATTTTGCATAAGATATAGGAGTTAGCTATGTTTAATGACAGTTATATTTGGGGGCGTCTTTTCATTCCCCTTATCATGATTTTCGTCTTAGGATTGATGGTATTCGTTCATAGACGTCAGGTTTTTAAATATTTATATATCGTGAATATTTTTTTCTATCTAGTTGCGATTATTACTTATTTTATTTTAGAAAATCATCCAGTCGGCCAACCATTTCCATATCCATGGATGACAGCTATTCCGTTTGTTTGGGCCATATCTATCTTTCTAGCTTTTGGATTATCGTTCGCGTCTCTTAGTGCTTTTGTCATTGAACAGGCACAAAGGCATATCTGGGCAAGGATTATCATTGCTTTAGTTGTTCTAGCAATTATGATAGCTATCGCAATAGGTATATACTACTTTATAGAGATTATTAGAGTTATAGGTTACTTTTAATTTTTAGTCAGTTTCTGATGGTAAACATGTAGAAAGAGGAGCAATATGAAGCAATCACTTGAATTTTTAAGAGAAAGAATCACCGATAAGATGCCCTTAGAGGAAATGGTAGCAATCTTTGAAGACTTGTGTCGTGAGCCTATTGAGGATGAGATGATTTTATTTGAAACAGGGACATTTACAGCTATATCTGATAAGCCCTTGTTTCAACTATCGTTGGTAAGGCAAGTCCCAAATGAAGATGAAGAGTTTTATCAAGTTCACCTTGATATTTTCTATGAAGCTAGTCAAGACAATCAAATATTTAGTGAATCGACCTGGGATGAAGATTTAGAGGAAAATATTTTTGACTACATTAGAAATTCAGAAGTATTTGCCTACGCTAAAGAGCAGGAATACAAAGCGGTCAAGATTTATCTGGAAGAAACTTAAGAAAAGGTAGTAATATGTTTCATTTTTTTAAGAAAAAAACACACAAAAAACTTGAAATCAATCTTCAAAACAATTCAATGATTATTAACGGAACCAGCTTATCTTTTCCTTTGTCCTTGAAAGATATTGAAGCTGCTTTGGGGAAGCCTGACCAGGTTGTCAAAAGAGATAATAAGTTTATTAAATACATTTATGACAATACTGGTATTGTATTTGAACATTCTTTCTCGATTAATAATCATTTAAAAAAATGTAAGACCTACATTGATGAGGAGCATTTGATTTCTACAGTTTTCCTCTACTATGGCGATGTTGTAAAATCTATGACTGGAGAGAAAGAATTACCAAAGAAATCATGCCAAGCTGTGGTATTATCAGATGGAAAATCTCCTTATTTCTTTTCTGATAGGCATAGAGTAGGGGATTTTAACCTTATTTTATGGACTCCTTATGGAAGAAATTTTAATGGAATTACAGAGACCATTACAGATACACTATCAATTTCCTACTTCCCAGAGATAAAACGTGAACGGGAAAGTTACAAGTTAAAAACAACTGATGGAGAAGTGCTTCACTTTGACAATATAAATTTTAAACTAGCTATTATCCAGGTTTTAATGTATGATTTAGAGGTTTTGAAACCTATTTTTAATATTTTTGATTTTGCAGAGGAAGCCAGTGAGTTGAACATCGACACAGAAAGTATGGAGATTATTCAGCCAGCACTTGAATATATGATGAATCTTCCTATTCCTAAGAAATATGCCGAACAAGCCCAAGAAATCGATATGGATGGAGGAAATGAAATTTATCTGAATTTGATTCCTCAGTGGGACGGTGAAGATGATTGTTTTGATCTAAATGAAGTTAGTCTTAAAGAACTACAACAGTTTCCAAACCTGAAGCAAGCGACTATCATAAGCAGTAATTTTGAACATGTCAAAGAAATATTCGACATGCAAGGGGTTCAAGTGAAGTTATTATAATTGTCGCATTTATCTGGATAAATCATAAATGGATGGTATAAGTTCTTTAAGGATAGGGGCTAAAAATGGAAAGAAATCTGGTGATAGATAATGAACATTCTTGATCTTAATTCTAATCAGAAAGATACGATATTGTTAATCCACCCTATGTTATCTTCTGCTCAAGGGATGAAGTCCCTGATTGCAGACCAGATGGGGCAAGAGTTTAGATATATCATTCCGGATTTGTCGGCGCATGGGCAATCAGCTTCGGATACTTACGAGTCAGCTCTTAAGGAAAGCCAGATGATCTATGACTATCTAAAGGAACACCATATAAAAGACTTGCGTTTAGCCTTTGGTGCATCCTTGGGTGGAGTTGTATTACTGCAATTATTGAATTACAAGGATATCAGGTTTGGGAAACTTGTTTTTGAAGGGGTTAGTTTATGGACAAATGCGCCCTTGCTTGATGTCTTTACTAGGTATTTATTGTTAATAAAGCATAGAAAAGCTCTGCGAAATAGAGATCTTGCTGTTCGTAAGATGGTTGCACTTTATGGAGAAAAAGGAGAGATGATGGCGGATTCTTTCATTGCTATGGATGAAGAAAGTATCAGACATATTTCCCATGATTGTGCATTTGTAGCTTTACCTAATCTTACGCCAGAGGAACAAAAGAGTTGTGTTCTCTTTTATGGCTCAAGAGAATTCGACTTGATAGTTGCTAAAAAAGTTGTCCCCAAAAAGTATCCTCATGCTACATTTCACATTTGGCAAGGATATGACCACTGTCGCAAGATCACTGAAAATTCGGCAGTTTACTGTAAATTCTTAAAAGAAATGATTTTAAAGAAAAATATCAGTTTTAATGAGGTAAGACATGACAAGCAAAAAATCTGATCTTGAACATTATAGAAATATGTTAAAACAACCTTGGGGAAAGATACAATATGAAATAACCTTTGCCCAACTTGCTCATCTGAAAGGTAAGAAAATTCTAGATTTTGGATCTGGATTTGGCTTGGTCAGTGAATTTCTTTCTCGCAAGAATCAAGTTATTTCTGTTGAACCTAATGAGGAAATGCTCTATGCCAACTCTTCCACATCCTATGAAAAATTGTGGGGAAGTATTGACCAACTCGCTCGTTTTACGGATAAATCCTTTGATCTTGTCCTTTGCCATAATGTTTTAGAATATATAGATCCTAATGACCGAAAAGACTATCTTCTGGAGTTCAAAAGAATTTTAAAAGATGATGGCTTGATTTCAATTATCAAGCATAATCACGTTGGAAAAGTTCTACAAAGTGTTGTTTTTGCTAATGACATCAACCAAGCATTTAGCTTACTCAATGGTGAAAATTTTGAGAGTCCATCTTTTGCAAGTGGTTCTACTTATACGATAGAGGAATTATTAGCTTTGTCTGGTCTTAAATTAGAAAACTATTTGGGGATTCGAACATTTTACAGTCTACAACCAAATGAATTTAAGAGCAAAGAAAACTGGTTAGAAGAAATGACAAAGATTGAACTTGCAGTATGTGATTTAAAACCCTATAAAGATATTAGTTTTTTACAACATTTGTGGCTAAAAAAATAATAGAAGCATAGGTTTTGTTTTAAAGTAAAATAAAAACTGTCGTATATGAAGAAAGAGTGAATGAGGTGATTTCTTCAGTTTGTAACTTGATAGAATTTTTTCCACAAATCTATTTTTCCAATTTTGAAAGAATAATTCTTAGACAGTTCATGATTGTATCTATTTTAGTTCAGTACTTTCAATTTTTGTTTTTAGAAATTTCATTATATAATAAAGTGTATCAAAAAAAGATATATTGATAGCCTAAAGATGTAAATAGATATTGAGGAGAAAATGAATGCAAAAAATAATGTTGATTATCAATCCAACCTCTGGTGGAGAAAAGGCTTTAGATTATAAGGAAAAGTTAGAAAATAAGGCTAAAAAATACTTCGAGCAAGTCGATACCATAATTACACAAAAAGCTCAGGATGCAACACATTTTGCTGAAGAAGCTTCAAAAGAAAAATATGAGGCAGTTCTTGTATTCGGTGGAGATGGGACAGTCAATGAAGTGATCTCAGGTATTGCTGAAAGGGACTATATTCCTAAACTTGCGATTATCCCAGGAGGGACAGGAAATCTTATCACCAAACTATTAGAAATCAATCAAGATATTGACGGTGCTATTGATGAGCTTGATTTTAATTCTACGAATAAGATTGATATCGGAAAATCCAATGGGCACTATTTCGGCTATATTTTTAGTATTGGCTCACTACCAGAAGCTATCCATAATGTCGGGATAGAAGATAAAACAAAGTTTGGTATGCTAGCCTATGCGGTTAATACTGTAAAGTCTGTCGTGACAGATCAAGTATTTAACATTCAAGTTGAAACAGAAAATGGAAACTATATTGGAGAAGCAAGTCACGTTTTAGTTCTCCTAACCAATTATTTTGCTGATAAGAAGATTTTTGAAGAAGACAAGGATGGTTATGCCAATATTTTGATTTTAAAAGATGCCTCAATTCTTTCTAAATTATCTGTAATCCCTGATTTATTAAAAGGGGATGTTGTAGAGAATGATCACATCGAGTACATAAAAGCTCGTCATATCAAAATCTCTTTAGACACTGAGTTAGAAACGGATGTTGATGGTGACAAATCTGATGAACTACCAGTAGAAATCAAGGTACTAGATCAGCATATCGAAGTCTATTCTCAGTTGAAAGAATAAGATTTTTAAACTTTAACAGGTCTTTTTAAAGATATTATTAACAAAGGAAAACCTATGAAAATTAGAAAATTAGCAACTATTAGTCTTTGCTCAACACTTCTTTTGAGCTTAGTGGCTTGTAGTCAAACTCAAAAGACTTCTGATAGTACTGCTGAAACTTCAGTGACTCAATCACAGTCGAATCAGGTTTCCTGGAAAGCAACTTATAGCAATTTGAACAATCAACCGAGTGC
>NZ_JUOS01000053.1 GCF_001075875.1 Streptococcus oralis
AGAGCAAACTAGGAAGCTAGCCGCAGGCTGTACTTGAGTACGGCAAGGTGAAGCTGACGTAGTTTGAATTTGATTTTCGAAGAGTATTAATCTTTTTTCTTGCTAAGTCCATAAGCTGTGAGAGCAGTCATAAGACCAGTAGCAATTAACCATTCTGAACCTTGGCTTCCTGTCTCAGGAAGTTTATTTTCTTTTACTACAGGAGCTGGGCCTTGAGGAAGGGCTTTGTTTTCCTCTGCAGGAACAGTTGCTGGAGCTGGTTCATTTGGAATATCTAGTTTTGGTTTTTCTTCTGTAACAGGAGCTGGCACATTTGGAATCTCTAGTGCTGGTTTTTTTTCTGCGATAGCTGCTTGACCATGTTCATCGCCAAGGTGAGTGACAGGGTTGCCAACTTCAATCACTTGAGCGACTGGTTCTTGAGCGACAACACTAGTAACCAATGTTTTAACTTCAGTTCCGTCAGCAGCAGTAGTCACAGAGTAGAAATGGCTACGACGACCGTTGACACCTGCAGTTACTAGACGAGTTTGTCCCTTAGGTAGCGAAGGAGTCTCGCGAGTGATCGTTGTAAATGGAATTTCTTCGTCCTCGATCACAACACGTGGTTTTGCATCTGCAACAGGAGCTTGACCTTTTTCGTCTCCTACATGTGTTGCTAATGTTCCAACTTCGACAACTTGATTGACAGCTTCTTTCGTTACTTGATTTTCAAGAACTGTTTCTGTCTGCTTGCCATTTTCAGTCACAACTGAAAGATACTTAGTACGTTCTCCTTTGACACCAACAGTGATGACTTTCTCTTGTCCTGCTGGAAGGTTAGGATTTTCTTTCTTAACAATCTCAAACGGAATTTCTTCTGTCTTAACAAGAAGCTCTGGTCGGTTTTCAACTGTAGCAGCAGTTTCATTCTCATCGAGGCTTCCTGAGTGAGTGGCAGCTGGTTTAAGACCAAGTCTAGCAGCTTTGAGATTAGCTACAAGTGTGTCCAACTCAGCTTGTTTATTACGGTTGAGGTTGTAATTAAGAGCGTCTTTAGCAGCCTTGAGAGCATCGAGACTTTCTGTGCTATATCCTTCTAAGTTTTCAGGGATTTGAGCAAGTTCCTCGCGTAGCGCTTTGTAGTCAGCACGGAAGTAGTCCTTGTTGTGGTCTGCAAAAGCAGTCATGAGTTCAAAGATTTCTTCTTCCTTGTATTCTGCGCTTGGTCGATCAGCCCAGATAGCTAACATACTACCAACAGTAGGTAGGTCAACTTCAGGATATTTAGTTGATGCTAGTTGGTTAAATGGAGTTTTTTCAGTATTTTCAATAGCTTTCTTGAGGAAGCCACCACCATCTTCTGGTTTTTGACCGAGAATGTAGTACCAATCTCCATTCGTGTTAAGGAATTTGTACCCCTTACTTGCTAGATATTGAGGAGATGCAAGGTTGTAACCCCACCATCCTTTAGACCAGTAAGAGATGATAACGTCTTTATCAAACTCAACATCATCCTTGTCTTCATAGTAGAAGCCGTCGTTAAAGGCCATTGGTTGAAGACCTTTTTCTTTAGCCATGGCAGCTAGACTATTAGCGTAATCCGCAAATTTACCGTAGAGTCCATACCATTTGAGGTAGTACCAACCTTGAGCGTTGGTAGCGTCATTGGCATACTCATCTGTACCATAGTTAAAGATCTTAGTCTTGCCTGCAAAGAAGTCCATGTACTTGCCAATAAGGGCTTTTGTAAAGTTCATTGCTTCTTCGTTTTCGAGGTCCATAGTTGTTTTTGAAACCTTGTCAAAATTAGCTTGAGGGTTTGCGATGCCTAATTTTTCCATAGCGACCAGCATAGCATCCATGTGACCTGGGCTGTTGATAGCTGGGATTAGTCCAATACCTTTGTTTTTAGCATACTGGATAAGCTCAGTGATTTCGGCTTGGTTCAAAGTAGTTCCGTTAGGATCGTCGTAGTAAGATTTTGTTCCTTCGATGATGGCGTTTTTCACATCGTCGCTTGCATAAGTCTTGCCGTTTGCTGAGATACTCATATCATCAAGTAAGAAGCGAAGTCCATCATTTCCAAGGAGGAGATGAAGGTCAGAGTATCCAAGTTCGCTGGCTTTGTCAACGATTCGTTTAAGTTGGTCTAGAGTGAAGTATTTACGACCAGCATCAATAGAGATAACCTTATTTTTAGCTAGTTTTTCAACTTCGCGTTTAGCGTCCTCTTCTTTTTGAGCTTCTGGAGTGAAGGTCAAGTTAGCAACAGCTTCTTGGAGTTTTGCGATCGCTTGGTCAATGGTATCTTGTTCAGCACGGCTGAGGTTGCTATCAAGAGAGCGGATGGCTTTTTCAGCTTCTTTAACGGCTGCAATACTTTCTTCTGTGTAGCGAGTAAGGTCTGTTGGAACTTCTTTCAGAGCTTGTTCAGCAGACTCGTAATCAGCAGCGAAATATTCAGCATTTGAGTTTGCGAATTGACGCATGAGTTTGAAGAGACGAGATGGAGAGTAGCGAGCAGATGGAGTATCAGCCCAAGCTGCTACCATACCACCAATAATAGGAACGTCAGCTCCTTCTGTTTTTGGTACAGAAGTGATCGGTGTGCTCTTAATGCCGTTCAATCCTTGATCAAGGTTGTACCAACCTTGTCCGTCAGCATTACGGCCGAGAACATAGTACCAAGCATCGTTCGTATTGAGGATTTCGTGTCCTTTTTCAGCTAGTAACTTAGAAGAAGCGACATCGTAACCACCCCAGCCACCAGTCCACATAGAGACGATGATGTCCTTGTCAAAGGTACCAAAACTTGTATCGCTATTATAGTAGATACCGTCGTTGAAGGCCATAGGTTTTAGACCGTGAGATTTGACGATATGAGCTAGGTCATTTGCATAGGCGATGAATTTGTCATAGCCTTTGTCTGGGAATCCATCTTCTGGATACCATTTATAGGCTTGAAGCACGCTCCATCCCTTAGCATCTGTAGCGTCGTTAGCGTACTCATCCAAACCGATGTTGAAGATTTCAGACTTACCAGCAAAGTAGCCTGCATACTTATCAATCAAAGCTTTTGTGAAGGCAACAGCTTTTTCATTGTCAAGGTCAACAGTACGTGCTGATTCTTTACCAAAATAGTTAAAGTTAGGCTTTTCAATACCTAGTTCTTTCATGGCATTAAGGATAGCGTCCATGTGGCCAGGACTGTTAACAGATGGGATAAGTCCAATACCTTTATCCTTGGCATAGTTAATCAAATCGGTCATTTGGCTTTCAGTTAGATGATTGCCGTTTGGATCGTTGTAGTAAGCATTGGTTCCATTTTCAACAGCGCGTTTGACATCATCGCTTGCATAAGTTTTGTCCCCTACAGTTAGAGACATGTCATCAAGCATAAAACGCAAGCCATCATTTCCGACTAGGAGATGAAGATCAGTATAGCCATAGTGTTTGGCTTTGTCGATGATTTCTTTCAGTTGTTCAGGAGAGAAGTATTTACGCCCTGCATCGATTGAAACGATTTTCTTTTTAGCCAGTTTTTCATTGACTTGAGCTGCTCTCTCTGTGGTGACTGCAGGAGCTTCAACTTTAGCAATTTCTTTGCTTTCTACCTTTTCTGGTTCTGGCTGCTTAGCTTCTTCAGTTACTTCTGGTTTTGCTGGAGTTTCTTCGGTTGCAACAGTTTTTTCTACGACAGGTGCAGGAGTAGCTTCAACTTTTGGTGCTTCAGTGTTTGTTACTGGAGTTGCTGGAGCTACGGCTTCTGGTGTAGGACCAGTTTCAAGTTTTTCTTCGCTAGCCTGTGGAGACGATTCACCTGTAGCTTGGATAGTAGGTTGATTCTCTGTTGTAGTAGGTACGACTCCATCAGCGGCAACAGCTTGCGCATGAAAGGCAAAGCCGATCAAGACAGAAGCTGCTCCGATTGCGTATTTACGAATAGAGAAACGCTGCTTATTTTCTGGTTTCATTAAATAACCTCCTAATTTATTATTTTGGTAGCGTTTTCACAAACTAATTCCATTGTATTATCTGAATCTAGTAAAGTCAAGTATTTTAATAAAATACCTAAAAAAAATATAAGAAGTTATTTAATTTGAACTAAATTTTTATTTTTACTCTGTTTTTAGTAAAATTTCTCCAAATTATAGTTTAAAGTCATTTGGTATTTCCTACTAAAAGCTGGCGTGCTATAATGAAAAATAGAAAAGCCTGAAACGATTGTCTCAGACTTTTTAATGTTTAGTGATCGCGATCACATGAGATAAATTTAATCTTATAGAAATCAGAACGTTTGTAAGTTTCAATGTATTCCAACACTTGGCCAGTTGACTCAAGTTTAGTTGTCTTGGTTTGGAGAACAGTTGGGAATTGAGCGTCGATTCCTAGGATAGAAGCAGCATGTTCTGGAGTTGGAAATACAATTTCATTGATTTCTTCAAAATGCTCGTCATTCATGTGAATGTGGTAGTCCAATTTGAAACGATTATAGATAGAACTATAGTATTCAAGATTTGGATAGTTTGCATTGATGTATTGTTCAGGGATATAAGATGTGTGGTAGATATAAGTAACACCGTTAGATTCACGGATACGTTCGATTTTGTAATAAAATTGATCGCCACGCAATCCCAATTTTTCTAAGTAGTTAAGATCGTTACCGCGTTCAATGGAAAGAACAGTGACTTTATCGTCCTTGGTTTCAAAAATTTCTACATCAGAAAATTCTACGAGTTTGTGCTTGCGAGCGCGAGCCACAAAGGTTCCCTTTCCTTGTTGGCGGACAATATAACCGTCTTTAGCAAGGTCGTTTAAGGCGCGAACAACAGTGATCGAACTTACGTCATACATTGCAATCAATTCTGCTTCAGTGAAGAACTTGTCGCCACTTGCAAATTGACCTGAAATGATTTTGTTTTTCAATTCATCTTTGATATATTGATACTTTGGAATTGCCATATTTTCACCTCATTTTTTCCTTCTCGATCTTCGATTTTACCATAAATAGTTTGAAAATGATAGTAAATAATGTAAAAAAATAAAATAATATTCTAAGTGATTGACTTACATATTATTTACGGTTAAAAACTCATACATTTATGCTATCTAGATCGAAAATATTTAAGAAAAAATTTTTTTACAAGAATTTTAGAAAACAATTCAGTAAAAAAAAGAAAAATTTTAAATAATTTTCGAAAAATCTATTGACAAGATGGATTCATTAGTTTATCATTTAATATAACAACAAATGAAAGCGCAAACGAAAAAGTATGGGGTGGTAAAATGACAAGGTTTAAAATTGAGGATGATTTTTACCTAGATGGGGAACCATTCAAAATTTTATCTGGTGCCATTCATTATTTTAGAATTCCTGAAGAAGACTGGTATCATTCATTGTACAATCTCAAGGCTTTAGGTTTTAACACTGTTGAAACATATGTCGCTTGGAATTTACATGAGCCAACTGAAGGAAACTTCAATTTTGAAGGCAATCTTGATATTGAAAAATTTCTTCAGACAGCTCAGGACTTAGGCTTGTATGCTATTGTTCGGCCATCTCCCTTTATCTGTGCAGAGTGGGAATTCGGTGGTTTACCAGCATGGCTTTTAAATAAAGACATGCGAATCCGTTCCTCTGATCCAGCCTTTATAGAAATGGTAGGACGCTACTATGATCATTTACTTCCACGTCTTGTTCCAAGATTGTTGGATAATGGTGGTAACATCCTCATGATGCAGGTTGAAAATGAGTACGGTTCATACGGTGAGGACAAAACCTACTTGCGTGAGATTCGTCGATTGATGGAAGAACGTTCAGTGACTTGTCCGCTCTTTACATCTGATGGTCCATGGCGAGCAACTCTGAAAGCTGGTACCTTGATTGAAGATGATCTCTTTGTGACAGGGAACTTTGGTTCAAAAGCAAACTTTAACTTCTCGCAAATGCAAGAGTTCTTTGATGAGTATGACAAGAAATGGCCACTCATGTGTATGGAATTCTGGGATGGATGGTTTAATCGATGGAAAGAACCAGTCATCACGCGTGAGCCAGAGGAGTTAGCGGAAGCCGTACATGAGGTACTAGAGCAAGGCTCTATCAACCTTTACATGTTCCACGGTGGAACCAACTTTGGTTTTATGAATGGTTGTTCAGCTCGAGGAACTATTGATTTACCACAAGTAACATCTTATGATTATGACGCTCTCCTTAATGAAGCTGGCAATCCAACTGCTAAATACATGGCAGTTAAGGAAATGATGGCGACTTACTATCCTGAGTATCCACAATTAGAACCACTTTACAAAGAGAGCATGGAAGTTGAAAACATTCCACTGGTTGAGAAAGTTTCTCTATTTGAAACCTTGGATAGCCTAACAAGTCCAACTGAAAGTCTCTATCCTAAGAAAATGGAAGAGTTGGGACAAAGCTACGGTTATCTACTCTATCGTACAGAAGCTAGTTGGGATGCAGAAGAAGAACGTATCCGTATCATTGACGGTCGAGACAGAGCTCAGCTATTTGTAGATGGTAAATGGGTTACAACTCAGTACCAGACAGAAATTGGTGAGGACATCTTCTATCAAGGAGAAAAGAAAGCGCTCTCTCGTTTTGATGTCCTGGTAGAAAATATGGGGCGTGTCAATTACGGGCATAAGTTCCTAGCAGATACACAACGAAAAGGGATTCGTACAGGTGTCTGCAAAGACCTACACTTCATGCTGAACTGGGAACACTATTCGCTTCCACTAGATAATCCTGAAAAGATTGATTTCTCAAAAGGATGGACAGAAGGACAACCTGCCTTTTACGCCTATGACTTTGAAGTTGAGGCTCCGAAGGACACCTACTTAGAACTATCTGAGTTTGGTAAAGGGATTGCCTATGTCAATGGCCATCATCTCGGACGTTTCTGGAATGTTGGTCCAACCTTATCGCTTTATATTCCGCACAGCTATCTCAAGGAAGGTGCTAACCGCATCATTATCTTTGAAACTGAAGGGGAATATAGAGATCACATACACTTAACTCGTAAACCTACACTAAAACATATAAAGGGGGAAAATTTATGACAATTGTAGGATGCCGTATTGATGGACGTTTGATCCACGGACAAGTAGCAAACCTTTGGTCTGCTAAACTGAATGTTTCACGTATCATGGTCGTTGACAATGAAGTTGTTAACAACGATGTTGAAAAGAGCGGATTGAAACTTGCAACACCACCAGGTGTAAAACTTAGTATTTTGCCAGTTGAAAAAGCTGCAGCCAATATCCTTGCTGGAAAATATGATAGCCAACGTTTGTTTATCGTTGCTCGTAAACCAGACCGCTTCCTTGGATTAGTGGAAGCAGGGGTACCGCTTGAAGCAGTCAATGTTGGTAATATGTCTCAAACACCAGAAACACGTTCTATTACACGTTCAATCAACGTTGTAGATAAAGACGTAGAAGATTTCCACAAATTGGCGGAAAAAGGTGTTAAACTTACTGCTCAAATGGTTCCAAATGATCCAGTTTCAGACTTTTTGAGCTTATTAAAATAGGAAAAAATTTTTAGGAGGTCATTGTTATGATACAATGGTGGCAAATTTTACTTCTCACTCTGTACTCAGCTTATCAAATCTGTGATGAGTTGACGATCGTTTCTTCTGCAGGTTCCCCTGTATTCGCTGGTTTCATTACTGGTTTGATCATGGGAGATTTGACAACTGGTTTGTTTATCGGTGGTAGCTTGCAGTTGTTTGTCCTTGGGGTAGGTACCTTCGGTGGTGCTTCTCGTATCGACGCAACTTCTGGTGCGGTTCTTGCGACAGCTTTCTCAGTTTCACAAGGTATCGAAACAGATCTTGCGATCACTACAATCGCTGTACCAGTAGCGGCACTTTTGACTTACTTCGACGTACTTGGTCGTATGACTACTACATTCTTCGCACACCGTATTGATGCTGCGATCGAACGCTTTGACTATAAAGCTATCGAACGTAACTACCTTCTTGGTGCGCTTCCATGGGCTGCTTCTCGTGCCCTTCCAGTATTCTTCGCCCTTGCTTTTGGTGGAGAATTCGTACAAGGTGTTGTAAACCTTGTTAAAGAATACCAATGGGTTGCAGACGGTTTGACTCTTGCAGGTCGTATGCTTCCAGGTCTTGGATTCGCTATCTTGCTTCGTTACCTTCCAGTTAAACGTAACCTTCACTACCTTGCTATGGGATTCGGTTTGACAGCTATGTTGACTGTACTTTACTCATACGTAACAGGTCTTGGTGGAGCAGTTGCTGGTATCATTGGCACTCTTCCTGCTGACGTTGCTGAAAAAATTGGCTTTGCAAACAACTTCAAAGGATTGTCTATGATCGGTATCTCTATCGTGGGTATCTTCCTTGCAGTTGTTCACTTCAAGAACAGCCAAAAAGTTGCTGTAGCAGCACCTTCTACACCATCAGAAAGTGGGGAAATTGAAGATGACGAATTCTAATTACAAATTAACAAAAGAAGATTTTAATCAAATTAACAAACGTAGCTTGTTCACTTTCCAATTGGGATGGAACTACGAGCGTATGCAAGCATCAGGTTACCTTTACATGATCTTGCCACAATTGCGTAAAATGTATGGAGATGGAACTCCTGAGTTGAAAGAAATGATGAAAGTTCATACTCAATTCTTCAACACTTCACCATTCTTCCACACAATCATCGCTGGTTTTGACCTTGCTATGGAAGAAAAAGATGGCGTTGGCTCAAAAGATGCGGTTAACGGTATCAAGACAGGTTTGATGGGACCATTCGCTCCTCTTGGAGATACTATCTTTGGTTCACTTGTACCTGCTATCATGGGATCTATCGCTGCAACAATGGCTATCGCTGGTCAACCTTGGGGTATCTTCCTTTGGATCGCAGTTGCAGTAGCGTATGACATCTTCCGTTGGAAACAATTGGAATTTGCCTACAAAGAAGGGGTTAACCTTATCAACAACATGCAAAGCACTTTGACAGCTTTGATTGAAGCTGCATCTGTTCTTGGTGTATTCATGATGGGTGCTCTTGTAGCAACAATGATCAACTTTGAAATTTCATACAAATTGCCAATCGGTGAGAAAATGATTGACTTCCAAGATATCTTGAACTCAATCTTCCCACGCTTGCTTCCAGCAATCTTCACAGCATTCATCTTCTGGTTGCTTGGTAAGAAAGGTATGAACTCAACTAAAGCAATCGGTATTATCATTGCTCTTGCTGTTGGACTTTCATTCATCGGTAAATTCTTACTTGGAATGGGCGCATAATTTATGAGTAAATCATTGATTTTAGTGAGCCATGGACGTTTCTGTGAAGAACTTAAAGGTAGCACAGAAATGATTATGGGTCCACAAGACAACATTCATGCGGTAGCTCTTCTTCCAGAAGATGGACCAGAAGATTTCACTGCGAAATTTGAAGCTGCTGTCGAAGGTTTGGATGATTTCCTAGTCTTTGCTGACCTCCTTGGTGGAACACCATGTAACGTGGTGAGCCGTCTGATTATGGAAGGTCGTGACATCGAACTTTATGCAGGAATGAATCTTCCAATGGTTATTGAATTTATCAATGCAAGCCTAACTGGAGCTGATGCAGATTATAAAAATCGTGCTTCAGAAAGCATTGTCAAAGTTAATGATTTATTGGCTGGCTTCGATGACGATGAAGACGAATAAGGTGTAATAACAGAAATACTGTTTGAACACATTTCATAGAATATAAATGGGAATGGGGCTTACTCCCATTCCCATATTTTAAATACAAAACAATATAATAATAGATTAGAGGAACTCAATGCTAGATTATACAAAAGAAGAATTGCTTGAGTTGGGGGCAGAAATCACAACTCGCGAAATTTACCAACAACCAGACGTTTGGAAAGAAGCTTTTGAAGCTTATCAAGCACGACGTGATGAAATTGCAGCCTTCTTGCAAGGAATTGCTGACAAACATGACTACATCAAGGTTATCCTGACTGGTGCTGGAACTTCTGCTTATGTAGGTGATACTCTCGTTCCTTACTTCAAGGAAGTTTATGATGAACGTAAATGGAACTTTAATGCTATTGCGACAACTGATATCGTAGCAAACCCACAAACTTATTTGAAAAAAGATGTGGCGACTGTTTTGGTATCATTCGCGCGTAGCGGGAACTCACCTGAGAGTGTGGCAACAGTTGACTTGGCCAAGGCCTTGGTTGATGAACTTTATCAAGTAACTATCACATGTGCGGCTGAAGGGAAATTGGCTCTCCAAGCGCATGGTGATGACCGCAACCTCTTGTTGCTACAACCAGCTGCGTCTAATGATGCTGGCTTTGCTATGACTTCAAGCTTCACTTCAATGATGTTGACAGCACTTTTGGTATTTGATCCAACAGAATTTGCAGTTAAAGCTGAACGTTTTGAAGTGCTATCTAGTTTAGCTCGTAAAGTCCTTGATAATGTAGCAGATGTCAAAGAGTTGGTAGACCTAGACTTTAACCGAGTGATTTACCTAGGTGCAGGCCCATTCTTCGGACTTGCTCATGAAGCGCAACTGAAGATTTTGGAATTGACTGCTGGTCAGGTTGCGACTATGTATGAAAGCCCAGTTGGCTTCCGTCACGGTCCAAAATCTCTGATCAACGAAGATACAGTTGTTTTGGTATTTGGTACGACAACAGATTATACTCGTAAGTACGACTTGGACTTGGTTCGTGAAGTTGCAGGAGACCAAATTGCTCGTCGTGTTGTTCTCTTGAGCGATCAAGCCTTCGGACTTGAAAATGTTAAGGAAGTAGCACTTGGATGCGGTGGGGTTCTGAATGACGTTTACCGTGTCTTCCCTTACATTGTTTATGGTCAATTATTTGCTCTCTTGACTTCACTTAAAGTTGGTAACAGACCAGATACACCATCACCTACAGGTACAGTTAACCGTGTTGTTCAAGGTGTTATTATTCACGAATTTGAAAAATAAGGAAGAATCTATGAGTAAATTAACATTAAGCCCAAATAAACTTGCTTGCTTGCAAAAACTCTCAGACGAAAATGGTATCATCTCAGCTCTTGCTTTTGACCAACGTGGTGCTTTGAAACGCCTCATGGCTCAATACCAAACAGAGGAGCCAACAGTAGCTCAAATGGAAGAACTTAAAGTATTGGTAGCGGATGAATTGACAAAATACGCTTCATCAATGCTTCTTGACCCAGAATACGGACTTCCAGCTACAAAGGCACTTGCTCCAAAAGCTGGTCTGCTCCTTGCTTATGAAAAAACTGGATACGACACAACAAGCACAAAACGTTTGCCAGACTGCTTGGATGTTTGGTCTGCAAAACGT
>NZ_JUOS01000054.1 GCF_001075875.1 Streptococcus oralis
ACTGACTTCGTCAGTTCTATCCACAACCTCAAAACAGTGTTTTGAGCAACCTGCGGCTAGTTTCCTAGTTTGCTCTTTGATTTTTATTGAGTATTAAAAGGCAGTCTGGCATTCAATTCTAATCAGAAATGTGATATACTTAGTAAGTAAAATTTTCAAAGAAGAGTGAGATGATGAAGGTGCAAGAACCAGTAAAATTATTCCAATATAATACTTTGGGAGCCTTGATGGCGGGACTTTACGGTGGGACCATGACAGTTGGTGAGTTACTTGAACATGGTGATTTAGGATTAGGAACCCTGGATTCTATCGATGGAGAATTGATTGTCTTAGATGGGAAAGCTTATCAGGCTAAGGGATCAGGTGAGAAACCTGAAATTGTGGAAGTTTCACCAGATGCTTTGATCCCCTATGCAGCAGTTGTACCCCACCAGGCAGAAGTTATTTTCCGTCAGCGTTTTGAAATGACTGATCAGGAACTTGAAAAACGTATTGAGTCCTATTATGATGGAGAGAATCTTTTCCGTTCCATCAAGATTCATGGTGATTTTAAACACATGCATGTTCGTATGATTCCAAAATCAACAACTGAAACGAAGTTTGCTGAGGTTGCGACGCATCAGCCTGAATATAGCTGCGACAATGTCTCGGGAACTATCGTTGGTTTTTGGACACCTGAAATATTCCATGGAGTTAGTGTTGCTGGTTACCATCTACACTTTATCTCAGATGACCTAACCTTTGGTGGCCATGTTATGGATTTTGTCATCAAGGAAGGTATTGTAGAAGTGGGTGCAGTTGACCAGTTGGATCAACGTTTTCCTGTTCAGGATCGTCAGTACCTCTTTGCTAAGTTTAACGTTGACGAGATGAAAAAAGATATCGAACAGGCAGAATAATAGGAGTCAAATATGAAAATTCATGTAATAATAACGATGCTGGTCTTGTTTGCCGTCCTCGTTGCAGCAGTTTGGTATGCAAGAAAGAAATACAAGATTAATTTTGCAGTTTTGGGACTTGGGGCAGTTGCATTTTTTGCTTCATCTCAGGTCTTAGAGAAAATCGTTCATCTCTTGGTTCTTCATCCACGAAAGGATGGGACAGTTCCACTAATGACGGAAAATCCCCTTCTCTATGTGATTTACGGGATCTGTATGGCTGCTTTGTTTGAAGAAACAGCTCGACTTATTTTCTTTAAATGGTTAGAGAAGAAAAGAACTTTGGAAGATTCTGATGCCCTTGCTTATGGATTGGGACATGGTGGCTTGGAATTGCTCTACCTCGGAATGGGAAGCTTGATTAGTCTTTTGATTCTCTTTTCGTTATTAGAGTCTTCAAATCCAGATTTGGCAAATCTCCTTCCCCAAAATACACTTGAAACAGTACAATCTCTATCTGGATGGCAGGTTTATTTACTCGGTGTTGAGCGTGTGCTTGCTCTTGTTATGCAAATCGGTCTCTCTTTCTGGGTTTATCAAGCAGTTCGCCAAAAGAAATGGATTTACCTGGTAGCTGCTTATGGTTTACACGCCCTATTTGATTTGGCTCCGAGCCTATCTCAAGTTGGCTGGTTGTCAAATCCCCTTCTCGTAGAAGGATTGTTAGCAGTGGAAGTTATTATTTTTATTTACTTTACAAAATCGATCTTTTATAAAAAGCAATAATACAAAAAAGAGGTTCATCCTCTTTTTAGTTTGAGCTTTTGAAAAAGCTAACCAAATCATCGAAAAATAGAGCTAAAAATGGTATAATGGAATGAATTTTATAAAAGGATTAGAAAAATGACCGTATTAGATAAACTAAAAGAAACACTAGAAGGAATCGATATTCGATTCGATGAACCGCTAAAAACTTATACCTATACCAAAGTTGGAGGGAAGGCAGATTATTTAGTTTTTCCACGCAATCGCTATGAGATGGCTCGTGTAGTCAAGTTTGCCAATCAGGAAAACATTCCTTGGATGGTTCTTGGAAATGCCAGTAACATTATCGTCCGAGAAGGCGGAGTTCCTGGCTTTGTAATCATGTGTGACAAGCTTAATAATGTCTCTGTTGATGGCTATACCATTGAGGCAGAAGCTGGAGCTAACTTGATTGAAACTACTCGTATTGCCCTACGTCATAGTTTGACTGGCTTTGAGTTTGCTTGTGGTATTCCAGGAAGCGTCGGTGGTGCTGTCTTTATGAATGCTGGCGCTTATGGTGGTGAGATTGCTCATGTTCTCCAGTCTTGTCAAATCTTGACTAAGGAAGGTGAAATCGAAACCCTATCTGCTAAAGACTTGACCTTTGGTTATCGTCATTCAGCCATTCAAGCGTCAGGGGCAGTAGTCCTATCTGCTAAGTTTGCCTTAGCTCCAGGTAATCACCAAGTCATCAAGCAAGAAATGGAACGTTTGACCCACCTTCGTGAACTCAAGCAACCTTTAGAGTATCCTTCTTGTGGTTCAGTCTTTAAACGTCCGGTAGGTCATTTTGCAGGGCAATTGATTTCAGAAGCTGGTTTGAAGGGCTACCGTATCGGTGGCGTTGAAGTCTCAGAAAAGCACGCAGGTTTTATGATTAATGTTGCTGATGGAACTGCTAGAGATTATGAAGACTTGATTGAGTCTGTCATTGAAAAAGTTAAAGAACACTCGGGTGTTACTCTTGAGCGAGAAGTTCGTATCTTGGGTGAACACGAATAACATTATTATTAAACATTATACAAAAATTGGGATTTTATCGCTAGATATGGTTTGGGTCAATTCCTTATAGTTATTGCTAGCATTTAACAAGGTCCCAATCTGTTAATTTACGAAGAAAAAGGAATTTAGAGGAATTGAAAAAACCAATTATCGAATTCAGAAACGTTTCTAAAGTTTTTGAAGATAGTGACACTAAAGTTCTCAAGGATATTAACTTTGAGTTGGAAGAAGGAAAATTTTATACACTGCTAGGAGCTTCTGGTTCAGGAAAATCAACCATCCTAAATATCATTGCAGGTTTGCTTGATGCAACGACGGGTGATATTTTGCTAGACGGTGTTCGTATCAATGACATCCCGACCAATAAACGTGATGTTCATACAGTCTTCCAATCTTACGCCTTGTTCCCGCACATGAATGTCTTTGAAAATGTTGCCTTTCCATTGCGATTACGCAAGGTCGATAAAAAAGAAATCGAAAAACGTGTCTTAGAAGTTCTCAAGATGGTACAGCTTGAAGGATATGAAAAACGTTCTATCCGTAGGTTATCTGGAGGACAACGTCAGCGTGTAGCTATTGCGCGTGCGATTATCAACCAGCCTCGTGTGGTGCTCTTGGATGAGCCTTTATCAGCACTTGACTTGAAGTTGCGGACAGACATGCAGTACGAACTACGTGAACTGCAACAACGTTTGGGTATCACCTTTGTCTTTGTTACTCATGATCAGGAAGAAGCCTTGGCCATGAGCGACTGGATTTTTGTTATGAATGACGGTGAAATCGTTCAGTCTGGTACACCAGTTGATATCTATGATGAGCCCATTAACCACTTTGTAGCCACCTTCATCGGTGAATCAAATATCTTGCCAGGAACCATGATTGAGGACTACTTGGTCGAGTTCAATGGCAAACGATTTGAAGCGGTCGACGGTGGGATGAAGCCAAATGAACCGGTCGAAGTCGTTATTCGTCCAGAGGACTTGCGCATTACTCTTCCAGAAGAAGGAAAACTTCAAGTTAAGGTCGATACCCAGCTTTTCCGTGGGGTTCATTATGAGATTATTGCTTATGATGAACTTGGCAATGAATGGATGATTCATTCGACTCGTAAGGCCATCGTTGGTGAGGAAATCGGTCTGGACTTTGAACCAGAAGACATCCACATCATGCGTCTCAATGAAACAGAAGAAGAGTTCGATGCTCGTATCGAAGAATACGTAGAAATCGAAGAGCATGAAGCAGGTTTGATTAACGCTATTGAGGAGGAAAGAGATGAAGAAAACAACCTCTAAACTCTTTGTAGTGCCCTACATGCTTTGGATTGCACTCTTTGTATTGGCACCCTTGGTCTTGATTTTTGGACAATCATTTTTCAACATCGAAGGCCAGTTTAGTTTAGAAAACTATAAATCCTATTTTGCGTCGCAAAACTTAACCTACCTCAAAATGAGCTTCAACTCAGTTCTCTATGCTGGGATTGTGACTCTAGTGACGCTTCTTATCAGTTATCCGACAGCCCTCTTTTTGACTCGTCTCAAACACCGTCAACTCTGGCTCATGCTGATTATCTTGCCAACCTGGATTAATCTTCTCCTTAAGGCTTATGCCTTTATCGGGATTTTTGGTCAAAATGGCTCTATTAACCAATTCTTAGAATTTATCGGAATTGGTTCTCAGCAGTTGCTATTTACAGATTTCTCCTTTATCTTTGTCGCAAGCTACATCGAGCTTCCATTTATGATTTTGCCCATCTTCAATGTCTTGGATGATATGGATAACAATCTCATCAATGCTAGCTATGACCTTGGTGCAACCAAGTGGGAAACCTTCCGCCATGTCATCTTCCCTCTGTCTATGAATGGGGTAAGAAGTGGGGTTCAATCTGTCTTTATCCCAAGTTTGAGTCTCTTCATGTTGACCCGTTTGATTGGGGGAAATCGAGTGATTACTTTGGGGACTGCAATCGAGCAGAACTTCTTGACCAATGACAACTACGGCATGGGTTCAACTATCGGTGTTGTTCTTATCCTGACTATGTTTATCACCATGTGGGTGACTAAGGAAAGGAGAGAACGATGAAAAAATTATCGAATCTTTACCTAGCCTTTGTCTTTATCGTCCTTTATTTGCCAATCTTTTACCTGATCGGCTATGCCTTTAATGCCGGGGATGATATGAATAGCTTTACAGGTTTTAGCTGGACTCACTTTGAGGCTATGTTTGGTGATGGAAGGCTCATGTTAATTTTAGTTCAAACCTTCTTACTAGCCTTCCTATCAGCCCTGATTGCGACAGTGATTGGTACCTTTGGTGCTATCTACATCTATCAATCACGTAAAAAGTACCAAGAAGCCTTTCTATCTCTCAATAATATTTTGATGGTTGCACCCGACGTTATGATTGGTGCCAGCTTCTTAATTCTCTTTACCCAACTCAAGTTTTCGCTTGGTTTTCTGACAGTCTTGTCCAGTCACGTTGCCTTCTCAATTCCAATCGTAGTGCTCATGGTCTTGCCTCGATTGAAAGAGATGAATGGAGATATGATTCATGCGGCCTATGACCTTGGGGCTAGTCAGTTCCAAATGTTCAAGGAAATCATGCTCCCTTACCTAACGCCTTCTATTATCGCAGGCTACTTTATGGCTTTCACCTATTCACTAGATGACTTTGCTGTGACCTTCTTTGTAACGGGAAATGGTTTTTCAACCCTCTCAGTCGAGATCTACTCTCGAGCTCGTAAGGGAATTTCGCTAGAAATCAATGCTCTTTCAGCCTTGGTCTTTCTCTTTAGTATTATCCTAGTTGTCGGATATTACTTCATTTCACGTGAGAAGGAGGAGCAAGCATGAAACGACTCTATTCATTTTTAGCAGGAATTCTAGCCATTATCCTTGTTTTGTGGGGAATTTCTTACCATCTTGACAGTAAAATCAATAGTCGCGATAGTCAAAAATTGGTTATCTACAACTGGGGAGACTATATCGCCCCTGAACTTCTGGAGAAATTTACAGAAGAAACAGGAATCCAAGTCCAGTATGAGACCTTTGACTCCAACGAAGCCATGTATACCAAGATTAAGCAGGGGGGGACAACCTATGATATTGCCATCCCAAGTGAGTACATGATTAACAAGATGAAGGATGAAGACCTTCTAGTTCCACTGGATTATAGTAAGATTGAGGGCATTGAGAATATCGGTTCTGAATTTCTCAACCAATCCTTTGATCCCAACAACCAGTACTCTATCCCATACTTCTGGGGGACCTTGGGAATCGTCTACAATGAAACTATGGTGGAAGAAGCGCCTGAACATTGGGACGACCTTTGGAAGCCAGAGTATAAAAACTCTATTATGCTTTTTGATGGGGCGCGTGAAGTACTTGGTTTAGGTCTTAACTCACTAGGCTATAGCCTCAACTCTAAAGATCCACAGCAGTTGGAGGAAACGGTCGATAAGCTCTACAAGCTAACTCCAAATATCAAGGCTATTGTGGCGGATGAGATGAAGGGTTACATGATTCAGAACAATGCTGCCATTGGTGTGACCTTCTCAGGGGAAGCCAGCCAGATGCTGGAGAAAAATGAAAATCTCCGCTATGTCGTACCGACAGAGGCAAGTAATCTCTGGTTTGACAATATGGTGATACCAAAGACAGTTAAAAACCAAGATGCGGCTTATGCCTTTATCAATTTCATGTTGAAGCCTGAAAATGCTCTAAAAAATGCAGAGTATGTCGGCTATTCAACACCAAACAATGCTGCTAAGGAAATGCTTCCAGAGGAGACAAAAGAGGACAAGTCCTTTTATCCAGATGCAGACACTATGAAACACCTAGAAGTTTATGAGAAATTTGATCATAAATGGACAGGAATCTACAGCGACCTCTTCCTACAATTTAAGATGTATCGAAAGTAGGAGTAAACAAAAAGAACGAATCAGTTAAATTGGTTCGTTTTTTGAATAGTTCTATAGCTGTGTATTTTTACTATCCTATTTGCTTATTTTATAGCCTAGTAGTATACTAAGTTTATAATAATAGAAAGCGATAACAAATCATGAAAATGTCTACTTTTTTCAAAAAAAGTTATTGGCCAACCTTTTTGATTGTTCAGCAAACTGTTATACTATTCTCTCTAAAGGATGGTTTGGATCGACAATACCTAACAACTGATTCCATACATTTGGTGATAGGGTTCTTTATATTTGTAAATATTTTCGAAGCTATCTTTAACAATTCAAAACTTTGGAATAAAAGTTGGGATAAAAAGAAAAATGGCAGTAAGAAAAAATATATTCTGAAAAAGTAACCAGAGATTTAGGGAGTTGGTTATTTAAATGAGGATTATTTCCAGTTGACGCAGACTTAAAAAAACGATATAATAAGAAAGTTGAGAATTGATTTTCTCTCCATCTTAGTTCAGAGAATTGGCGGTGCTGCGAGCCATCTAAGATAGAAAGTCATGCTACTCAATCCAACAATTGCATAAGAACGAAAGAATGACAAGTTCATTGAATGAAGGTGGTACCGCGGTTTTTCGCCCTTCGTGACATGGATTTGTCTTTTATTTTTGGAGGTGTTTATGAGAACATTTCTTGTTAAACAAAAATTTCGCCTAGGTGGTGAACGCTTTGATATCAAGGATGAGTTGGGCAATGTCGCCTATCAGGTTGAAGGTTCTTTTTTTAAGATTCCTAAAACCTTTACCATCTATGATGTTGCTGGTGAACAGGTCAGTGAGATTAGTAAGGAAGTCTTAACTTTTCTACCTCGTTTTGAGATTCAACTCAGTAATGGAGATCATTTTTATATCCGAAAGAAGTTGACTTTCTTCAGAGATAAGTATGAGTTTGACAATCTCGGTCTTCGTATCGAAGGAAATGTCTGGGATTTGAATTTTAAATTGCTAGACGATCGTGACCAAGTAATTGCGGAGATTGCCAAGGAACTTTTCCATTTAACCTCTACCTATACCGTAACCGTCTATGACGAATCTTATGCAGACCTAGTCATTTCCCTCTGTGTCGCTATCGACTATGTGGAAATGCTAGAAAGCCAATCAAATTAGTAAAAAGGAGATACATATGAAACAATTATCTAGTGCACAAGTCCGCCAAATGTGGCTTGATTTCTGGGCTACAAAAGGCCACTCTGTAGAACCATCAGTGAGTTTGGTTCCAGTAAACGACCCAACACTTTTGTGGATCAACTCAGGGGTTGCCACTCTTAAAAAATACTTTGATGGAACTATTATCCCTGAAAACCCACGGATTACCAATGCGCAAAAAGCCATCCGTACCAACGATATCGAAAACGTAGGGAAGACTGCTCGTCACCATACTATGTTTGAAATGTTGGGGAACTTCTCAATCGGGGATTACTTCCGTGACGAAGCCATTACATGGGCATATGAGCTTTTAACAAGTCCTGAGTGGTTTGACTTCCCTAAAGACAAACTTTACATGACTTATTATCCAGATGACAAAGATTCATACAACCGCTGGATTGAAGTGGGAGTAGATCCAAGTCATTTGATCCCAATCGAAGATAACTTCTGGGAAATCGGTGCTGGACCTTCTGGACCTGATACAGAAATCTTCTTCGACCGTGGAGAAGCCTTTGACCCAGAAAATATCGGTCTTCGTCTTCTTGCAGAAGATATCGAAAATGATCGTTATATCGAAATCTGGAACATCGTTTTGTCACAATTTAACGCAGACCCTGCTGTTCCTCGTAGCGAGTACAAGGAATTGCCACACAAAAACATTGATACGGGCGCTGGTTTGGAGCGTTTGGTGGCAGTTATTCAAGGGGCTAAGACAAACTTTGAAACAGACCTCTTCATGCCGATCATCCGTGAAGTTGAGAAATTATCTGGTAAGGTTTACGATCAAGATGGCGACAACATGAGCTTCAAGGTTATTGCAGACCATATCCGTTCTCTTTCATTTGCCATCGGTGATGGTGCCCTTCCTGGAAATGAAGGTCGTGGTTATGTCCTCCGTCGTCTTCTCCGCCGTGCCTCTATGCATGGTCAAAAATTGGGTATCAATGAGCCTTTCCTTTACAAACTCGTTCCAACTGTTGGAAAAATCATGGAAAGCTACTACCCAGAAGTTCTTGAAAAACGTGACTTTATTGAGAAAATCGTTAAGAGTGAAGAAGAGTCATTTGCTCGTACTCTTCACTCAGGTCAACACTTTGCCCAGGGTATCGTAGCAGACTTGAAAGAAAAAGGACAATCTGTCATTGCTGGTCAAGATGTCTTTAAACTCTATGATACATACGGATTCCCAGTAGAGTTGACAGAAGAGATCGCTGAAGAAGCAGGAATGACTGTAGACCGTGAAGGATTTGAAGCAGCCATGAAGGAACAACAAGAACGTGCGCGTGCGTCTGCTGTCAAAGGCGGATCTATGGGTATGCAGAACGAAACCCTTCAAAACATTACTGTTGAGAGTGTCTTCAACTACAATGCTAGCCAATTGTCTTCTAAGTTAGTGGCTATCGTAGCGAACAATGCTGAAGTAGAAAGTGTATCAGAAGGAACTGCTTCACTTATCTTTGCAGAAACACCATTCTACGCTGAAATGGGTGGACAAGTTGCGGACCACGGTCAAATCTTGGATGCTGCAGGAAATGTTGTAGCGACTGTAACAGACGTTCAAAAAGCACCAAACGGACAAGCATTGCACACCGTTGAAGTTCTTGCTCCTCTTGCTTTAAACCAAGAATACACTTTGGTCATCGATAGTAATCGTCGTCACCGTGTCATGAAGAACCACACAGCAACTCACTTGCTCCATGCAGCCCTTCACAATATCCTTGGCCACCATGCAACTCAAGCAGGTTCACTTAATGAAGTAGAATTCCTCCGCTTTGACTTCACCCACTTCCAAGCCGTGACACCAGAAGAATTGCGTGCTATTGAGCAACAAGTCAATGAGAAGATCTGGGAAGCTATTGTAGTCAAAACTGTTGAGACTGATATCGACACAGCCAAAGAAATGGGAGCTATGGCCCTCTTTGGTGAGAAATACGGTAAGGAAGTTCGTGTTGTGACGATTGGTGACTACTCAGTTGAACTTTGTGGTGGTACTCACGTAGGTAACACTTCTGAAATCGGTCTCTTCAAGATTGTCAAAGAAGAAGGGATTGGATCAGGAACTCGTCGTATCTTGGCAGTGACTGGTAAGGAAGCCTTTGAAGCTTATCGTGAACAAGAAGATGCACTGAAAGCAGTAGCAGCAACCTTGAAAGCACCTCAACTCAAAGAAGTACCTCACAAAGTTGAAGGACTTCAGGAACAACTTCGTCAATTGCAAAAAGAAAATGCAGAATTGAAGGAAAAAGCAGCAGCAGCGGCAGCAGGTGATGTCTTCAAGAATGTTCAAGAAGCAAACGGACTTCGTTACATTGCCAGCCAAGTTTCTGTATCAGATGCAGGTGCCCTTCGTACCTTTGCGGATAACTGGAAACAAAAAGATTACTCTGATGTGCTTGTTCTTGTCGCAGCAATCGGTGACAAAGTCAATGTCCTTGTAGCCAGCAAGACAAAAGAGGTACACGCAGGAAACCTTGTCAAAGAATTGGCTCCAATCGTCGATGGACGTGGTGGTGGAAAACCAGACATGGCCATGGCAGGAGGAAGCAACCAAGCAAAAATTCAAGAATTATTGGATGCTGTAGCAGGTAAATTGTAATCTAAAAATACCTATCCATTTGGGTAGGTATTTTTTGCATCAGAAAAACTCCCCACGAATTGTGAGGAGTTCATTTTTAGAATTAAACAATCCCTTGAGCAATCATAGCGTTTGCTACATTTTCAAAGGCTGCAATGTTTGCACCTGCAAGGTAGTCAGTACCAAGACCGTAAGTTTCTGCAGTTGTTTTAGCAGTGTTGAAGATGTTAGTCATGATATCTTTCAAACGACCGTCAACTTCTTCACGTGTCCATGAAAGGCGAAGGCTGTTTTGGCTCATTTCAAGAGCTGATACAGCTACCCCACCAGCATTGGCAGCTTTGGCAGGTCCGTAAAGGATTCCATTTTCCTTGTAGACTTTGATAGCTTCAAGGTCGCTAGGCATGTTAGCACCTTCAGATACACAGATAACTCCTTGAGCAACAAAGCGTTTCGCAGCTTCACCGTTGATCTCGTTTTGAGTCGCACATGGAAGAGCGATATCGTAGTTTCCGGTGTAAGTCCATACAGAACCTTCGTAGTAAGTAGCAGTTGGTTTTTCTGCAGCGTACTCAGTCAAACGAGCACGACGGTTGTTTTTAACATCTGACAAAAGGTCAAAGTCGATACCATTTTCATCAATGACATAACCATTTGAGTCAGATACAGAAATAACTGTAGCACCAAGTTCAGTTGCTTTTTGAAGGGCAAACTGAGCAACGTTACCAGAACCAGAAATAACCACTTTCTTACCTGCAAAACTGTTTCCGTTTGCCTTGAGCATTTCTTCAGTGTAGTAAACCAAACCGTAACCAGTTGCTTCTGGACGGATCAAGCTACCACCAAATCCAAGAGGTTTACCAGTCAAGACACCAGCATCAAATTGGTTGAGGCGTTTGTATTGTCCGTAAAGGTAACCAATCTCACGTCCACCAACACCGATATCACCAGCAGGTACGTCAAGAGATGGTCCGATGTATTTTTGCAATTCAGTCATGAAGCTTTGGCAGAAGCGCATCACTTCAGCATCAGTTTTGCCTTTAGGATCGAAGTCTGATCCACCTTTACCACCACCGATTGGAAGTCCAGTCAAAACGTTTTTAAAGATTTGTTCGAATCCGAGGAATTTCAAGATCCCTTGGTTTACAGTTGGGTGGAAACGAAGTCCACCTTTATATGGTCCAACAGCTGAGTTAAATTGAACACGGTAACCACGGTTAACTTGAACTTTTCCATCACGGTCAACCCAAGGAACACGGAAAGAAATCACGCGCTCAGGTTCTGTGATACGTGCCAAGATATTTTCTTCAATATACTCAGGGTGTTTTTCAAAGACAGGCTCCAAAGTGCTGAAGAATTCTTCAACCGCCTGGAGAAATTCAGCCTCATGCCCGTTACGAGCTTTTACAGTTTCAAACACGCTTTGGATATATTCTTTAGCAGATGTCATATCGTTCTCCTTTTTGTTGTCATATTTTATTACATGAGACATTATAGCAGAAAATTTTTTCAGTGTAAAGAAAAAAACACAAATTTTCTAAAAATTCTTTCAATTTAAAATGACTGATTCAAAACATGCTAAAAAACGAACCTTTTCTATGGAAATGGTTTTATTGAAAAGCAAAAGTCAAAGTATGGTATAATAATAGACATAAAAAGGAATCTGGAGGAACAGAATCATGGTATCAACTAAAACACAGATTGCTGGTTTTGAGTTTGACAATTGCTTGATGAATGCAGCAGGAGTTGCTTGTATGACAGTTGAGGAGTTGGAAGGTGTCAAAAACTCAGCAGCGGGAACCTTTGTCACTAAAACAGCAACCTTGGAATTTCGTCAGGGAAATCCGGAACCACGTTATCAAGATGTTCCACTCGGTTCTATCAACTCCATGGGGCTACCAAATAATGGTTTAGATTATTACTTAAACTATCTTTTAGAGTTACAAGAAAAGGAAGCAAATCGTACCTTCTTTTTATCATTAGTTGGAATGTCTCCAGAGGAAACTCATACCATTTTGAAAAAGGTTCAAGAGAGTGATTTTCGTGGTCTAACTGAACTCAATCTCTCATGTCCAAATGTTCCTGGTAAACCTCAGATTGCCTATGACTTTGAAACTACAGACCGTATCTTGTCAGAAGTCTTTGAGTATTTTACAAAACCATTAGGAATTAAGCTTCCACCTTATTTTGATATTGTTCATTTTGACCAGGCTGCAGCGATCTTTAACAAATATCCGCTCAAGTTTGTCAATTGTGTTAACTCTATTGGAAATGGTCTTTATATAGAAGATGAGTCAGTCGTGATTCGTCCTAAGAATGGCTTTGGTGGGATTGGTGGAGAATACATCAAACCAACAGCCCTTGCTAATGTCCATGCTTTTTATCAACGCTTGAATCCAGAAATTCAAATCATCGGAACTGGTGGAGTATTAACAGGACGTGATGCCTTTGAACATATCCTATGTGGTGCCAGCATGGTGCAGGTAGGAACTACCCTGCACAAAGAAGGTGTAGGTGCTTTTGATCGCATTACAAACGAACTTAAAGAAATTATGAAGGAAAAAGGTTATGAAAGCCTTGAAGATTTCCGTGGTAAATTGAATTATATTGATTAAATAAAAGCGAAACTAAAAAGAAAGGAGAAATGATGCTAGCAATAGAAGAAAGCCAAAAGCTATCTTTATCAAACTTACCTAGTTTGACCTTGTTTACAGGAGCTGATCAAGGACAGTATGAAGTCATGAAAACTCAGGTGCTAAAGCAAATCGGCTACGATTCTGCTGATTTGAACTTTGCTTATTTTGATATGAAAGAAGTAGACTACAAAAGCTTGGAACTAGAGCTGGTCAGTCTTCCTTTCTTTGCGGATGAAAAAATTGTTATTTTAGATCATTTTCTTGATATAACAACAGCTAAAAAACGCTATCTATCTGATGACGAGCTTAAGGCTTTTGAAGAATATTTGGAAAACCCATCTCCGACGAGTAAATTAGTTATTTTTGCTGAAGGTAAACTAGACAGCAAGCGGCGTCTAGTTAAAATTCTAAAGAGGGATGCCAAGATTTTTGAAGCCCTTGAACCAAAAGAGCAAGAGATGCGATCCTATTTTCAAAAGTGGTCTCAAGAACAAGGACTGACCTTTGATGGAAAATCCTTCGAACAGTTGCTTATTAAATCAGGTTTTCAATTCAGTGAAATTCAGAAAAATCTACTCTTCTTACAGTCTTATAAGGATGATGACCGGATTACCGAAGAAGACATTGTTGAAGCCATACCAAAGACTTTGCAGGATAATATCTTTGATTTAACTCAGTTAATATTGACTAAGAAGATTGATCAGGCACGTGATTTAGTCAAAGATTTGACTGTGCAGGGAGAAGATGAGATTAAACTGATTGCCATTATGTTGGGGCAGTTCAGACTCTATACACAGGTAAAAATTTTGCAAGAATCTTGTCAGACAGAGTCTCAGATGGTCAGCAGTTTGGGTCACTATCTTGGTCGCAATCCGAATCCCTATCAAATCAAGTTTGCCCTTCGTGATTCTCGAAGACTATCCCTTGATTTTCTCCAGAATTCTATTCGTTATCTCATCCAAGCTGATTACCAAATTAAGACAGGAGTTTATGAGAAAGGCTACCTGTTTGAGAAGGCTTTGTTGCAGATTGCTAGCCAGTCAAATTGAGCAAATAACTTGAAAAAATAGGATGATTGCGTTATCATCATTATATAGAAAGAAAAAGAGGTATTACAGATGGCTATTATCTTACCAGATCTTCCATACGCTTACGATGCATTAGAACCATACATCGATGCGGAAACAATGCACTTGCACCATGACAAACACCACCAAACTTACGTTAACAATGCAAATGCAGCTCTTGAAAAACATCCTGAAATCGGTGAAGACCTTGAAGCTTTGCTTGCTGACGTAGAATCTATACCAGCTGATATCCGTCAAGCGCTTATCAACAACGGTGGTGGACACTTGAACCACGCTCTTTTCTGGGAATTGATGACTCCTGAAAAAACAGCTCCTTCAGCAGAACTTGCAGCAGCAATCGATGAAACTTTCGGTTCATTCGAAGAATTCCAAGCAGCCTTCACTGCAGCAGCAACAACTCGTTTTGGTTCTGGATGGGCTTGGTTGGTTGTTAACAAAGAAGGTAAGCTTGAAGTAACTTCAACAGCAAACCAAGACACACCAATCTCAGAAGGTAAAAAACCAATCTTGGGCTTGGATGTTTGGGAACATGCTTACTACGTGAAATACCGTAACGTTCGTCCTGACTACATCAAAGCTTTCTTCTCAGTTATCAACTGGAATAAAGTAGACGAGCTTTACGCAGCGGCTAAATAAACTTACTAACAACACCTTTTGGTTAGAAATTTATCTAACATGAAAGGTGTTTTTTGTTTGCTTTTCTTAGAAGTAATACTCAATGAAAATCAGAGAGCAAACTAGGAAACTAGCCGTAGGCTGTACTTGAGTACGGCAAGGCGACGTTGACGCGGTTTGAATTTGATTTTCGAAGAGTATAACTGTCTTATGATTTTCCTTTGTTGGATAGGCTTGATTTATGGTATAATGATAAGATAGAAATCGAAGGAGAAATCATGAACATTCAACAATTACGCTACGTTGTAGCTATTGCTAATAGTGGTACTTTTCGTGAAGCGGCTGAGAAGATGTACGTTAGCCAACCGAGTCTATCTATTTCTGTAAGAGACTTGGAAAAAGAGCTTGGCTTTAAGATTTTCCGCAGAACCAGTTCAGGAACTTTTCTTACACGTCGTGGGATGGACTTTTATGAAAAGGCCCAAGAGTTGGTTAAAGGATTTGATGTTTTCCAAAATCAGTATGCCAATCCTGAAGAGGAAAAAGATGAGTTTTCAATAGCCAGCCAGCACTATGATTTCTTGCCACCAACCATTACAGCTTTTTCGCAACAATATCCTGATTATAAGAATTTTCGTATTTTTGAATCTACAACTGTTCAGATTTTGGATGAAGTAGCCCAAGGACATAGTGAAATTGGAATTATCTACCTCAATAATCAAAACCAAAAAGGAATCATGCAACGGGTTGAAAAGTTAGGCCTTGAAGTGATTGAGTTGATTCCTTTCCAAACGCACATTTATCTACGTGAAGGACATCCTTTAGCCAAGAAAAAAGAGTTGGTCATGGAGGATTTGGCAGATTTACCAACGGTTCGATTTACGCAAGAAAAGGATGAGTATCTTTATTACTCAGAGAACTTTGTAGATACAAGTGCTAGCTCTCAAATGTTTAACGTAACTGACCGCGCTACCTTAAATGGGATTCTTGAAAGAACAAATGCTTATGCGACTGGATCTGGATTCTTAGATAGCGATAGTGTGAACGGGATCACCGTTATTCCACTAAATGATAATCTCAATAATCGCATGGTTTATGTCAAGCGTGAGGAAGTAGACTTGAGCCAAGCGGGAACCTTATTTGTAGAAGTTATGCAAGAGTATTTTGATCAGAAGAGGAAAGCATGAAAAAAAGAGGAATAGTAGCAGGAGTCATAGCAATCTTAATTGTGTTAGATCAATTGGTAAAATCTTATGTCGTTCAGAATATTGCTCTTGGTGAAATTAAATCATGGATCCCAAATCTGGTCAGTTTGACTTATCTGCAAAATAGGGGGGCAGCCTTTTCAATGCTTCAAGATCAGCAGTGGTTTTTTGCAGTAATAACTCTTGTAGTTATGGCAGGAGCTATCTGGTATCTGCATAAGCATATAGAGGATTCCTTCTGGACAGTTCTTGGATTGGTTTTGATTATTGCAGGTGGTCTGGGAAACTTTATCGATCGCGTTAGTCAAGGCTTTGTGGTGGATATGTTTCACTTAGACTTTGTTAATTTTGCCATATTTAATGTGGCTGATAGCTATCTGACAGTCGGAGTGATTGTATTATTGCTTGCAATGCTAAAAGAGGAAATGAATGGAAATTAAAATTGAAAGAGGCGGACTACGCTTAGACAAGGCTTTGTCAGATTTGACAGAATTGTCCCGTAGTCTCGCCAATGAACAAATCAAATCAGGCCAAGTCTTGGTCAATGGTCAGGTCAAAAAAGCCAAGTATACGGTCCAAGAGGGCGATGTCGTTACTTATCAGGTGCCAGAACCAGAGGTTTTGGAGTATGTAGCTGAAGATATTCCTCTAGAAATCATTTATCAAGATGAGGATGTAGCAGTAGTCAATAAACCTCAAGGGATGGTCGTTCATCCAAGCGCTGGTCATACCAGTGGTACCTTGGTTAACGCCCTCATGTACCATATCAAGGATCTCTCTGGAATCAACGGTGTGTTGCGTCCAGGGATTGTCCATCGTATTGATAAAGATACATCTGGACTCTTGATGATTGCTAAAAACGATGATGCCCATTTAGCACTAGCTCAAGAATTGAAGGACAAAAAGTCTCTTCGTAAATATTGGGCCATCGTTCATGGGAATCTTCCAAATGACCGTGGAGTCATTGAGGCACCGATTGGTCGTAGCGAAAAAGACCGTAAGAAGCAAGCTGTGACTGCAAAAGGGAAACCAGCAGTGACACGTTTCCAAGTCTTGGAACGTTTCGGTGATTATACATTGCTGGAATTGCAACTGGAAACTGGAAGAACTCACCAAATCCGTGTACACATGGCTTACATCGGTCATCCAGTCGCTGGTGATGAGGTATATGGCCCTCGTAAAACCTTGAAAGGACATGGGCAATTTCTTCATGCCAAGACTCTTGGATTTACCCATCCAAGAACAGGGGAAACTATGGAATTTACTGCTGATATCCCAGATATCTTTAAAGAGACTTTGGAAAAACTTCGAAATAACTAAAAAAGGACTCAAGCGAGTCCCTTTTATTTACGTTTTTTCTTAGCTTTTTTCATTTTATTGGCCATGCGTTTCATGGATTGCTTCATAGCAAATTCACCGATTTTACCCTTGAGACCTCCACCGAACATCTGGCTCATATCAGGCATTCCTGCTCCTCCAAGAGCTGACAGGTCAGGCATACCGCCTTGTCCCATCATACCTTCAAGGGCAGACATATCCATACCCCCAGGCATATTTTTAGGAAGGTTGTTAGGGTTGATGCCCATCTGTTTCATCATCTTGTTCATGTCACCAGACATGACACCTTGCATGAGTTGTTTAGCTTGGTTGAAGTCCTTGATGAACTTGTTGACTTCGATAAAGGTATTACCAGAACCAGCTGCGATACGGCGACGGCGACTTGGAGTCAACAAATCTGGATTTTCACGTTCTTCTGGAGTCATAGAAGATACGATGGCACGTTTGCGAGCAATTTGTTTTTCATCCACCTTCATATTTTGAAGGGCAGGATTGTTGGCCATACCTGGAATCATCTTGAGCAAATCTTCCATTGGCCCCATATTTTGCACCTGATCCAACTGATCGATGAAATCGTTGAAATCAAAGGTGTTTTCCCGCATCTTTTCAGCCATTTCAAGGGCTTTTTGCTCATCGTATTCTTGGGAAGCTTTCTCAATCAGAGTCAGCATATCCCCCATACCGAGAATACGGCTAGCCATACGGTCTGGGTGGAAGGTTTCAATGTCGGTAATCTTTTCACCAGTACCAGTGAATTTGATTGGTTTTCCTGTGATGTGACGAACAGAGAGGGCAGCACCACCACGAGTGTCCCCGTCAATCTTGGTAAGGATGACACCGGTAACTTCTAATTGAGCGTTAAATTCACGCGCAACGTTTGCAGCTTCCTGACCGATCATGGCATCGATGACCAAGAGAATCTCATTTGGTTGAGCAAGTGCTTTTACATCACGGAGCTCATTCATGAGAAGTTCGTCAATTTGCAAACGACCGGCCGTATCAATCAAAACATAGTCGTTATGGTTAGCTTTTGCTTGCTCCAAACCTTGGCGAACAATCTCCACTGCAGGAACTTCAGTACCAAGAGCAAAGACAGGTACATCAATTTGTTGCCCCAGTGTTTTCAATTGGTCAATAGCCGCAGGACGATAGATATCGGCTGCAATCATCAAAGGACGAGCATCCTCTTCCTTTTTAAGTTTGTTAGCAAGTTTACCTGCAAAAGTTGTTTTACCAGCACCCTGCAAACCGACCATCATGATAATAGTTGGGATTTTTGGTGACTTGATAATCTCAGCAGTGTCCGAGCCAAGAACTTCTGTCAATTCTTCATTGACAATCTTGATGATTTGTTGGGCTGGATTGAGGGTATCAATCACTTCATGTCCGACGGCACGTTCACGAACCTTCTTGATAAAATCCTTGACAACTGGCAGAGCAACATCGGCTTCTAAAAGAGCTAGACGAATTTCCTTGGTTGCTTCTTGGATATCGCTCTCTGTAATTTTTCCTTTTTTACGTAGGTTTTTAAAGACGTTCTGCAAACGTTCTGTTAAATTTTCAAATGCCATTATTTTCTCCTATTTTTTCAATTCAGTGGAAATCGTCCGAAATGTTGCAAACTCTCTAGTTCTTCGGTTGTGACTTCTTTCATGATTTCATTTGGATATCCCCAACAGCTAAATCCTTCTTTAAGGGCTTGAGGAATAGAATCAGGTGAGAGAATTTGTAGTCTTGTAGGAAATGGTTTCTCTGCAGCTAATAGTTTGCAAGGTATTCCTTTATAGACAACAAGATTTTCCATGATTACTCCCTATTATCAATACTGGTCAAAATCTCAATTTGCTCTTGTAGAAAACTGTCTTCTGGGTAGCGCTCCAAAATCTGGTCAAAAATCTGACCGCGAACAATGTAATCAGAGTACATATGGAGCTTCATCTCATAGTCTTCCAAAATCTTTTCAGTTCGCTTGATATTGTCATAAACAGCCTGACGACTGACACCGAATTCTTCAGCGATTTCAGCTAAACTATAGTCGTCTGCATAGTAGAGTTCGATATAGTTCATCTGCTTATCAGTTAAAAGGGCTGCATAAAATTCAAACAGAGCATTCATTCGATTGGTTTTTTCAATTTCCATAAGATTTATTATACCAAAAAAAAGCCCAATTCGCTAGCTGGGGGCTGATTTTAGCTAGAAGTTAGAAAATGAGCTTTTCACTGTTCTTTTCTGACTATGAAGCCTTTTTTTGATATAATGGATAGGATTATAATGATTTAGAAAGAGGTAGTCATGAAAGAATTAGAATCAGTGTTACAAGACCGTTTTGAGCTTGTTTTTACAGATAAAAGCTTACTTGAAACAGCTTTTACCCATACCAGTTATGCCAATGAGCACCGCCTCTTAAAAATTTCACACAACGAACGCTTGGAATTTTTAGGAGACGCTGTTCTGCAATTATTAATTTCAGAATATCT
>NZ_JUOS01000055.1 GCF_001075875.1 Streptococcus oralis
ACTTGAGTACGGCAAGGTGAAGCTGACGTGGTTTGAATTTGATTTTCGAAGAGTATTAATCGACTTTAGTAAAATTAAGCATCAGAGAGCTGATTAGAACAGAGACAGAACTAAAGGCCATGGCTAATCCTGCAAGTTCTGGATTGAGCACTAAACCAAGTCCTGAAAAAACTCCTGCTGCAATCGGAATACCAATGAGGTTATAGATAGAAGCCCAGAAAAGATTGAGTAGAATACGATTAAAGGTCTTCTTACTCATATCAAAAGCACGTGCCAATCCTAGTAAATTGTTGGTTGTAAGGACAAGATCTGCTGATTCGATAGCAATATCTGTACCAGAGCCCATGGCAATTCCGACATCGGCTACACTGAGGGCCGGCGCATCATTGATACCATCTCCAACAAAGGCCAATTTGCCATTCTTTTGAAGCTTGTGAATTTCATGTGCCTTTTCCTCTGGCAAGACATTTGCGATCACTTCTTCGATTCCAATTTGCTCTGCAATCGCATGCGCTACTCCAGCATTATCTCCAGTAAGCATGACCGTTCTAAGACCACGTTTTTTCAATTTGGCAATAGCTTCTCGAGCATTTTCCTTAGGGACATCCTGCAAGGCAATTAAGCCTTTTAACTCACCATCCACGGATAGGAAGACAACTGTTTTTGCTTCTTTTTCAAGTAAATCAAATCGTTCTTGATAATCATGTGGAATAGCAAGATCATCTAAGAGTTTGGCATTCCCAAGCAAGACTTGTTTACTATTAATAATCCCAGTCACACCTTTTCCATGCAAGGCTTGGAAGTTTTCCACTGGGTAAAGGCTAATTCCTAGTTCAGATGCACGATTAACAATAGCTTGAGCTAGCGGGTGTTGAGATACATCTTCCAGTGAAGCAGCCAAACTTAGCACTTCTCTTTCATCTCCGATAACATCTGTCACTACTGGCTTCCCTTCGGTCAAGGTTCCTGTCTTGTCAAAAACAACCGTTTGGACTTTTTGGATTTCCTGTAAAACTGTACCATTTTTGAGAAGAATCCCCATCTTGGCACTTCGTCCTGTTCCAACCATGAGTGCTGTCGGTGTCGCGAGTCCTAGTGCACAAGGACAGGCAATTATCAAAACAGCAACTCCGTAGAGAAGTGAAGTCACAAAACTTTCACCTAGGAAAACAAACCAGATCCAAAAAGTAAGAAGGCCTAAAATGACAACTGCTGGTACAAAAATCCCAGAAATCTTGTCTGTCAAATCTTGAATAGGAGCACGACTCGTTTGCGCTTTTTTCACAAAGTCCACAATCTGAGCCAACATAGTCTCAGAGCCCACTTTTTCGGCTCTAAAAATGATCGTACCACTATTATTGATGGTTGAACCAATGACAGCATCTCCAACTGATTTATCGACTGGAATACTTTCCCCAGTCACCATTGATTCATCAATACTCGTTTCACCTTCTAAGACAATACCATCAACGGCAATTTTTTCACCTGGTCGAACGCGAATGAAATCCCCAACTTTGACTTGTTCTAGAGGTATTTGAACATAAACATCATCACGCAAAACCTCTGCTGTTTTTGCTTGTAGGTCTAATAATTTTTCGACTGCCTGCGAAGTATTTTTTCGCATTTTTTCCTCAAAAACTGCTCCCAAAAGAATGAAGAAGAGGATAAATGCAGCACTTTCAAAGTAAACGGGCAGACCAGTGAAGAGGGCAACTAAGCTATAGAAATAGGCCACTATGGTTCCCAGAGCAACCAGGGTATCCATGTTGGAATTGTGCTTTTTAAAACTAGCCCAGGCGCTTCTGATATATGGAACTCCAGCTACCAGCATAATGGGGGTTGTGGCTAAAAAGGTGCCCCAACGCATGACTTGGTGACTAATTCCTCCTGTAGACATCCCAATCATGAGAATCACAAGAGGCACAGTAAAAATACTAGTAATCCAAAAACGCTGTAAAAGACTGAGAGACTTTTTAGTTTTTTCAACAACGGTGTAGGTCCCCTTTTGCATCTTCATGCCGCATGAAAATTCATGCTCACCCAGATCTTGAGGAGTAAAACGAATGACTTTTTCCTCATCTTGAGCGATTGGTTCTAGGATCCCTTCTTCTTCGAAGAGAATCTCTTTATAACAGTTTGAAGGTGTCACACGGTGAAAAGTAATCTCAGCAGGAATCCCTTTTTGCAGTTGAATGTGGGCTGGGTGGTAGCCTTTGTCTGCCGTGATACGGATTTTTTGAACACCATTTTCAAGACTTGCTTTTACAATTTCAGTCATATCATTCTCCTATTCTACAATCATCTTACCGTGCATCATATTCATGCCACAAGAGAAACCATACTCACCTGCTTCTTGAGGAGTGATTTCAACCACATATTGCTCTCCCATAGGGAGATTTGCATGCACTCCAAAGTCTGGAAAAACGATTTGATCCAAGCAAGGTGAAGGATCTTTTCGATCAAAAATAATGCGAGCAGGTTGCGATTTTTTGAGAATAATGGTTCCTGGAGTATATCCTCCCATGACTTCCACACGGATTTCCTGATAGCCATTCTTTTGTTGGGCTCTCTTAGCATCTTCTTGCGGTTTTTTGAAAAACCAAAAGAGGATAAAAGCAATCATTCCTAAAACAACAATAGATACAAATAGATTTAACATAGCGTCTCCTTTACATACAATTACATCTTACTTCTGTTACAGCACTTGCTTTTTTCTTTGAAATCACTTCTTCCAAGCCTTCCAAGTCAGCTAGGGTAAAGTCACATTCTTCAATCAAATCAGCTAGTAAGAGCTTTATTCTGCGGGAACAAAGCTTGTCTTTAATATCCTGAACAAGTAACTTCCTGCTATCTTCCTGTGTCAACAGGGCTGAATAGACAAAGGACTTGCCCTGCTTTTCCCGAGTCAAACATTCTTTCTCCACCAAACGGGCCAAGAGTGTCTGGATCGTGGATTTGGACCAGCTAAACCTTTTCTCTAATACTTTTATGAGATCAGTACTAGTCTGTTCTCCCTGCATCCAGATAATCTTCATGATCTGCCATTCTGCATCCGAAATCTGCATCATCACACCTCCAAAATCTACATTTGTAAATTACAATTATCAGTATACTTTTAAAATCTACATTTGTCAACCAAAGAAATCACATTTTTAAAATTTATCGCCGCTATAAATATTTTTTATCACCACAATAAAAAATACATATTATCCAAAGCTCTCTTTTAATGCTACAATAACTGTATCATTTTCCTAGATGGGAGGTTCTACTTTTGGATTGGTCCATTATTGAACAATATCTACCACTCTATCAAAAGGCATTCTTTCTGACCTTGCATATTGCAGTTTGGGGAATTTTAGGTTCTTTTTTGCTGGGGCTCATCGTCAGCGTCATCCGGCATTACCGCCTTCCTGTTTTCTCACAGTTAGCAACAGCCTATATCGAGCTTTCACGAAATACCCCCCTTTTGATACAACTTTTCTTTCTCTACTTCGGCCTACCTCGAATAGGGATTGTTCTTTCTTCAGAAGTCTGCGCAACGGTCGGACTCATCTTTTTAGGTGGTTCCTACATGGCAGAATCCTTCCGAAGCGGGCTAGAAGCCGTCAGCCAAACCCAGCATGAAATTGGTTTAGCCATTGGCCTCACACCATTTCAGGTTTTTCGCTACGTGGTTCTTCCACAAGCGACAGCGGTGGCTCTACCATCCTTTAGTGCCAATGTTATTTTCCTCATCAAGGAAACTTCTGTCTTCTCAGCAGTTGCCCTTGCTGACCTTATGTACGTTGCTAAGGATTTGATTGGCCTCTATTATGAGACAGACATTGCACTGGCTATGTTGGTAGTTGCTTACCTTATCATGCTTCTACCTATTTCACTAGTCTTTAGCTGGATAGAAAGGAGGCTCCGTCATGCAGGATTCGGGAATGCAAGTACTCTTTCAGGGAAATAATCTCCTGAGAATCTTACAGGGATTGGGCGTCACGATTGGGATTTCTATCCTGTCTGTCCTCTTATCCATGATTTTCGGAACGGTGATGGGAATTATCATGACCTCTCATTCTAGAGTGATTCGCTTATTGACACGCTTCTATCTAGAATTTATCCGTATCATGCCGCAGCTAGTGCTTCTCTTCATCGTTTACTTTGGCTTAGCTCGAAACTTTAATATAAATATCTCTGGGGAGACTTCTGCTATTATCGTTTTTACCCTTTGGGGAACAGCTGAGATGGGGGACTTGGTTCGTGGAGCTATTACTTCTCTCCCAAAACATCAGTTTGAGAGCGGACAAGCGCTTGGTTTAACTAAAGTGCAACTCTACTACCATATCATCATCCCACAAGTCTTGAGAAGATTACTTCCACAAGCCATCAACCTTGTCACTCGGATGATTAAAACAACTTCCTTGGTTGTTTTGATTGGAGTTGTTGAGGTTACCAAGGTTGGACAACAAATCATCGATAGTAATCGCTTAACTATCCCAACAGCTTCCTTTTGGATTTATGGAACCATCCTAGTCTTGTATTTCGCAGTTTGTTTCCCTATTTCCAAACTATCTACTCACTTAGAAAAACATTGGAGGAATTAAATGTCTGAAACTATTTTAGAAATCAAGGAACTAAAAAAATCATTCGGAGACAATTCTATCCTCCAAGGACTTTCTCTAGATATTAAAAAGGGAGAAGTTGTTGTTATCTTAGGGCCATCAGGTTGTGGAAAAAGTACCCTCCTTCGTTGCCTCAATGGCTTAGAAAGCATCCAAGGTGGAGATATCCTGCTGGATGGTCAGTCCATCGTTGAAAATAAAAAAGATTTTCACCTGGTTCGCCAAAAAATCGGTATGGTCTTTCAAAGTTATGAACTCTTTCCTCACCTAGATGTCCTTCAAAACCTCATCCTAGGTCCTGTCAAGGCTCAAGGGAGAGACAAGAAAGAAGTCACTGAAGAAGCTTTGCAATTACTAGAACGTGTCGGACTTCTAGATAAACAACACAGCTTCGCTCGTCAATTATCTGGTGGACAAAAGCAACGGGTTGCCATCGTTCGTGCCCTTCTCATGCATCCAGAAATTATCCTCTTTGACGAGGTAACGGCTTCACTGGATCCAGAAATGGTGCGTGAGGTTCTGGAACTTATCAATGACTTGGCACAAGAAGGGCGTACTATGATTCTGGTAACCCATGAAATGCAGTTTGCCCAAGCCATTGCGGACCGCATCATCTTCCTTGACCAAGGGAAGATTGCTGAAGAAGGAACTGCTCAAGAATTCTTCACAAATCCACAAACCAAACGAGCACAAGAATTTTTAAACGTCTTTGACTTTAGCCAGTTTGGCTCATATCTATAATCAATAAAGGAGATTATTATGAAACTACTTAAACCAATTCTAACTGTTTTTGCTCTAGTATTTGCGCTTATCTTTGTCACAGCTTGTAGTTCAGGCGGAAGCTCTAATGCTTCCTCTACTAAGGCAACTGCCAAAGCTCGCACCATTGATGAAATTAAGAAAAGTGGCGAACTTCGAATCGCGGTATTCGGAGATAAAAAACCGTTTGGTTATGTTGACAACGATGGTTCTTACCAAGGTTACGATATCGAACTTGGTAACCAATTAGCACAAGACCTTGGTGTCAAACCGAAATATGTATCAGTTGATGCTGCCAACCGTGCTGAATACTTGATTTCAAACAAGGTTGATATCACACTTGCCAACTTCACAGTTACTGACGAACGTAAAAAACAAGTTGACTTTGCCCTTCCTTACATGAAAGTTTCTCTCGGTGTTGTGTCACCAAAAGATAAAGTTATCAAAGACGTTAAAGAACTTGAAGGCAAAACTTTGATCGTTACAAAAGGAACTACTGCTGAAACTTACTTTGAGAAAAATCACCCAGAAGTAAAACTTCAAAAATACGACCAATATAGCGATGCCTACCAAGCCCTTCTTGACGGTCGTGGAGATGCCTTTTCTACTGACAATACTGAAGTCCTAGCTTGGGCCCTTGAAAATAAAGGATTTGAAGTAGGAATTACTTCTCTTGGTGATCCAGATACGATTGCACCAGCAGTTCAAAAAGGTAACCAAGAACTTCTTGACTACATCAACCAAGAAATCGAAAAATTAGGTAAGGAAAACTTCTTCCACAAGGCTTATGAAAAAACACTTCATCCAACATACGGTGACGCTGCTAAAGCAGATGACCTTGTTGTTGAAGGTGGAAAAGTCGACTAATACTTTCCGAGAATAAAAAGAAATCAGGTAATCCTAGTGACTACCTGATTTTTATATACCTTAAGCTTTTTGCCAATTTTCTTGGTCTTCTTTAAAACGTTTTAGGAGGTCAAGTCCTTCTGGTGTGATGTAGCCTTCTTCTTGGGCTAGGTGAATGAGCTCACTATAGTTTGAAAGGGTTACTAGTTTGACACCAGCATCGGCAAAGTTCTTATCTGCTTTTGGTAATTGATAGCTGAAAATAGCCACAACACCAAGAACATCAGCTCCTTCACGTTTGGCAGCTGCCACTGCTTCGAGAACTGAACCACCAGTTGAAATCAAATCTTCAACAACGACCATCTTTTGACCTTGGGCTACACGACCCTCAATTTGATTTCCAGCACCATGATCTTTTGGTTTGCTACGGATATAGGCAAATGGCAAGTTCATCTTGTCAGCGATGATGGCACCATGAGGAATACCTGCAGTCGCTGTCCCTGCAATCACTTCTACTTCTGGGAATTCTGCCTTAATAGCTTCCACAAAACCATTCTCAATCAAGCTACGAGTATCTGGATAAGCAAGTGTCACACGGTTGTCCGTATAAATCGGTGACTTGATACCTGATGCCCAAGTAAAGGGTTCTTCTGGCTTGAGGTAAACGGCTTGAATTTTCAATAGATGGCTAGCAATATCTTTAGCAAGTGTCATGGGATTCTCCTTTGTATTTTAAACTATATTCTTATTTCCAGTCTCGTGTCCACTCATCCTTGATAGCACGATAAGCTGCTACTGGATCCGTGGCTTGAGTGATTGGGCGTCCAACTACGATATAGTCACTACCAATCTGATAAGCATCTGCAGGTGTCATAACTCGTTTTTGGTCTCCAACCGCAGCGCCTGCTGGTCGAATACCTGGTGTCAGACAGATAAAGTCTTGGTTGGTAGCTTCTTTGATGAGTTTCACTTCCTGAGCCGAACAAACCACACCATCTAAACCGGCTTCAGCAGTTTTCTTGGCATAATGAATGACTGATTCTTGAAGACTGGTTTGAATATTTTGAAAGTCTCTCATTTGTTCTTCAGAAGTTGAAGTCAACTGGGTAACAGCAATCAATTTGGCTTCTTTTCCAAGACCTTCTCGCGCAGCCTTCATCATCTCTACACCACCTGCGGCATGAACATTGGTCATGTCAACGCCCAGATGAGACAACACCTTCATGGCTGACTTGACCGTATTAGGTATATCATGGAGTTTGAGATCTAGAAAGACGCTATGTCCCAAGCCTTTCAAATAAGAAACAATCTCCGGACCTGTAGCGTAATAGAGCTCCATACCTACCTTTAGATAGAGGCTCTCTTCAGCTGGAAAAAGAGCTAAAAATTTCTTGACTGCCTCAAAACTTGGAAAATCAAGAGCAATAACTGGACGAGATTCGCGCATACTTTTCTCCTTTTACCTTTGTTAGCTAGAGAGCATAAAAAAGGAACCTGCCTACAGCAAGGTTCCACGAAAAATGGGTAGAATCCACCCTTTCACCGTCTAACCTTAGCTGCCTCTCTGGACTGCTTTAAAGGTTTTTTACTATTCTATTATTTAAAGCGGTACTTGTCAAGTAAAAACCAGCGATTGAACTTGTAGAAAACAGGACTCACAATCAAGCAGATAGAATGTTCTCAAGTTTATCGACTCTGTGATTGTTGGGTTGTTTGATTTTGAGTTTGTGTTTGATTCTGAGTTTGATTCCCTTGCTCTTCTTGTTTTTTCTTTTCTTCTTCCTGCTTCTTCTTTTCCTCTTCTTTAGCTTTGATTCTCGCTTCTTCTAAAGCCTTATCCGTCAAGCTATAACTATAGATCCCAACTTCCATATCAATACCGCTTGGCACTGTTAATTGAGGTTTAATCTTGCTATAGTAAGGCAATTTTTTACCTAGTTCTGATAAAGGAACCAAAACCTCATCCGTATCATACATGGTAATTTTGAGCAGATCACTGGTTACACTGCTTGGAGCCAATTCAATCGTTTTGATAGCTTGCTTAATCTCTGGGCTGACTTCAGCCAGTTGTTCAATCAAGGTTTTGACTTGCTGCTCATCGTTAAAGAGTACAGACATATAGGTTTCAGGAAGACTGACTAGACTAACTGGACTGGTTTCCACCGTCCCACTAGAAAGAATCGGATAATGATCCTCTCCAGAAACATAATAGGCTACAATCCCGTATTCCTTGACCTGGATGGTAAAATTGGTCGGAAATTGATAGTGAATGCTCGCAGATTCAATCCAGTGATTGGACTTAATCATCTCAGCATGCTTGTCTTTATTGAGGAGCAGATCAAAGGTATAGTCACTATCACGAATCCCTGAAGCCTCTTTGATTTGGTCTGCATTGGTCTCTACCGTACCAGTAACCTGTATGTTTTTCAAAGTTGAGTATGGCGTCAAGAGATAGATGGAAAAGAACAAGACAAGAAAACTTGGGATTAGAATCGTAACAGCACGCCAGATATGAACACTTGGAATAGAAGGCTTAGCAATCTTTTTCTTAGACTTAGATCTCTTTTCTTCTACTTTTGTTTCTTCAGATTTTTCATCCTCTTCTTCTACTAGTTCTGGTTCAGTAGTTTCCTCCTCATTCTCAGGAGAGGACTGGTCTTCTGCACTCTCCTTCTGCTCTTCAGGATTAGAATCTGAATCCTCTTCTGCCTCAGTATCTTCAGATAAGTCTGACTCTTGTTCTTCCTTGATCTCTTCTTCAGCCTTTTTACGCAGATATTCACGGTTCTGCTTCTGCCACTCTGATAAGGTGTTTTCTTCTTCCAGAGCTTTTGCCGCTTCTTTTTTATTGGTATCTGCTTGGGCCTTTTCTTTGGCTAGTTGGGCCTCTTCTTCAGCTTTTTTTTGAAGATATTCTTGATTTCGTTTTTGCCACTCTGACAATTCCTTGCCTTGAGTTGGCTCTTGTTTCTTATCCTTTGACATCGATTTTCCTTATGATAGATCTTTTTTTAGTAGCGCATAAAAATCCGCCACAGATTTTAATTCATGAGAATTCTTCATCGTGCTCTGGTAGTCTTCTTTGTGGGTCAAAAGCTTGCTTACTTTTTCTTCTAAAGTAGACAAGGTCAAGTCGCTTTCTTGCAACTCTTCAGCATAGCCTTTTTTCACGAAATAAGCTGCATTTTCAATCTGGTCTCCACGGCTAGCTTCACGTCCGAGAGGGACAATGACATGCAATTTAGCCATGGCAAGGAGCTCAAAAATAGTATTGGCACCACCACGAGTAATGACCACATCAGCCAGATTCATGAGCGGTTGATAGAGGTCAGTCACATAGTCAACACGATAGAGGTTTGAACTTAGTTCATTTAAACTAGCATCACCTGTCAGGTTGATGATATTGTAGCGACTAGTCAGCTCTTCCTTGTGGTCTGTAACTAATTGGTTAAAGACACGCGCCCCAGCAGAACCGCCGACGAAGAGAAGAGTTGGTAGTTTGCTATCAAAATAAGTTCTGATGTCCACCATTTCTTCGGGTTCTTCCATGATTGGGCCAGAAACCTTAGTCACAGCTCCTACATGCTCTACCTTAGTGAGACCAGACGCTTGTTCAAAAGTAGAGTACATCTTGGTCGCAAACTTATAAGCGATTTTATTGGCCAAGCCCATAGAGAGGTCAGACTCGTGGATAAAGACTGGCACTCTGCATACTCGCGCTGCAATAACAGGAGGAACAGATACAAATCCTCCCTTAGAAAAGAGGGCTTGCGGACGAAGGCGAAGCATGATAAAGAGCGATTGAATAATTCCAAAAGCAACCTTAAAGACATCAACCATATTTTGCCATGAGAAATAACGACGTAATTTCCCTGTAGCAATAGAATGGAAAGTGACATCTAAACCTGACTTGAGAATTTCATGATGCTCAATTCCGTTCTTATCACCAATATAGTGGACTTCCCAGCCATCTTCGATGAACTTAGGCATTAACAAAAGGTTGAGGGTAACGTGTCCAACCGTTCCCCCACCTGTAAATACTATTTTTTTCATATTATCCCTTTAACTCCGCTACAGTGTCGATGAAAAGATCTCCACGTACTTCAAAGTTGGCATACATATCCCAGCTAGCATTAGCAGGACTGAGGAGAACCACATCTCCTTCTTCCGCAAGTTCATAAGCCTTGCGAGTTGCATCCGCAATATCTGTCGCATCCACATAAGCCACACCTGCCTTATCGGCTGCACGTTTGACACGTTCTGCAGACTGACCGAGAATGACCATGTTCTTAAGTCCAGTAATATCTGGTACCAATTCGTCAAACTCATTACCACGGTCCAAACCACCAGCAATCAAGATAACCTTGCTATTGTCAAATCCAGACAAGGCTTTTTGAGTTGCCAAGATATTGGTTGACTTACTATCATTGTAGAATTTAACGCCATTGATTTGGTCTACGAATTGGAGACGGTGTTTAACGCCACCAAAAGCTGACAAGGTTTCATTGATGGTTTCATTATCAACGCCACGCAGTTTAGCAACAGCAATGGTTGCAAGAGCATTTTCTACATTATGGCTACCTGGAACACCGATTTCATCAGCTGCCATGACTTTTTCACCACGGAAGTAGAGTTGACCATCTTCAAGATAAGCTCCGTCAACCTTTTCAAGTGTTGAAAATGGTACTACAGTCGCATTTGTCTTTGTCGCAAGCTCTTTAGCTAATTCCTGGTTGAAGTTCAATACTAGGTAATCAGCTGCTGTCATATTGCTTTGGATATTCCACTTAGCTTCAACATAAGCTTCAAAAGAACCGTGGTAGTCGATATGGGTTGGCATAAGGTTGGTGATAACAGCAATTTCAGGATGGAATTCCTGGATTCCCATTAGTTGAAAAGAGGATAGCTCCATGACAAGGGTGTCCTTATCTGTCGCAGTTTGAGCCACTTGACTAGCAGGATATCCGATGTTCCCTGATAAAAGTCCATTTTGCCCAGCCGCAGTCAGAACTTCTCCAATCATAGTGGTGGTCGTAGTCTTACCATTTGAACCTGTAATACCGACGATTGGTGCTTCTGAGATCAGGTAGGCTAATTCAACCTCAGTCAAGACTGGAATGCCTTTTTCTAGAGCTTTTTCAATCATCGGATTGCTATAAGGGATTCCTGGATTTTTTACCATAAGTGCAAAATCTTCATCCAATAATTCCAACGGATGGCCACCAGTGACAACCTTGATACCCTCTTCCAAGAGACTTTGCGCAGCTGGATTTTCCTCAAAAGGCTTGCCATCATTCACTGTCACAATGGCACCTAGCTTGTCCAAAAGACGAGCTGCAGATTCACCAGATTTTGCCAATCCTAGGACTAATACTTTCTTATTTTCAAATTGATCAATTCGTTTCATATCTAGAACTCCATTTCTACTCTTACTATTTTACCATTTTTATGAAAATAAAAAAGCCACAAAGGGCTTTCTTATTTGTTTTTGTCCTCGATCAACTATTCTACAGACTTGAGGGCTTCTAACATATCCACCTTTCGGAGATAATGATTGACAAAAACTCCTAGGATGGTCAAAATGACACTGACGGCTAGAATTGGGATGAGATACACTTCCCAGCCGACCTTGGGTTGAAAACGGAAGGTTCCAGGTGCAATCATCTGAATGAGAAATTGATGGAGATAAAAGCCTGAGACCAATCCTACAATCATTCCAATTAGTGACAATATGATGGTCTCCCGATAGATGTAAAGGGTCACTTCTTTGTTATGAAAACCAAGAACCTTGATGGTTGAGAGTTCCCTAATCCGTTCAGCAACATTGATATTGGTCAAATTATAAAGAATCACAATGGCTAGTAGCACCGATACCAGCACCAAAATCGCCATGGTGTGATTCAGAGAATTGGCAAAACTTTCAAAGAGCTGAATGGTGGAGGCGTTTTGAACGAGGCCACTGACAGCTACCTGGTCCATAAATTCTCCTGCGACTCTTTCGGTATTGACTTCCCTTTTATCCTTGAGTTGGACCAAATATGTATTCATCTTGGGTGCTTGACCGTATATCTCCTCATAGGTTGCCTGATTCATATAGACAAAATGTCCCACATAGTGCTCGGTAATAGCACCTACTTTAAAGTTTTTCCCATCGATGGTAAAATTGTCATCAACAGAAACTCCAGCCAACTGGGCTAATTTTTCAGTCAAGACAACTCCGTTAGACAAGCCCAGTTTTTCCCCATTTTTTTCTAGGAGGACAAAGGGAGTTAGGTCATCTTGATCCGTTACCATCATGGTCACGGTCTGAACGCCAGCCTTACCGGCATAGTCTTCCTCAATCTGTTTGGAAAAAATCAAACGATAGTTTTCAACTTCATCACTCTGCAATTTTTCTTCTAGCTTGGCCTTCTCAGAATCTGAAGCTCGAGAATTGACAGAGAGAACCATCTGGTATTGTTGCAGATCCTTAAACTGCCTATCGGCCACTCCAACCACAGAGGATTGAATACCAAGCCCTGCAAAGAGAAGGGCTACTGAACCAGCAACTCCAAAAATGGTCATCAGCATACGCTGCTTATAACGGAAAATGTTGCGGGCTGTCACTTTCTGAGTAAAACTCAAGCGTGACCAGATAAAGGTTATGCGCTCCAAGAGAATTTTAGAACCCCTGACTGGTGGCTTAGGTAGTAATAATTGCGCTGCTTCTTCATGCAATTCTCTGCGAGATACAAGGTAGGCAGGTAAAACGCTAGCTATTAAGCTTAGTCCCAGAGCCAAGCAACTATAGGTCCAATAGAAATACTGCTGACTCTCACCAACAATCATTCGCTCAGTGATAATATGAGAGATTGTAGGTGCCAAGACGTAATGCCCAAGCAAGATTCCTAGAAGGGTTCCAAGAGTACCAGCAACCAGACCGTAAATCACAAACTTAGCAATGATATCCTTGCTATGGTAGCCTAGAGCTTTGAAAATCCCTGCATTGGTTCTTTCCTCATCTACAAAACGAGTCATGGTGGTAAAGGTAACCATGGCTGCAACGGCATAAAGAACGACTGGAAAGATATTCCCTACGGCACGAATACTCATGGCCGAGTTACTATACATGAGGTAACCTTGACCAGTAGGAGAACTCTTTCGATTGTAGACATGATAGGTTGGTTCTGTTAGAGCATTGACCTCATCCTGACTGGTCTGCCACTTAGCCTTTTCCTTAGTAAGATCTGTTTCGGCTTGGCTCAGCTTTTCCTTTTCTTGCTTTAGTTGTTCTTTTGCTTCTCCTAACTGACTAGATGCTTGACTTTTTTGTGGTTCTGGTAGTTGGCTCACTTGATTTTCTTGAGCTTGTAGACGCGTTTCGATTTCCTGCAGGCGTTTCTTGCCAGCTGTCAAGTTGGTTTCTGCCTCGTCTAATTGTTTCTTGCCCTCATCAAGGGACTCCTGAGCCTCCTTTTTCATTTTCACTAGTCGCGCTTGACCATTATCAGCAACTAGGTCTTTGAGAGTTGCTTCTTCTTCCTCTAGCTTCTTTTCGTAATCACTAGAGAAGGGATTGACATCTGTTAGGCTAGCAAAACGTAGGTGGGCAATCGTGTAAACAGAGCTCTTAAAATTTGCTTCAGTTACGACACCATAGGCTGCTAAGTTCCCATTACCACTGGCTGAACTCCCCATATCCGTTTTTGAGAAAATATCTGGAGAGTGGACGAAGCCTGTAATGGTATAACTATCCCGCTTCAACTGAGAATTGCTGCCCTTCTTTTGGCTCAACTGAATGACTTGACCAATCTGATAACGATTTTTCCAAAAGTCAGCTAGAGCCAATTCATCTTCTTTTTCAGGCAAACGACCTTGGGTCACCTCAAATTTTGAAATCTTTTCAGTATTTGAAAAGATCCGTATGGCATCTTCACTGTTTGCCAGAGTCAAATCTGTCATATAACCAAATTCGACATCTGCTCCTGATAAAGTTTGCAATTCTTCCTGGTCTGCCTGATCTAGACCATAATCTGCTATGACGGTCATATCTGCCGCATTAGTATCTTTCAGATAAGCCCAAGCTGTTCGCTCCATATTGGGACTGGCTACTTTGAGACCAACCACGGCCAAAGAACCCAACATCATCAGAGTTAGGATGGATAAAAACCGTCCCTTTGAACCTGTGAAAGACTGGAGCAGGTCTTTCCAATATGTCTTTCTTTTCATCTTAGTACTCCAAATCATCAATATCCTGTGGTTGAGGATTGAGGACAACACTCTTGACACTGGCATCATGCATCTGAATCACCCGATCAGCTATTGGAGCTAGGGAGGCATTATGAGTCACAATGATAACGGTGGCCCCCTTCTTACGTGACATATCTTGAAGAATCTTTAGAACCTGCTTACCCGTCTGGTAATCCAAAGCTCCCGTTGGTTCATCACAAAGGAGAATTTTAGGATTTTTAGCCACGGCTCGAGCAATGGATACCCGTTGTTGCTCACCGCCTGACAGCTGAGCTGGAAAGTTATTAAGACGGTGCCCTAAGCCTACATCCTTGAGAACCTGCTCAGGATCCAAGGCATCGGCAACAATTTCTGAAGCTAGCTCAACATTTTCCTTAGCAGTCAAGTTAGAAACCAAGTTGTAAAACTGAAAGACAAAGCCAACATCATCTCTACGATAGTTAGTTCTCTGATGAGAAGTAAAATTCGAGATATTGGTCCCATCAATCCAGACTTGCCCTTCATCGTTTGTATCCATACCACCAAGAATATTTAAAACTGTTGACTTCCCTGCACCAGATGACCCAAGGATAATGACTAGTTCTCCCTTTTCAATCTCGAAGTTGACATCCCGATTGGCTACGATTTCTGTATCACCAGTATGATACCTCTTATAGCTGTTTTTCATTTCAATGTAAGCCATCCTATCTCCTCCTCTTCTATGCCTATTTTCATCTTTATTATAACTCTTTTAATAGCAAAAAAGCCATCATCTAATGATGACTTTTTTTACGGCTCATATTTTGAGAGTCTCCTGATATTCGTTTTCCCTCGTTTTTCATAGCTAACAATAATTCGGATGTTCTTTATTATTGTTGTTTGCATGAAGTAGTTATCAAGTGGAAATAGGAAAACTAACACCTATTTAACATACTCTTTTTTCGTGAACTTCCCCATCTTTCGATAAATAGAATCCCAACTAACAAAAGGATAATCAGGCAAGGAAGTAAGACTAGCCCCATACCCCAATTCAGATTGACATTATCAATCTGCTTAGGTAATCTTCCAGACAAAATCTCCACTGAACGTAAGTAAGTAAAGGGAATCAGATGTGCAATCTTTTGAAGAGGCTGAATTGTTTGGATGCCAAACAATAAGCCGACAATCCCAATAAGTGAAAGAAAGAGGATAGGCATTTTTTGCTTGAATAAGTAAGCAATCAAGTAGACAACTTCCACAATAACGATAAAAGCTAAGAAAGCTAAGAGCAAGCTAGGAAATAACACATCTTGTATCTTCCCAATAGTTACTTCTTGATTGGTTAAGTTATAAATCGGGTAGGGGTAATCTAACTGTCCAAAACCGCTTATCAGACTTCCCACTAGAAAAGAAAATCCACAGATTCCGATAAACAGCACTGTTACATAGCTCACCCCAACTCCAAGAGAGGACATTGCAAATGAAACTTTTGAAAAAGGATATAACTGAGCTGTGTCAAGATGATTTTGATATCTTTCTGCAAAAAGTTGTGTTAGCATAAAAATAATAGCAATCACAAATAAGGTTGGGATGATAACCTCTAAAATCCAGACAATCTGATCAATTCCGTGAGTCGGATATTCTAAATTGTGGGCTTTTGTGTTCAAGGGATATAGGGCTTGGTAAATCTTTCGTTCACGGTCAACCGCCATTTTTAAGTCAGATCTAGAAGTCGGTTCCTTTGATACAATTTCATAACTCTTCTCTTCATCTTGCCACTGCAAATAGTAGGCTTCGTTCCAGCGCCCTTCTTTTAATAAAGTCAGAATTTCTGTCTTTCGCGTCAAAAGATTTTTTTGCAATTCTAAATTAATTTTAGCAATCTGGTATTCCTCCGAGTTGGTATCAGATATTTGGGAGAGTTTCTCTTCATATTCATTGATGACTCTCTCATCTTTTACAAGACGGGTTTCCAACTCGCTCTCCAAGCTGACGGAGTTTGCAGTCTGACTATTAAAATAAAAGGTAACACCGAGTCCAGATACAAATAAAGCTAAGATAATCCAGTTTAAGCGACTTTTGAAAACTTTTTTTAATAAAAATAGACTAACATCTTTCATAAACTAAACCTCTTCTATCCGTCCCTGACGAATGGTTACTACTCTATCGCAGACATCAACTAGTTCTTCTTTGTAGTGGGAACTCAAAAGAACCAGCTGCTCTTGTCTATCGATTTCTGTCAGCCTATCAAAAAACTTCTGTCGATAATACTCATCTAAACCATTTGTAATCTCATCCATGAGCCAACATTTCGCTTGACTGAGAAAATACATAGCAATCACCAAGCGTTGCTTCATGCCTAAGGAATACTTGCGAATGGGAAGGCTGATATAGTCAGACATTTCCCAGTAGGCGATTTCATCCCTTAAATTCAGGTCTGACTTCCAGATGTTTTTTATAAGACGAAGGTAGTCCATCCCACTTAAGTTTCCATCCAGCCATTCAACACTTTCAAAATAAAATAAAGAAGGAGGGACTGTTATATTTCCACTACTAATGGGAATTAAGCTACTAATGGCGCGGAATAGTGTCGTCTTTCCAGAACCATTGATAGCAAGAACTCCATAAATCATGCCATTTTTAAAGGTGAAATCTACATCTTGTAAGATGACTTGTCGCGTTTTTAAGGTAACATGAGAAAGCCTTAACATATCAAACCCTCCTTTTTCTCACTCTTTATCGATTAAAAGTCTCCGCTGTAGTAGTTTATGACTTCATCACGATAGAAATTCCAGCCAGAATCAACTTTATATTTCATAACGAGACCACGACTAGATGTTAATATAGCTATGTCTGTGGTAATTCATACTAGACTTATAGTAGGTATTCCAATCATACCGATAACTTTTAGTGACTGTCACAACAGATACACTGGATTAAAAAGACCAATTCATAACAAACTAGCTAATAACACGACTTTGACTGACTTTTCATATTTTTCATTGCATTTATATCATTAGCGTTGAAAACACTTTCATTATATCGTTTTTCTCATTTTTATGCAACAGTTCCCCATTGGTTTTAATAATATATAACACTTAGAAGTTATATGAAAGTTCTAAATTGAAGTTAGCTAGTCTTACTTTCTAAAACTAAGATTGTTTGACTAACTTAGAGGAAATATGGGACGTAATTTCATTTGACAAAATGGCTTAGGATAAGACTATCCTTGGTTTAGCTGACTAAATATTTTCAAGGGAACCTGTTGTCAATTGTAAGGTAATTTAGGAATAAGAAACCAGCTCTGTCTTATACTCAATGAAAATCAAAGAACAAACTAGGAATGTACTTGAGTACGGCAAGGCTACGTTGACGCGGTTTGAAGAGGTTTTCGAAGAGTATTATACTTTCTTGTTGTTCACTACAGTTGACAAAGAGCCAAAAAAGCGAACAAGACCAGATTCTGTTTATCAGAAAACTAGTTTTGTCCGCTTTTTATAATCGAGATGAGTCTTTTGAACCAATCTCTATGACTTAGATGTTTTTACATCATCTTATTCGTCTTCTTTTTTCTTTCCCATAGCAAACATACCAAGAAGTGCTCCTACAACACCTGCTGTTGCAAGGGTTGCATTTTCCTTAGTACCTGTTTCAGGGAGGATATTTTGATGACTTGCAGGCGCTTGGTAGGTCTTGTCTTGTGACATAGCAAGAGCTACTTGTGACTGCTCATCTCTGTATGCTGGTGTTTCACCTGTAGTTGGGGCTGAACCATTCACACCTCCAGTAAATTCTGGAACTTGGTGACTAATCCCTTCTCCACCAGGAACGCCACCTTCAAAGTGTGGAACTTGGTGGGTAGCTCCTTCTGATCCATTTACATGACCAGTGAACTCAGGGACTTCATGAATAGCAGCTTCTGCCCCATTGACACCGCCTGTAAATTCTGGAACCTCTACTACTGGTGCTGGCTCATCACCTGCTGTGCCAATGACTCCTGGGTACTCTGGGACTTCATGAACAGCTGCTTCTGCTCCATTGACACCGCCTGTAAATTCTGGAACTTCATGGATAGCTGGATCTGTTTTACCAGATACTTCTTTCTTAGTTCCGACTAAGACAATCTCATCTTGCGGTGCTTCAATAGTTTCGCGAAGTTTTTCAGTACGGCTTCCATCTAGTGCTACTTCAGTCAAGATACGTTCTTTACCTTCACGACCTGCTTGAGTTACACGAGTTTCACCTTCTGCTAGAGTTGGATCTTCTTTCTTCACTGTCTTGAAGCTGAGAGTTTCTTCTACCACTTCTAGGCTAGGAAGCTCTTCCTGAACAGCTGGGGCAACTTTCCCAGTTTCAACCTTTTCTTTGGTCAATTGGATACGGTATTCCTTGACGTGTTTACCACTTTCTGAAACGAGACGTACCAAGACTGGAAGTTTATCGTCACCACTATCGACAACTGTTACCGCTACGTTTTCACCAGCTTCAACGGTCACTTTAGGACGGTTTCCACTATAAGTTACTTGGTAGTCTGCACGATCTTCTGAGAAGTCAGCAAGCTCTTTACCATCTACTAGAAGTTTAGAAGCTGTATTGTCTTTAGGAGCTTCACTTGGAGCGATAAAGGCCATTTCAGTGATAGCCACACCCTTCTTGTCTGCTTTTCTGTCCATGCGCCATCTCATAGCTTTAGCTTTGACCGGTGCAAAGGTTACATGGATGTCAGTTCCTGCTTGAACTTCTTGATCCGCACGGTATTCAACTTTCTCCCAGTTAGAAGGAGTGTTGAATGGATGTTCTGGATCGTATGGTTGGTAGTTAGAGTAATATTCTGGTGAATCAAATTCTGGTCCCACATAGCGTTCTAGAACAAGTTTAGAAGGTGCATCTGTTCCACCATCTGCAAAGAAGCGAATGCTTCCTTCAGCTACTGTACGTTCAACAATCTTACCATTTTCTCTGAAGATAACCCCTACTGAGACTTCTGGATTATCAGATGGACTTGCAGACCAGTTAGTCCAACGACGGGTTTCATCATCTGAACCATCGTTAACATAATCTACACGGTCATGAGAGTTTGGATCAATATCGTTAGTTGCTGAGGCAAATGAACGGTTGCTATCGTCATCGAAGTCTGGGTTGTCTGAAAGATTTTCTCCGAGTTTGTCTGTTACACGAACAGCTACTTCAGCAGTTAAATCAGTACCCAAAACGCGACCATGAACTGTAAATTCACCTGCTTTTGTTAGATTTTCTGCTGGAACTGCTTCCCAGTCAACAGCCAAGTCTTTCACTTCATAGTCAGATTTTCCTGTGAAGTAAACAGGAACTTTTGCTGGTAGCTCAAGCGTTTGTCCTTTAGCAACCAAGCGAGATGATTTGGCAACAGCAACAGGTTTACTTGCGAGCAAATCTTTATCATTTGTGAAGTGTAGACGGTATTCACCTAGGATATCTCCGTTTTCAGCCTTGACAACAACACGAACTGGATCTCCTTCACCTACGCTTGGTACAACTGTTGCAATACCATTTTCAGTGACACTTGCTGTAACAACTGGAGCTTTTCCTTGGCTTGCTTCTAGATAGTAGTCAGTCAAGCCTGGGTTAAAGTTTGGCAAATCTTTTCCATCTACTTGAATTTGTGCTTGAGCATTCTTAGCTGCAGCTACTTGTTTAGAGAAGATTTGCATTTCTGTAATAGAAGTACCCCATTTACCATCTGGTCTAACCATGCGGATACGAACTGCGTAAGTATTGACTTTATCAAAGCTAAAGTGGGTCATTTCTCCAGCTCTGACTTGATCAGGAGCCTTGAGATTTGTTACTTCTTTCCAGTTTTTATCGTCATTAAAGACATGGTCTTCGCGTGCTACGAAGCTTGGATTCTTAGGAACTGTTGGAGTTGCTGAACCGACATAGTATTCGATGACATAGGATTTAGGTGCACCAACACCGTGGTCTTCGTGGAAGGCTACATTGAGGTTATCCACTGAACGTTTAGACATGATACCAGAGTCACCAAAGAGAATTCCTACGGATGCTTCACTTGTACGGTTCCAGTTTGTCCAGCGGTTTGCTGGTTGGTTGTTATAAGAAATTAGTTTGTCATTGACATTGGCTACTGAGTCACTTGGATTTGAGTCTGATGCAAAGGCAAGTGGCAATTCTGAACCAGTCCACTGGTCAGAAATATTTGCACCAGTTTCTGTCTGAGCAGACACACGAACATGAAGTTTAGTTGGTAGTTGAGTACCTTCGACATGTCCTGTCACAGTAAACTTGCCTTCTTGTGCGTATTGGCTTGGTTCAATTGCGTCCCAAGTTACTTTAGCTGAAGATACTTGGCCATTTGAGTGATAAGTACGAACGCTCTCTGGAAGTTGAGGAGCTTCTGCAACTGGAGTAGTTACGCTCACTTCTTCGACAGCAATGATACCTTCGACAGATACCTTAGCATGTGCTTCTTTCTCAATTCCTTCAACTTTACCTAGGACTTCAAAACTATGGTATTTAGCAAGGTCTTCCTTAGCAACTGCTTGCCAAGTCACCTTGTGAACCTTCGGAAATCCTTTGTCATACTCTACAGTTACAGTAGCAGGTAGACTTGGTTCTTGGTTCAAACCTGTCACGACACTAACTGGACGGATGGCTTGGACGACTTTATCTTCAGTATTTGCTTGAATGTTCAAGTCAATCTGGCCTTCTGCTCCTTCAAATTGAGCTTTCAGAGTTACTTGACCAGGTTTGTGCAATTCAAGCAGACCTTTACGAACGGCTACATCTCCTTCACCTGTAGTTGAGAAGGTAACCTTATCAGCTTTCAAGACTGCTTGTGTACCGTCTTGATAGTGAGCCAAGACCTTGATACCGACAGTTTGGTCTTCTTTCAAAGTAGCTGCATTTTCAACTTCTAGGCTCAAACGTTCAATTTGTGGAGCTTCTTGTAGGAATTGGATAGCATAGGTTTGTAGTGGGCCACCATCGTTTGGTTGAACATGGATGCTTGCACGCATACCATTTGCTTCATTAGCTTGAATAACTGTCACTTGAGCATTTTCAGCTGTAGCTTTGACCTCTGGCAAGGCTGCTCCATAAGCAAGCTTGTGATATTTTACAGGTTGGTCTGTTGAAAGACCTTCAACCGCTTGATCTGCTACAGTTACACTTGGAACTACTGGATTAGCAGCTTCCCCTTCTGCAACTACCAAGGTCGCAGCGATTTCTTCATCTTCTAAAATACCTTTTGCTGGGATGCGAGAGCCTGGGATTGCTAGTTTAGCTTGGTCTTCAGCAGCAATTTCCCACTTATTAACATCATAGCTTGATACAGTACCATCTGATAATACGTAGGAAACAGATTTGTCAACTGAATTTAGGTCTGTATTTGGAGCGATTCTCTTGACTACAGGCAATTCTGCTTCGAGAGCCAAGACTTCAACACGCGCTTCTACATCACGTCCATCTGCTACACCCTTAACAGTCACAATTCCTGGTTCATTGACATCAACTGCTGACCATTCTACTGGCAGTTTGGCGCGACTACCATCACTGTAGATAAAGGCTACCTTCTTAGGCATTTTCGGTGCTTGACCGATAACAGTACGGACTTTAGCAACTTCTGTACCCAAGACAGTTTTTTCAGCTTGGTCTTTCTTACCTGTAAAGATTGTAGTTTGATCAGATTTCAAGAGATCAGAGTGAGCAGTCAAGGTAAATTTACCAGCTTGCTCAGTTGATTTGACAATGACAACACCCTTACCATTGAAGGCCTTACGAACCCATGAACCGTCAGCTTGCTCTTTGTAACGTTCACGGCTTGCTTGTTCACCGTTATCCACACCGACAATCTGACCTTGTCCATGCAACTGGAAGCGAACAAGGTTATTGGCAGTTGGAACTACATTACCAGCGCTATCAACGATTTCGTAGTAAATATAAGTGAGATCTTTTCCGTCTGCTGCGATAGCATTTTCTTCTTTGACTAGGCGAACACCTGCAGGCTCACCAGCAGTCGTAACCTTATCACGAGCGACTTCATTACCAGCCTCATCGCGAGCTACTGCTTCCAAGGTTCCAGGTTGATAAGCAACCTTCCACTCAAGGTAAAGTTCATTTGCATTGGCACCTTCTTGGTAAGTACGGCCATCGCTTGTTTGTTTCTTATTAAAGGTTTTCTTACCTAGGGACTCACCATTCAAGAATAGTTCCACACTGGCAGCATTTGAAAATGCACGAACAGGAATCTTACCATCTGCGTCCGCTACATTTGCTTTCAGAGTAGAATCTTCCCAGTTCCAGTGAGGAAGGAGGTGAACCATTGGTTTCTTCTGAGCAGAAACCCATTGGCTTTGGTACAAGTAAAAGTCATTCTTAGGAATGCCAGCTGTATCTACGATACCAAAGTAAGAACTCTTAACTGGTGTGTTGTTTTGGTTGTGCCATGGAGTAGGCTCACCGATATAGTCGGTACCTGTCCAGATAAACTGACCAGCATAACCAGCATTGTCACGGTCAAAAGTCCACGATGCAGTGGCTGTTTTACCCCAACCAACACGGTCATTACCATAGTCTGATTGCTCATAGTGACGGTAAGCTTGGTTGCTGTGGACTAGTTCACTTTCTGGACGGAAATAGCTACCACGAGTACGAGTTGCTGAAGAAGTTTCTGAACCGTAAATCAACCAATTTGGATGTTTCGCACGCAGCTTCTTGTAGTTGTCTTCTGAATAGTTAAATCCAACCGCATCAAGTTCGTTCGCAATCTTTTCATGATCACCACTACCATCACCAAAGCGGAACTTGTCTGCTCCCATAGTGACATAGCGTGTTTTATCAACAGCCTTGATCACTTGCACCAAGCGTTTAACCGTTGCTAGAGAACGAGCTTTACCGTCTGCCTCACCGATTTCATTACCGATAGACCACATGACGATAGCAGGGTTGTTCTTGCCTCTTTCGACCATTGTACGTAGGTCAAAGTCAGACCATTTTTCACCTTTTTTAGCATCTGGGTGAGTAGCGTCCTTGTCAAAGAAACGTCCGTAGTCATACTGTTTCTTACCACCGTACCAAGTATCGAAGGCTTCTTCTTGCACCAACAAACCTAGTTCTGCAGCGATCTGCAAGGTCTGCTCACTAGCTGGGTTGTGGGTTGTACGGATAGAGTTGACACCCATATCCTTCATCTGTTTCAGACGACGGTATTCTGCCTTATAATTTTCTTCAGCCCCTAGAGCTCCGTGATCGTGGTGAAGAGAAACTCCATGGAATTTAATGCGTTCACCATTCAAAGAGAAGCCTTCATTTGGTGTCCAGTTATAGTAACGGTAACCAAACAAGTCCTTCTTGGCATCGACCAATTGGCCGTCACGATAAACACGAGTCACTAATTCATAAAGAGCTGGTTTATCGTTAAGGACTGTCCAGAGTTTTGGTTTCTCAACTTGTAAAATAGCATTTAGGCTAGTTGATTGATGAGCTTTCAAGACTTGGCTATCTGTACGAACCACGTCCGTTACAGCCTGACCATTTCTTTCAATAATTTGGTATTCAGCAACAATTTCATGATCTTTGTCATCTGTATTGACGATCTTACTTGTTACATGAGTATCAACCTTACCATTTTGTTGTTTTTCAAGGTCTGGTGTTAAGATCGTTGTTCCATTTTTCTCAGCATGAACCTTATCTGTGACTTGAAGGGTAACATCGCGGTAAATACCACTTCCTGAGTACCAACGGCTACTTGGTTGTTTATTGACCGCATGTACAGCCACGACATTTTCACGACCGTCTTTATTGAGATAATCAGTGATGTCATAAGAGAATTGGTTGTAACCATTTGGATAGTGACCAACTAGCTGACCGTTTACATAGACTTGCGAATCCATATAAACACCATCAAAGACTAGGCGAACATTCTTGTTAAGGTCTTTTTCATCTAGTTTAAAGGTCTTGCGATACCAAGCATCACCACCATTGAGTTGGCCACCTTCGTTTTGGGCAGGAGAATCATGATCGAAGTCATTGTAAATACTCCAGTCATGAGGAAGGTCTAATTTCTTCCAGCTTGATACATCTGCATCTGGTTTGATAGCGTCTTTGGCATTGGCATTGAGTTTAAAATGCCAGTTTTGGTTAAATTCTATTTTACGGTCCTCAACCAATTGATTTACCTCCTCACTGGTAGCCGGTTTTAGGTCCGGTTTTTCCGTTTGAGCAGATTGATCTTGAGTAATTGCTTGAGGTTTCTTATCTAACATGGAATCCACTTTTTTATCAGAATCTGATTGTACAGTTTGGTCGTCCTGTGCCTTTTCAACTGCATGAGCTGGTGTAGCAACTTCACTTGCAGCTGATTCAGTTGATGCCGGTTGTTCTAGACTTCTTGTTTCACCAAGTTCCTCTTTATGAGAATCATCCTCTACCTTTTCTGTAGCAACTGTAATCGGAGTTTCTTCCGCAGCTACCGGATTTGCACCAGCTACACTTGCTCCAAATAAGACTGAGCAAGTACCGATGACTACAGAACAAGTTCCAACGGTAAATTTTCGGATACTATACACTCTTTTTCGATTCCAATGATCTTTTCCCATAAGATCCTCCTTATATTCGTAACCGCTTCCATTTTTGTGTAAGCGCTCTACTTTTTCAGTAGTATTTTGCTTCTATTTTATAAAATAATATAAGAAACTTCAATACTGGCAGCATAAAAATCATACTTTTGATTCTTTTTTCTATAATTTGTAGAAAACTTTAAAAATCTGAATGTACATTTAGTGAATGATTTTACTAAAAAAGGCGGTAGGACAGAAATCGATAGACAAAGTCTCGATTTCGTAGTCCCAGCCTCGCGAGGATGATTAGGAGCTTTTTGGAGTCTAATACTCAATGAAAATCAAAGAGCAAACTAGGAAGCTAGCCGCAGGTTGCTCAAAGCA
>NZ_JUOS01000056.1 GCF_001075875.1 Streptococcus oralis
TGGTTAGAGCGCACGCCTGATAAGCGTGAGGTCGGTGGTTCGAGTCCACTCGTGCCCATTAATAGGAGAATTACTCAAGAGGCTGAAGAGGACGGTTTGCTAAATCGTTAGGTCGGGTAACTGGCGCAAGGGTTCGAATCCCTTATTCTCCGTAATTAGAGCTTGTTAGCTCTTTTTTTGTGCCCTTAATTATCTAATTTGCTCTCTTTTACAACTGTGGTTGAGTGATGAATTCTTACTATCTGGAGCGAATCAAAATGGTTCGCTCTTTTTGTTTTCAAGTTTAGGAAGAGTCTTGGTTTAATTTTATTAAAGTCATGGAGTATAAAAGTATTGTTTAATGATTTCGTGACTTTTCCTAGCTTCTATTTTTCATTTATATTTTATTGTTTCAATGCGTTAATGATCTTTTCTTTAATTTCCTGTAAGCTTGGATAATCATTTAGCTGTATTATAGGTTAGCTTTAAATAATGGTTTAATCTCTCTTGTTATAGGGCCTATGAGATTTCTCTATATTATATTTAGCTACATGGTATTTATTGAAGGTGTATCGAATATAAGAATTATAGAACTTATTTACTTAGTATTTGTATATATAAGATTTTTTTATCTTACCGAATCTCTCAAATATTTGATATAATGTAAGCAAAGCTATGGTCACCATTCATTTCAAAAGGAGATTTTATGGGTCATA
>NZ_JUOS01000057.1 GCF_001075875.1 Streptococcus oralis
TGCGGTCGCTTCAGCATCAGCATCAACAAGTGCGGTAGCCTCAGCCTCAGCATCAACAAGCGCGGTAGCTTCAGCATCAGCGTCAACAAGTGCAGTAGCTTCAGCCTCAGCATCAACAAGTGCGGTCGCAAGTGCATCAGCATCAACAAGTGCGGTAGCAAGTGCTTCAGCATCAACAAGTGCGGTCGCTTCGGCTTCAGCATCA
>NZ_JUOS01000058.1 GCF_001075875.1 Streptococcus oralis
CTTAGACGCACTCGTCGATGCTGACTTAGACGCACTTGTTGAGGCCGACTTAGACGCACTTTGACTTGCTGAGACCGACTTAGACGCACTTGTACTTACTGAGGCACTTTGACTCGCAGCTGTAGAAATAGACTTGCTAACTGAGATACTTTCAGACGTCAAGTCCTTCAAGCTACTTTTCACAGTATCTACTGTCTTATCACGGTAAGTAACTGTGATCACACCACTATCTGATATAGCAAGCGAACCGATTTCTTTACCTTTAACATAATCTGTACTCGCAAGAATCTTTGCATTAGCCTGCTTAAAGTTCTCAAGAACTTGATCCTTTTCTTCCTTCGTTAGTGCGGAAGGATTTTTAACACCTACTGTCGCACCACTTACAGGATCTCGACGTTCATTAAATCCTCTAATGATAAATGTAGTTGTTTTAAGATCCCACTGAATTCTAGGGTTATCACTAGCACCATACTCCACAGTATATTCACCAGGTGTCATAGGAGCCCAAGTGTTACCAGTTCTACCTACAGTTCCATAAACCTCTGTAGTCCATGATTTTTTAGTAAAAGAATAAGAAATAACTTTGTTAGTCTTTGGATCTCTCTGGACTTCTGCAAATTGATATTCTTTTGTAGGAAAATTTTTTCCCATCAATCCTGTAATAGTTGCATTGTTTGGATTTTGCCAAAAATCTCGTAAGCCTTTATCGTCATTGAAGTCAATATTATAGCTTACTGCATCATCATTATATACCTCAATACGTGATGGCATAGTAATGGTTGGCGGATTATCTGTTTGTCTAGAATTGCGTGGAACACTTGGATTCACCGGTTTTTCAGGCGTTGTAGTATTAGGTCCTGTTTTAACAGGAGGATAAGTCATTACAGAAGTGTAGTTGCCAGAAGGGTTACTTTCTAAAAACTCCCAACTACTTGTCGCAACTTGTGCCTCCAAGGTTGCCTGAGTTGAGCTATTATTGGCTGTTCCAATAATCACAATAGTGGCGTCCAAGTTTTTTCTGGCACTGTAACCATGACGATTCTGGAAAACATACTCATTGTTGGGCCGACTTTTCATGTCCATTCTCATACCATTTAGATAGGCTGCTGTGATTGTCGTATTTGAATCGACTTTAGCAATCAAACCTGCATAGGTAAGAGGACTATCGGCATGCATCGAGATTGTCCATTTTACCTCACGACTAGTTGGTGTAAAATTCCCAGACACAATATTTGCTGTTGTTTGCTCATTCTGAGTTTTAGGTGCAAAACCTCTGAGATTTTCCCCTGTTGGCATAGCTTGACCATTACGACTATCACGTTGACCTGAAGTCGCACGTAAAACTGCATTAGCAATTGAGTTACGAGCTGAAGTTGCAGACTTGACAACTGCGCCTAGGTCCGCATTTGGATCCTTGAGAGCAGACTCAATCTCAGTAATGGCAGTTTGCACCTTAAGAATGGCTGAGCTTGTATCTGGTAGGTCCGCTGCTTTAGCAAGGTATTCGCCCATTTCAGCTGATAGTTTCGCTAGTTTTTTGCGATCTTCTTCAATCTTCTTAGCTGTCGCCTCTGATGTTACGGTAGCAGCAATAGCTGTAGTAGCAGTGGTCGTAACATCCCCTTGTTTAGGACTGAGGTTTTCCACTTTAGAAATAGCATTGCCAAGCGTTACCTTACCATCCAAAGTTGGAGTAGCAGCTGCCTTTTGGCTAGTAGTTTCTTGGGTATCAGTTCTGCTAGCTTCTGCTTGACTTTCCGTTTGTGGAGTAGCAACATTAGCAGTCTGTGAACTACTTACAGTTGAAGTCACTGATGCTGATACAGATACACTTGCAGAAGCTGATGCACTGGCTACCGCACTGGTTGAAGCTGATGCACTTGCCACAGCACTCGTTGAGGCTGAAGCCGAAGCTACCGCACTGGTTGAGGCCGAAGCTGATGTAGAAGCACTCTCACTGATAGAAGTTGATGCTGAAACAGAAGCTTGTTGCTCA
>NZ_JUOS01000059.1 GCF_001075875.1 Streptococcus oralis
AGACACACCAATCATCTACGTACCAATCGTAAATGATGTGAAGAAACCAACTAAACAAACGGTAACGTTTGAAGGAGCAGGAACATCTACTCCAGCTGATAAGGTTCAAGATGACTTTACGTTTACTGGTAAAGAAAAAAATGGTACGACAACATGGGATCAACCTAATCACACTTATGGCAAAGAAACAGTTCCAGTTGTTGAACAT
>NZ_JUOS01000060.1 GCF_001075875.1 Streptococcus oralis
GCGGCCGGGGTCGAACCGGCACGTCCTTGCGGACACTGGATTTTGAGTTCTATGAATACACTTTTTAAATCTTATATCCTTGATTTAATAGGGTTTTGGGACTTTTAAATCTTGCAAAATAGACTCTTTTTTCAAATTTTGGTAACTTTTTTGTAACTCATCTTTCTCTCTTAAATAACTACTTCCATAAATAGTGAGTCGATAATCTTATTTCTTAGTTATCTCATTTGTCAAATTAAGCTAGACAATTTCACCTGACTCAGAAAAACTTGATACGGAGTTTGGTAGTTCAAGGACTTCCTTGGGATTCGATTTCGCTTATCAAGTACAGAAAAAACAAATTAAACTATAGTCCGTTAAAAATTAGAGGTATCGTAGTTAGTTTACATATCTATCAAGTGTCTATAGTAATAAACTTCATTATTAAAATAAAATGTATTAGTATCAAAGCAACTATCTCAACTTGATTGGTTACTATAATACATCCCTACTAATATCAAAAAGCCACTGTTTCCAGTGACTTCATAATACCTTTCGCTCAAAAATATTTACGTTTTTACCAACAAAGCTACACACTCAGCGGTTCGCTGTTACCTTAAATTTCGTTATGAAACAAGTTTATTTCTTTCTAACGTCCTCAAGAACCTCATCGCCTTTCAACTCAAAGACTCTGTGATTCTATTATTTGTAAAACTTCTTTCATATTTTCAACTTTCCATTGCGCTTTGTCATTAAAAAATGGTAATCGGCTATCATAATAACCAATAGTTGCAATTCCGGCGCTAGTTGAAGATTCAATTCCAGAGTATGAATCTTCAATTGCAATACATTGTTCTGCTTGCAATTCTAACTTATGTAGCGTTGTTAAATAGATAGACGGATTTGGCTTACTTTCTACAAAATTCTCTCCGCTAACGATGACATCAAAATATTTTTTTATGTCACACCTTTCTAAAACTTCATTAATATGCTCATATTTTGATGATGATGCTACAGCTAATTTGATTCCGTTTTTCAATGCATAGTCAATAATTTTTAGAATTTCTTTTCTAAAAAGTAAAGAATAATCAATTTTTTCATATCTCTCATCACTAAAAGAAGCATATTCTTTTTCTATAGTTTTTATATCATATTGTTTCCCAATAAATTGCTGTAAAAGCCTATAAAGATTAAAATATGATTTACCAACTAATACCAATAGCTCAGAATCTTCGTAACTAGATTTTGGATTAAGGTGTTTGATAAAATCTTTCTGTATTAGAAAATCTTGGTACTCTGTATCAACTATAACTCCATCCATATCGAAGATTATACCTTTCAAATTCATAAATCCTCCTTTAAAATCCAAATCTATCATATATAATACCCGTGTTGCTAGTTGATAAAAAATCCTAAATTATAGACCAAAATAGCCCGTTCGATCTCTAATTGCAAACCTGCTAAAGAGCGAGCAAGCGGATGTTCAATGTTAAACAATGCATTTAGGACAGAGATCCGAGTTTCGATGGTCCTTCGGATTGCCAGGATAGCAGGATTGTTGTGCTCAGCTGCTCCTTTCATATTTTTACGAATCGGCGTCAAAAAGTCTATTCCCTTGGCTTCCAATCGTTTTTTCAGTTCCTTACCCAAGTAGCCCAAATAACTACTATTTGGGCAAAATGTTACTTAGTTTCTTTTTAAATGAGCAATGAGTAACTTAATAAGATAAGCTAGAACTACAAGTGATAATAGAAAGAAAATAGAATAAATAAAATAGATTTGCATATTGGACACCTCCTAAATAAAAGAGATAAGCCATCCTGCCCTCAATATTATTGTACTCCCACTTAAAAGCGGTGTCAAGCATTATGATAAATAATACTAGCACCTATGGTGAATTTAAAATCCAAAAAACAAACCATCAATCTGCATTAAAATAATCATAAACCTCTTTATATGGAATTCCGTTAATATTTTAGACACATTTTGGGAGGAAATTTTGAAGACTAGCGTCCTTCTATTTTTCCCAATAAGTTTTAACTTCTTCAAAAATCTTATTCAAAAGTTCTGCATCTTTTTCT
>NZ_JUOS01000061.1 GCF_001075875.1 Streptococcus oralis
ACTGACTTTCTTCAATACTTGCTTGTGCAGGAAAGATAAATTGAAGATTTTCAGGATCTGATGCAAGTTGATGAAAATCATCTACATCTGTAAAAAAGAAGGGACGGAAATATAAACGTTCCGTCTCATAGAAAGAAAATTTTGCTAATTTAGTCCAGATATTCATTGCAATCCTCAAATTGCTAATCTTCGATTAGCTCAATATCTGCTCCAAGATTACGCAATTTTTCGATAATATTCGAGTAGCCTCGAAGGATGAATTCAACATTGGTAATCTCTGTTTTTCCTTCAGCCATCAAGCCAGCAATAACTAAGGCAGCTCCAGCACGTAGATCTGTTGCCTTAACTTTTGCACCCTGCAAAGGATTTCCACCCTTATAAAGGATGTGGTCGTTTGTTGTTGAAATATCTGCATTCATTTTGGCTAATTCAAAAACATGGTTGACACGTTTTTCATAAATTGTATCAATCAATGTGCCACGACCTTCTGCTTTTAATAGCAAGGGAGTAATAGGCTGTTGAAGATCTGTTGCGAAACCTGGATAAGGAGCTGTCTTGATATTAACAGCCTTTAGATTTGTTTGCTCTTCGACGAAAATACTGTCTTCAGAAACAGTCATGTGAACACCCATTTCTTCAAGTTTAGCAATAAATCCTTCTAAATGCTCATAAAGTACATTATTAATTCGAATCCCATGACCTACTGCAGCTGCCATTGAAATATATGTACCTGCTTCGATACGGTCAGGGATGACTTGGTGGCGTGTCCCGTGCAAGCTATCCACACCATCTATTGTAATCATATCTGTACCTGCTCCACGAATGTGAGCTCCCATATTGTTTAATAATGTAGCCACATCAATGATTTCAGGTTCGCGAGCAGCATTTTCAATAACTGTTCGACCTTTAGCTTTTACTGCTGCTAGCATTGTATTAATAGTTGCACCAACACTAACAGTATCCATATAGATATGCGCACCATGTAGGCTTGATCCTTGGGTTGAGAGATTCATATTATCTCCCTCGTAGGTTGTCTTAGCTCCCATAGCTTCAAATGCTTTTAAGTGCAAATCAATCGGACGTGGTCCTAGGTCACACCCTCCAGGCAAACCTACAGTTGCTTCACCAAAACGTCCTAAAAGACTACCATAGAAATAATAAGACGCACGCAAGCTATTAATTTTACCATAAGGCATTGGTTTATTTTGAACACCACGAGGATCAATCTCAAGAACATCTTCATAACGCTTGACACTAGCTCCCATGATTTCCATAATCTCAATAAGACTAGCTACATCAGAGATGTCCGGAACACAATCCAAAATCACAACATCATCTGATAAAATAATGGCAGGAATCAAGGCAACGACACTATTCTTAGCGCCACTAATCGTAATTTCACCTTTCAATGGTCTCCCACCGTTAATGACAATTTTTTTCATTTTATACTCTTTCACTATTTATTAAGAAGGTCTCACCCTATATTATACCATATTTCTTACTAATAGCCAATCCTATAAAAAAATTAGGCCCAGAACTATCTTGATATTAAAGACGATAACTGTGGTTATAGCAGTTAGAATTATCATACTTATCAAAGCTAGTAACAATCTTCCTAGCCTGTAATTTTAAGGCTTGCAACAAAAATTTTTACTGTACATTTTTTGTTTGCGATTGGGTAAAGAAAGACAGGCTTAATTGGTATATACAATAGTATTCAACTTTTATAAAATAAGAAATTAAACCGATGATATTGTACAAAAATTTTACATAAAAATCATTTTGGGTACCAAAACAAAAAAATAGGCTCTCCGAAAACTCGGAAAGCCTTATTTAATGCTAATTCTAGCTTCCTCGCCTTTACATTTCAAGGCTCGGGATAAAAAGGTTCACTGGACCTTTTTATTTTGCGATTGGGTAAACAGAAACTTGTTTTTTATCGCGACCTTTACGTTCAAAGCGTACTACGCCTTCAACTTTAGCGAATAAAGTATCGTCTCCACCACGTCCAACGTTTACACCTGGATAGATGTGTGTACCACGTTGACGGTAAAGGATTGATCCACCTGTTACAGTTTGTCCGTCAGCTGCTTTAGCTCCAAGACGTTTAGCTTGTGAATCGCGTCCGTTTGATGTAGAACCTCCACCTTTTTTGTGGGCGAAAAGTTGCAAGTTGTTAAGAGTCATTTTTAACATAATGTTTTCCTCCGTGTTAGTTTTCTGTGATAACTCTGGTTTGGACGAACTCAGAAGAGTCCTCCGATAAGGTTGCCATACCTAAGAAAAATGATTCAAAGAATAATTGTGTCATTTCTCTCTGGTGAGAAGGAAGATCTCTGGGAATTTCAACCATAAGATAGCCACCTTCATCTTCGTTTAATTTTAAGATTGGTTCATAGCCTGCAAATTTCTCAATGGAATTGATAAAGTTAATGGCAAGCGTAGAAACCGATGCACACACGACATCAAAGCCGTATTCGCCACTCTCGGCGTGTCCAGTAATTTCCGCACTCCTCAGCTCGCCATCTTCGGCTCTCTCAAAGACTGCTTGTATCATGTGTTCTCCTTAAAATTAAGCGTTGATTGCGTTGATGACAACTTTTGTATATGGTTGACGGTGACCTTGTTTACGGTGGCTACCTTTTTTAGGTTTGTACTTGTAAGTAACAACTTTCTTTTGTTTTCCTTGTTTTTCAACAGTTCCAACTACAGTAGCTCCAGCAACAAGTGGAGTTCCGACAACAGTGTTTTCACCACCAACAAGAACAACTTCGTTAAAAGTAACTTCTTGACCAGCTTCAACGTTCAATTTTTCTACGTAGACTGCTTGACCAACTTCAACTTTAACTTGTTTTCCGCCAGTTTTGATAATTGCGTATGTGCTCATTATGCACCTCCTATGATTTTTTGGGGTTCCCCCCGTATTTTTGTGAAGACTCGCCTAGCATCGTGGGACGAACCACTTACACTTGAAAATCAAGCAACGATGTTCGTGCGGTTGCACAGGATCGTGCATAGTCAACTCCTCAAGTATAGCATGATTCCTAATTTTTGACAAGTATTAATCATCGAATTTAAACTTTTTCTCCAACTTTTTTCCTCCAAGATGCAAAAAGCATACTTAGATAAAAAACACTCATCATGATTGGAATCCCTAAAATTGTTTTTTCTTTATAAAAAATACTCAGATAAGCTGATACAACAACTCCGAGAACAAAGCTAGATAGTAGGCTGACAAAGATAAGACCTTCTCGTAAAAAAGGAGTATGTTTTGTGCGAACATATTCCCCAAATGCTAACATGGTTCGTTTAATATTACCAGTCATAAAAGCATTGTTATATGCGATTCCTGAAACTTCTCCGAATGCTGTTGTTACAAGTCCCATACAAAAGGCTAATGGTGGTACTATGTATATATTATCAACCGTCAAGGGAACAAATCCTATAATCAAAGATAAAATTGCTAGTGGAATAAGGGATAGAATTGGTTTTCTTACAAACCGTAACTTTTCTTTATAGACTGTCAAGAGGAAAACACCTACCATAAAGGAAATCAAAGTCATTACCTTGGCACTGGCATCTGAAACATTGTCTTGAATGAGACCAACGGAAAGGAAAACGACATTACCCGTTTGACCTGCAACTAGAGTATTCCCACGTATGATAAAGGTATAGGCATCTACATAGCCCGCACAAAAAGTCAAAAAAAGCGCCAATCTTTTTGAATGACGAGAAATTTTTCTCATAGGTAATAATCTCATACTACACTCCTATTTTTTCTGAATCTATTGTACCATTTTTTGATGAAAATTCGAAGTATCAAATAAAAGAATTGTCTCCCTTTGGCTAGTTTTGTCTATCTGTGATATAATGAAAGCAGTCATTACTTGTAGAAAAGGAGATTTCATGCTAAAACTTGGTATTATCGGTACTGGTGCAATCAGTCACCACTTTATAGAAGCTGCTCATACTAGTCAGGAATTCCAGTTAGTGGCTGTTTATTCAAGAAAGCTTACGACTGCTCAGCAATTTACTAGTCCTTATCAAAATGTTAGTCTATTTGATAATTTAGAGGATTTCTTCCAGTCTGAATTTGATGTTGTCTATATCGCAAGTCCCAATTCTCTACACTTTACTCAAGCTAAGGTTGCTTTATCTGCTGGCAAGCATGTTATCCTTGAAAAACCTGCTGTGACTCAACCCCAAGAATGGCAAGAGTTAATTCAAATAGCTCAGGAGCATCACCGTTTTATCTTTGAAGCAGCCCGTAACTATCATGAGGAAGCCTTCACAACTATTAAAAACTTTTTAGTAGATACGGAGGTTTTAGGTGCAGACCTCAACTATGCCAAGTATTCTTCTAAGATGCCAGACCTTCTTTCTGGAAATACTCCGAATGTCTTTTCAGACCGTTTTGCTGGTGGGGCTCTCATGGACTTAGGTATTTACCCAATCTATGCTGCGGTTCGCTTATTTGGAAAAGCACTCGATGCGACCTATCAAGCTCAACAACTTGATAACACTATTGATCTAAACGGAGATGGTATCTTATCTTATCCCGGTTATCAAGTCCATATCAAGGCTGGTAAAAATATTACTTCTAATCTGCCTTGCGAAATATATACAACAGATGGAACTCTGACGCTCAACACTATCGAACACGTTCGATCAGCTATTTTCACTGATCATCAAGGTAATGAAACACATCTACCTATTCAGCAAGCACCTCACACCATGACTGAGGAGGTCGCTGCTTTTGCTAACATGATCAAGCAGCCAAACCTAGAACTTTACCAAGCTTGGTTGGATGATGCAACACACGTCCATAAGCTACTTTACACCATGCGCCAGACTGCTGGCATTAGATTTGAGGCAGAAAAATGAAAACCAAACTACCAACTGAATGGCTAGAACTCCTTGACCAACTCGGCTTTCAAGAATTCACACCTATTCAAATTCAGCTTTTTGATCCGATTTTAGACGGTCAAACCCTTCTTGGAGTCAGTCCAACTGGTACAGGTAAGACTTTAGCTTATCTCCTACCAAGTCTTCTTCGTCTCCAAAAGAAAAAAGCGCAACAACTATTGATTTTAGCACCAAATACTGAACTGGCTGGTCAGATTTTTGAGGTAACTAAAACCTGGGGTGAAGCAATTGGCTTAACTGCTCAGCTATTTCTATCCGGTTCGAGCCAGAAACGCCAAATTGAACGACTTAAAAAAGGACCAGAAATTCTGATTGGAACTCCTGGCCGTATCTTTGAACTGATTAAATTAAAGAAGATCAAGATGATGAATGTGGAGACTATCATTCTTGATGAGTTTGACCAGTTGCTAGATGATTCTCAAATCCACTTTGTAGAAAAGATTACCCACTACGCACCTCGTGACCACCAACTCATCTACATGAGTGCCACTACCAAGTTTGACCAAGATAAGATTGCGCCTAACACGCGCACCATTGATCTATCAGACCAAAAGTTGGACAACATTCAACACTTCTACATGCAAGTAGACCAACGACATAGAGTTGATATGCTTAGAAAACTGGCACATGTCGAGGACTTCCGCGGACTGGTATTCTTTAATAGCTTATCAGACCTCGGAAGCGCTGAGGAAAAATTGCAGTATCGCGATGTTTTAGCTGTTTCACTAGCTAGCGATGTCAATGTTAAATTTAGAAAAGTTATCTTAGAAAAATTCAAAGATAATCAGCTAACACTGCTTCTTGCAACAGACCTTCTAGCTCGTGGTATCGACATTGATAGCTTGGAATGCGTGGTTAACTTTGACGTTCCTAGAGATATGGAAACCTACACTCACCGCGCTGGCCGTACAGGACGTATGGGAAAAGAGGGCTATGTAATCACACTTGTAACGCATCCCGAAGAAATCAAAAAGCTCAAAAAATTTGCAAGTGTACGTGAAATCGTCCTAAAAAATCAGGAACTGTATATCAAATGAGAGTGGGACAGAAATCGGTAATTCGTTAGAATTCGATTTCGTCGTCTCACCTCCGCAAAGTTGAGTAGGGCTGTAAAAGCTGATGAAATCAGCGTAGTAGAGCCCAC
>NZ_JUOS01000062.1 GCF_001075875.1 Streptococcus oralis
GCCTACCAGAAGGAGGATTGTGGCTGGATGATTACTACGCCCTTCATGAATTGTTGGATACTTATAGAAGAAAATTACCACAAGATAAACAAGAAGCCTACGAAAGCCTCTGGGCAGACGAACGATTTAAAGGCCGCAAAGCCCTTCTCAGAGAGCTGAAGGAAACATTACAAGACTTCTAAAAAAAATTAAAAAAAGGTGTTGACAAAGTAAGAAAAGTCGGTATAATAGTAAGAGTTGAAAATAACAACTCTGGTCCGTTGGTCAAGGGG
>NZ_JUOS01000063.1 GCF_001075875.1 Streptococcus oralis
TTTTCAGCAACTTCAGCTTTATCAGTAGACTTACCATCTTTTTCAGCAACTTCAGCTTTACCTTCAGTTGTTTTTGCCGTATCTTCACTTGATACCTTAGCTGATTCTTCTTTATCAGCTTTTGGCTTTTCAGTTGTTTCTGGTGTTACAACAGCTTTATCTACAAGTGTAGAATTTGACTCAGAAGTTTCTGAAGCTTCAGCAGGTTTTTCAACTACTGCAGGTTTTGATTCAGAAGTTTCTGACACTGAAGATTCCGACGTACTAGTTGAACTATCTGGACTAGCAGATACTACGGAAGGGGACAAAGTTTCTGAAACATTTGTCTCATCAGCGCTAGCGACTTGCCCACTCAAAAAGAA
>NZ_JUOS01000064.1 GCF_001075875.1 Streptococcus oralis
GAAAATTTAATGCAACCATTCTTTTCCCCATTGATTCAAGTCCTTTAAAATCGGCATCAGCGATTTCCCTTTTTATGTCAGCTCATATTCTGTATGCTCTGTCATGACTTATAACGCACGTTTTTATATCTTTTTGGCTATCTGTGCGATTTTTTCGAGTTCTTCTTTCCGTTGACGATCACTCATATACTCCACTCGTGTAACTTGTGTCATTTTAACCGGTTTAATACCACAGGGTTTCAAGATTTGAGATTTTAGAACCTTTGCGTAGTCTTGAGAAAAAGGAAGAAAAATTTTTGGCGTATTATGCGTCGTAATGATCCACGCTTTTCCATCTAGTTGCCCCACCGGACCTCGAGGTCCATTCTTATAAGCAAAACCTGCAACAAAAACACGATCAATAAAACCTTTTAAAATAGCCGGCATCCCACTCCACCAAGTAGGGAAAATAAAAATCAACTGATCCGCCCAACTCAATAAATCTCTATATGGTTTCATGTCTTCATTATGCTGTAAATCTCTCCTTTTATGCGTTTCATCAAAACGTAAAACCGGATCAAAGTTTTCTTTATATAAGTCTACTATTTTAACTCTATGATATGGTGCTAAATGCTTTTGCACAGTTTGAAGGATTGATGCATTATAACTTGTTTCATTCGGATGTGAATAGATTATTAAAACATTCATCAGCTGTCTCCTTTTATATAAATATCAAGCATTGTTCTGACGGTCTTTTGAACATCATTTTCTTTAAAGCTTTCTCCAACAGGACTCCTTACCAATAGAGCCAAACCAGCAATAAAACTCCAAAAATGGATCAAAATTTCTGCGTCACCACTAGAAAGATTTTCCTCATCTTTAAGTCTTAACGCTACCGACTTAAAATGTTCAAATCCTGGTAAAGAGGAGTTGACTGAAATAGTTTCCTGGGATAACTCCATATAGTTATATGGAAATTTGATAAATAATGCTTCAAATAGATAGGTTTCCTCTTGGGCAAACCTTACAAAGTTACAGCCCATCAGAGTTAGTTGAGTTCTTGCATCTATGGAAGTATCAATTCCAAGTATCATATTTTTCAAAAAGAACATTGATAAGTGTTCCATAACAACTTGAATATATCTATCTTTACTTCCAAAATGCTTATAGGGAGCTCCATGAGTCACCCCACATTTTTGAGCTATTGTACGCATAGACATCCGGTCAATCCCGTTAGTTCTGATTTCTTCAATGCCGACCGAAATTAACTTTTCTTTCAGTTCTTCCGTATTCCGTTTCATTTGACCACCTTTCCTTATCGAAGTATACGTTGTCTACTTTTTATAAAGTATACACCGTCTACTTATATTTGTCAAATAAAAAAATACTCAAAACTTAGCTTCAGAGTCCCTAACCTTCTGTTATGTACTCTCCTAAGGAAAGTTTCTAAGAAGATTTTATCTTCAATTAAAAGGCTGAGACTACTGTCCCAGCCTTTTACTCATCCTTATTGACATTGAAACAAAAGCAATACTAAAACGAAAAAGACAAGGATAAAACACCTTGTCTTTTTAAAATACTAGCAACTTAGACTAACATAGTTTCAAAGCAAAAACAAACTAATGGCAAAATCTATATGTCAAATGATTCATTAATCAATTCCTCAATTTCCTTTATCCCTTCAAACTCTCCAACACTTTCGAAAAGTTCTATAGCTCGTTTGAAATGTGTGTTGGCTAATCCTTTATCTTCCAAGGCTAAATAGATTTCACCTAACCCTCTATAGCTACAAGCCTGAGAAATCACATCATCAGTCTGTAAAGATTGTTCCAGTGACAGATTCATGAATGTAAAAGCTTCATTAAGATTGTTTAATTTCAATCTCAAATAGCCTTGTTCGTAGTTATTTATAGCTTTCTTTAGATTATCATTGGGAAAATACTCTTCAATTATCTTCTCTTCATCTTCAATGAGCTTTAAAGCCTTATGAAAATCACCCTGATCTCTGTAGATCATCGCTAATTGATGTAATCCAATGTGTTCATGTTCTTTATCTTCATTTTGTTGAGCTAATAAAATGTATTTCTCAAAGATACGGGTACACGAGGCATAGTCTTTTTCTGCCAATAATAAATACCCCATCAGATTTAAAAGGCTAAAATCTGTACAAGTATCAATGGAAAAATCTTGTTCAACCAACTTTTTAGCTTCTGATGTTTTTCCCTCCAGAAACAAGTCCCAAGCTGTATCAATTTTAGAGACCATCTATTTTCCCCTTTCAACTATAAACAACCTTCATAAAATAAAATCACTTAAGAAGAATATACTAATCTTTACCTATTGAAACTTAATCAAATAAACCATCAATCTGCATTAAAATAATCATAAACCTCTTTATATGGAATTCTGTCAATGTTTTAGACAAATTTTGGGAGGAAATTTTGAAGACTAGCGTCCTTCTAATTTTCCCAATAAGTTTTAACTTCTTCAAAAATCTTATTCAAAAGTTCTGCATCTTTTTCT
>NZ_JUOS01000006.1 GCF_001075875.1 Streptococcus oralis
TTCATGAAGGGCGTAGTAATCATCCAGCCACAATCCTCCTTCTGGTAGGCGATGGCTAATCTCGCCTACTTCTTCATAGGCCATACGGTCCAGGCGACGTTTTTGACTCTCTTGTTTTCTGACGCTATCTAGGATTCGATTGCGGAATTTTGTTTTGAAGTAGACGTAGAGTTTCTTTTCCTCTTTCACTAATTCTGGATGGGCCTCGAGGAGTTCATAGAGACAGATCAGTCCTTCTTGATCCCAATCCTCTTTTTCCCACAGGTGGAGATAATAATCTTTTCGGCATCTATGGACAATACCTTTTACTTTCTCATAATACTTTTCAAGCATTTGCTTTCCCCCTTTCTCTGCTTGTAGTATAGCAGAG
>NZ_JUOS01000065.1 GCF_001075875.1 Streptococcus oralis
AACTTAATCATCTGTTGAATGCAAGAAGTATGCTTATTGTTTTTTAAAAACAAAAACTTTACTGAAGATGTAATTGAGGACTATGATAGTAACTTGTGCAAAAATAGTCTCAATTGTATTGATAGTATTGAGATTATCACCTACAAACTGACCGATAATATGAGGGTAACTTGTCACAAAAATAAAGGTCAGGAGCAGATCTAATAAGAAAGTTATGAATCTTGCAGTCGTAAATTTTATCAGACGCTTGAACCAATTTTTTCGTTTCTGTTTAAAAACAATGGTATCATTGGTGAAAAAAGCAAACAGAATTCCAGCTATATTTCCCAGAGCAGTCGCCCATAATTCTTGTTGGAAAAAGTAAAAAATAGTGATACGAACAATGATAGAAACAAGTGTCGTTGCAACTCCAAAAAATAAGTAGGAGAGGATTTCATTATCGAAAAAATTTTTTATGCATGTTTTCATAAAAATAGTATAGCATAAAGGACATAAATGTGCTATACTTGAAAGGTTGACTTGTTCAACCCTTGGTGCTTAGCTTCTTTCACCAAGCATATTATACGCGGGTTAATCGCTAAAGGAGAATAATAGATGAAAAAACTTACTGTCCGTGATTTGGCAGATATTGCCATTGTCGCAGCAATTTATGTGGTTTTGACAATCACACCACCCCTTAATGCTATCAGTTACGGTGCATATCAGTTCCGTATTTCTGAAATGATGAATTTTCTTGCCTTTTACAATCCTAAGTACATTATCGGTGTTACTCTTGGCTGTATGATTGCTAATTTCTTCAGTTTTGGAATCATCGATGTCGCGGTTGGTGGAGGATCAACTCTTGTCTTCCTAAGTTTAGGCGTATGGTTGTTTAGCAAATATAAAAAAGACTATCTTTTTAATGGATTGATCCGAAAAGATCATTTCTTCTTTTCAATTCTTTTTTCGATTTCAATGATCACCATTGCTGCTGAATTGAACATCGTAGCAGAAGCACCTTTCTTCTTAACTTGGTTTACAACTGCTATCGGAGAATTCGCTTCACTCATTGTTGGTGCTATTCTTATCGGAAAAATCGGTAAACGTCTTGATTTGACTAGATAAAGATATCACATGAAATATTATTGAAAATGGCTGAACTTTGTTCAGTTTTTTTCTTTATCCATGAACCTAGAAGCTCAACAAAAGTGGTATAATAAAGAAAAAAGGGATTATTTTAATATGTATGGTTATCGTATTTCAGTTTTTGAAGTCCTTTGGAAAAATCAGGTCATTAGATTTTTGTTAATTTTTTTAGCACTATTTTATTTCTATCTTTTTTT
>NZ_JUOS01000066.1 GCF_001075875.1 Streptococcus oralis
AAAAAGTTCAATCAGCTACCGCGTCAAAGTTTGATTGCTAATAAAAAGTGAGGTCAGGATTTTTTATCCCAACCTCATTTTAAATAGCTCTCCAATCATAAAGGAAGAGGCAGCTGCACCCTTGTACCTTGCTTCTTCCTTTTTGATATAGCGGGCCAGATTAACTAACTCTGGCGCAGGTGTTCTAGGATTCTTGAGGAGTTCAAGTGTGACTAGCCCTGAAAGTCGAACTGCAAGCAAGCGCTCATTGGTGTTGGGCAACTGCTTAGCAGTTTCTAGGAGTGCAGCCACTAAATCTTCACTCAAGTTTTGACGGGCATGATTGTAAAGGTCTCGTATCAAGGTTTCTAGGTTTGGTTCTTCCATACCTATCACCTCCATCTTTTCAGTTTAATAATTTTTGATCAAATCTACAGTAGAGCGATCTAATTTTTTAACCAAGGCTTGTAAGAAAGCTTGAGCTTCTAAGAAGTCATCCATGGCATAAAGTGTTTGGTGAGAGTGGATATAACGAGCGCAGACACCGATTGTTGTAGATGGAACACCACCATTTTTCAAATGAGCTGCTCCTGCATCTGTACCACCTTTTCCACAATAGTATTGGTATTTGATTCCAGCTTCTTCAGCAGTTGTCAAAAGGAAATCCTTCATGCCTGGGAGAAGCAAGTGACCTGGATCATAGAAACGAATCAAGGTTCCATCACCAATCTTACCTTGGCCACCATAAACATCACCAGCTGGTGAACAGTCAACTGCAAGAAATACTTCTGGATCAAATTTTGTTGTAGATGCATGGGCACCACGAAGTCCAACTTCTTCTTGGACATTGGCACCAAGATAAAGTTCATTTCCTAGTTTTTGACCTGACAAGTTTTCTGCCAATTCACTAACCATAAGCACACCGTAACGGTTGTCCCAAGCTTTTGAGATGATATTTTTTTCGTTAGCTGTTAGGATTGCGCTACTATCTGGAACGATTGTGTCCCCAGGACGGATACCATAACTTTCGGCCTCAGCCTTATCTGCAAAACCACCGTCAAAAACGATATCTGAAATAGCTGGCATAGTCGGTCCACCTGTGCCACGAGTCAAATGTGGAGGAACTGAACCTGAAATTACTGGAATCTCACGGCCTTCACGTGTAAAGAGTTTAAAACGTTGGCTGCTGACAACCATTGGGTTCCAACCACCAATGCTGACTACTCGGAAAGTCCCGTCTGCTTTGATTTCACTAACCATGAAACCAACTTCATCCATGTGAGAGGCTACCAAAACACGAGGTGCATTCGCAACTTCTGAATGTTTGATACCAAAAATACCACCCAAGCCATCAGTCACAACTTCATCCACGTGAGGTGTTAATTTTTCACGAAGATAAGCGCGAACAGGTGCTTCATGACCTGAGATAGCGGAAAGTTCTGTTACTTCTTTGATTTTAGAAAATAATATTGTCATTTCTATCCCTTCTTTCTTTCAACCATTTTACCACTTTTTATAGGAGAAGGGTAGTGGGAATCAACATTTTACCAAGTAACTTACTCTTATAACAATAAAAGAATCACAAATGTGATCCTTCTTCTCTTGTATTCCGCTTTAATGAAAAGTAGTCTGGTACTGGATCTTTACCCGTTTCAGACCAAGGATGGCAACGTAATATCCTAGCCAAACCCATCAAAACACCCTTAAAGCCATGTTTTTCAATAGCCTGAATCATATAGTTTGAACAACTAGGTTCAAATCTGCAAGAGGCTGGAAAGGCTGGTGAGATAAAGCGTTGGTAAAAGCGCACTGGCGCAATTAAGATTTTTTTCATTATTTATTATTTGTTACAGCCATGGTGTGTAGCTGGCTGATTTCTTTTTTATTGAGACGACGTGCTTCTCCTGGACGAAGTCCTGTCAAGTCTAAATGTCCAAAACGTGTTCGAGACAACTTATCCACTTGGAGCCCAACTGCTTCAAACATTTTTTTGACCTGGTGATTGCGTCCTTCATGAATGGTTAGCTGGACAACCGAACGGTTTTTTACTGGATCTACTTTGAGAATTTCGTAGACGGCTGGCTTGGTTTTCTTGCCTTCAATTTCAACGCCTCGAGTCAAAGGACGGAGGTTTTCTTTGTTGGCAATCCCTTTAACACGCGCAACATAGACCTTATCAATCTCATTTCTAGGGTGAATCATCTCATCTGTAAAGTCCCCATCGTTGGTCAAAATCAAGACTCCAGATGTATCCCAGTCCAAGCGTCCCACAGGGTAGATGCGCTCTTTAACATTAGGCAAGAGATCCACAACAGTCTTGCGGCCCTTGTCATCCGTTACACTGGAAATCACACCACGTGGTTTATTAAGCAGATAATAGACCTTTTCTTCGTTGTAGATGGGTTGACCTTCAACTTCGACCTTGTCGCCTGACTTGATAGTCGTCGCTAATTCACGTACCACTTGGCCGTTAACCGTCACCAAGCCTTGCTTGATCAACTCTTCTGCTTTTCTCCTACTGGCCACACCTGCGTGGGCAATATATTTATTGATTCTCATCTTCTTCTATCCTTTCACCAAATAATTGGCTTTCTTGAGCTTGAATGTCAAGCTCATTTATCACTGGCAATTCTTCCAGATGATTAATACCCATGTAATCTAGGAAATAATCCGTAGTTACATAGAGATTAGGGCGACCCAAAACCTCTTTTTTCCCGTCTTCCTTTATCAGATCAAAAGCCTGCAACTTTGCCAAGGCTCCACTTGAATTAACCCCACGGATGGCATCGATTTCTATCCGTGTGATAGGCTGCTTATAAGCAATGATGGACAAGGTTTCTAGCGCAGCTCGAGATAGACTCTGGTTGATGGGCGCCTTAGAATATTCTTTCAAAATAGCTGCAAATTGAGGCTTGGTTACCAATCTGTAGGCACCACCTGTCTCAATCAAGGCTAAACTGGAATCCTGGTCTTTTTCATACTTTTGGACTAACTTTTCTAAGCTTTGCTGAATCCCAGTCGGTGGCAAAGAAAGGAGTTCAGCCAACTGGCGAATCCTTATCCCCTCTTCACCCGCTACAAACAAGAGCGCTTCTATTTCTGCTAAAGTACTCATATTTCCTCTCTATCAAGCCTGACTTTGTTCTACTTGATTTTCGTCTTTCTTTTTCATGAGATAGATATCTCCAAAGCTCTCTTTTTGGATTAAGAGAATTTCTTGAGTTTTAATCAACTCCAAGGTCGCTAAAAAGAGCGTGATGACCTCTTGTAAATCCTTGGTTTCTTTAAACAAATCTTGCAAGCGCAATTGTTGACCTTCAACCAAGGCTTCTCGGACGATAATCATCATATCCTCGATCTTATACTCATCTCGTAAAATGGTTGTATGATTTTGCGAGAATTCTTCTTTTTTCTTGGAAAGCAAGTTTGAAAAGGCTAAGAAAAGATCAATCGTCGTCTTATCATGCACAAGTTCAGCATCCTCATAAATCAACTCTGTCGGCGCTTTTGAGTAATATTGAGCTCGCTCTTGGTGTTTCACTTCCAACTGCTCTCCCAAAAGTTTAAACTTGCGGTATTCTTCGATTTGAGAAAGGAGGTCCTGCTCCAGGTCATCCTCTAAGTCTGTCACTTCTGCAACCTTGGGCAAGAGCTTACGACTCTTGATTAGCATGAGTTGACTAGCCATGACCATGTACTCACCTGCGACTTCCAAACGCATGGCTTGTAATGTCGAGATATAGGCTAGATATTGCTCGATAACCTCTGTAATCGGCACATCATAGATATCCATCTGGTACTTTGAAACCAAGTGCAAAAGAAGATCCAAAGGCCCTTCAAAATCTTTTAATTTAATATCCATTATCTATATTTTTCCAAGGTCATGACTGTCTTTAATCCTAATTTTTTAGCAATTTCGTACAAGTCAACCTTTTCTTCGATTTGTCTTAATATAAACTGTTCTCTCAATCCTTGGGCAGATAAGTCTGAAAAACCTTTTTCCTTTAGAAAGGCTTCTAACTGACGAAAGGCCCACTGACGGGAGTATGGCTTCCCAGCTTTTTCAAAGAGGTAGGTCTGCCCCATCAAGGGTTCTAACTCCCCAAGCAAGTTTGTGGAAAGGCTCAAGATTCTTTGTTGAGAAGCTTTATTGATTCTCAATACTTGAAAGTCTAGATTCACATCACTTGTTTTTAAGGCTAAAATTTCACTTGGTAAGAGGCCCAATTCAACTATCAGTAAGGCCAACAAGCGTCCCTCTGGATAGGCACTTTCTTGCCAGAAAGAACTGAGGTCTAAAAGTTCTGACTGAACTTGCTTTTTCTCAGCCTGTTTTGGTAATTCTAAACGATAAAAGGTACCAATTTCCCCCTTCTGGTATAAAAAATAAAGAAATTGATTACAAGCAGAAACCTTGCGCTTTTGGGCACTAACTTTAAAATTTGATAGTTGAGCTTGGTAGATTTTTAAACTTGTCTCAGAGATTCGTTCTTCAATCAAATCAAAAAACTGCTCCAAGTCATACTTATAGGATTGCTTAGAATTTACAGACAAACCTTGTTTTTCTTCTAAAAATGCTGAAATTCCTTCTCTCATTTGCTTCGAATCTCATATTCCTTACTAAAGTCATGCAAGAGAGCATTGACAGCCTTAAGGATTGACTTCCGTGTGATAATCCCTTGGAAAATACCATCCTTACCAACGACTGGTAGGAAAGACTCATCCACTAACTTATGCAAAACATCCGTCAATGTATAGTCTGGACTGACAACAGCTACGTCCTTCTTGGTCATGTGTACGATATCCGTATCTGACATGACTTCCTGACTCAAGCCCTGCTCCATCTGGTAGGCCAGAATGTCTCTAAGTCCAATGGTTCCGACAAATTCTTTCTCATCAGTCACTACTGGCACTCTGGTATAGGTCATCTGGCTAAGGAGGAGAGTTGCATGATCTGCATTGTGGGTATCAATGAGCACAGCCAAATTTTCAGCAGGAGTTAAAAAGGTTTCCTCTTGCTCCAGTAAAAACTGTTCAAACTCTTTGGCAATCATCGAGCAAACTCCTTGGATAAACCTGGATAGACCTCATGGTTACGTGTCAAAAAGTCCACTTTAAAGTAGCTATCATCAATCTCTACACGGGCATAGAGACATTCTCTGATGGTTCCACGTGGCTGACTGATAGAACCAGGATTTAGGAAGAGGGTCTTCCCTTCCATCCAAGCATTTGGAACATGCAAGTGCCCATAAAGACAGATATCTGCGTCTTCCTCTTGGGCCCAAAAATCAAGCTTTTGGAAATTGAAGTTAATATCAAACAAATGTCCATGAGTCTGGATAATCTTGGTAGGGCCCAGTTGAGTCACCAAACGTTCTGGATAATCTGAATAAAAGTCCATGTTTCCTCTGACTACTTGGATTCCTTCCCAGAGTGGTGAGTCTGGGCGAAGTTCCGAGTCACCATCGTGAAAAATAGCATCGACTTTCCCAAGATAGCGGTCACGGATTTCTTCTACAATCAAGCTATCTCCGTGGGAGTCACTCATTACAATGATGGTTTGCTTTGCCATGATGGAAATACCTCCAAAAGTTTCTTAACGGCTAAGGCACGGTGGGATTGACTATTTTTTTCTTCAAGGGTTAATTCGGCTGATGATTTGCCAGTTTCTCCTACTAAGAAGAGTGGATCATAACCAAAACCATTTTCACCCTTAGGTTCAAAGTTAATGTAACCTGGCCAGTCAGCTTCGACAACCAAGCTTTCCTTACCTGGGCTAGCCACGACCAGGGTTGTATGGAATTGAGCTGAACGGTCCTTGAGTTCAAAGACCATAGCTAATTCGTGCAAGAGTTTGGCGTTATTTTCTTGATCAGTTGCCCCTACTCCTGCGAAACGAGCTGACCAGACACCTGGTAGACCACCGAGGACATCGACTTTAAGACCAGAATCATCTGCTAGAACCATCTTTCCTGTTAATTTAGAGGTGGTTTCTGCCTTAAGGCGGGCATTTTCTTCAAAGGTCATACCTGTTTCGGCTACTTCAGGTAGGTCTGGATAATCATTTAGATTTTCTACGTCATAGCCCAGTTTGTCAAAGATAGCACGAAATTCCTTGGTCTTCCCCTCGTTACGAGTTGCAATCAGCAAGGTTTCTCTGACTTTATTTGTCTCGAAAAAGTCTTGAACATTGACTCCTTCTTTAGGCAATTCGACATGCAGAAGTTGGCCATTTTCAACTAAGAGCAAGGCACCTTGACGTTGAATAACTTCCAAGTTTCGGTCCGCTTCTTGGTTGAGAATATCTACCACAAAAGAGAGTAAGCGATAGGCTGAACCATATCGTAAAACAGTGACTGAAAGCGGAAATCCTCGCTCCTCATCTCGAAAGATTTTGGCTAAATCAAACAAAGGAAAATCTAACTCATCATCCGTCAAAGTCCGAATGCCACCAAAAACACTGTAGGATCCAACATACCAGTCTTGGTCATCCTTGTATTCATAAATTTTGTTTGTCATAATGTTACATGCTCCACATGAATCTCTTTTTCCAGCCATTCTGCTCCTATCTGGGCAAAACTTTGGCTATTTGCAGTTGTATAAAAACGATGTTGAAGGGGCGCCGCATCTCGGCTACGGTTAATCTCAAAGTAATTGAGCAAGACTGAGATATCACGTACACACTCAGCTCCGCTATCAATCAGCTGAACCTTAGGCCCCATGACATTTTGGATGATAGGTCTGAGGAGTGGATAATGAGTACAGCCCAAAATTAAGCTATCTACTTTTCCGACTAAGGGACGCAAGGTTTCATAAACGACTTTCTTGGTCACACTGGTCGATAGAGCACCTGACTCTACCAAGGGAGCAAACTTAGGGCAGGCCAAGCTTTCCACTTGTAAATCTGGGTCTAGATCATGAATCTTTTGTCGATAAATATCTGATTTTACCGTCATCGGGGTTCCAATCACACCGATCTTCCCACCTTGACTCGCTTTGATAGCTGCTGAAGCACCAGGCAAAATCACACCCAATACCGGAATATCCAACTTAGCTTTAATCTCTTCCCAGACGACTGCCGTTGCTGTATTACAAGCAATAACAATCATCTTAACATCCTTGGTCAAAAGAAAGTTGACCAGTTGCCAAGTATATTCACGAATCTGCTCAGCAGGACGGGGACCATAAGGAGCCCGTGCCGAATCTCCAATATAGACGATTTCTTCATGGGGAAGCTGGCGCATGAGTTCACGTACAACCGTCAAACCTCCAACGCCCGAATCCAAAAAACCAATCGGTCGATTATCCATACAGTCTTCTTTCTAGTATTTTTTTCTGATTGATAGTTCATTATTATTCATTTCTTCCTGAAATTGCTGACAGAATGGGTAGCTCCCCACTGTCTCCCTCTTAATCATAATCAATTATCAATAGAATGCAAGGAAAAAGTCTTGTCTCTAAATATCAGTCAAACATAGTGAGAAGTCTGGAACTTTCATCCCAGACTTTTCCTATTTATTTCTTTTTATTGTTAGCAAGGGCTGCTTTTTGTTGGCGAATGATTTGGTGGTAAACTTGTTGTACTTTAGCTTCACTTGGCTTTTGACCGTTTGCACTCAACAGAGTACGAACTGCTTCTGCGTTCAAACGTGGGTTATCCGCAAATTCTTTTTCGATTTGCTTGCGCACCAAGTACATACCTCCAAGAGCTCCTCCTAGAAAAGCCAAAAGAATCAATACAATTGCTAAAATAAGGTTCATTACATTTCTCCTGTTTCTTTTTGAATCTTCTATATTATACCATAAAGTCCTACGCCTGACTAGTTTGAGTTACGCTTTCATAAGGGTTGGTAATTACTCAGATTATTTTTTATCTCTGATCTTTTTCAATAGAATTAAAAAGAACTAAAATTTGGTAAAATAAGGTCATTTTTCCTGAAAGCCCTTGCAATAGTTTTGTTTATTTGTTATATTAAGATTATCTGAAAAAATCACACATATTTCTGCAAGACTTATTTTTTCAAAAGAAAATGTATGCGCTTACAGATTTAAGAAAGGAGAATTTTGTGGATAAGAGATATTGGGAAAAATCCTGTAAGTATAGCATCCGCAAACTAAGTGTCGGAGCTGCCTCTGTTTTACTTGGTGCTGTTTTTTTAGCAGCACAGGGTGTAGCCGCTGATGGTGTCGAGATTCCGGAAAGTGAGGCAACCATTACTGAAACCTCTGCTAAACCGGATACCAAAGTTGAGGAAGTTGTTACTTCTAACACAGAGACTCAGCCTGTAGCTGAATCAGCTGAAAAGCAAACAAACCCAGGGACAGAACTACCTCAAACTAGTAGTCAGTCAGAGACAAGTGCTACTACCGCCCCTGCTGACAATAAGGAGAGCGAGAAACCAGAACTTCCTGTGAACAAGCAAGAACATTACGAATTACATTACAACCAACCAACTGCTCCTTCCTATGATGGATGGGAAAAACAAGCCCTCCCAGTCGGAAATGGGGAAATGGGTGCCAAGATTTTCGGACTCATCGGTGAAGAAAGAATCCAGTACAACGAAAAAACACTTTGGTCTGGAGGCCCACAACCTGATAGTCAAGACTACAACGGAGGAAACTACAAGGACCGCTACAAAGTCTTAGCCGAAATTCGTAAGGCCTTAGAAGACGGTGACCGTCAAAAAGCCAAACAACTAGCAGAGAGAAATTTGGTTGGGCCAAACAATGCCCAATACGGTCGCTACCTAGCCTTCGGTGATATCTTCATGGTCTTTAATAACCAGAAGAAGGGCTTGGAAAATGTTACTGACTATCACCGTGGCTTAGATATTTCTGAAGCTATCACAACTACCTCTTATACTCAAGATGGGACAAGTTTCAAACGAGAAACCTTCTCTAGTTACCCAGATGACGTCACTGTTACCCATTTGACCAAAAAGGGAGATAAGACGCTTGATTTTACTCTTTGGAATAGCTTGACTGAAGATTTGATTGCTAATGGAGATTATTCTTGGGAGAATTCTAAATACAAACAAGGGACTGTTAGCGTTGATTCTAATGGTATTTTGCTCAAGGGAACTGTCAAAGATAATGGTCTGAAATTTGCTTCCTATCTTGGTATCAAGACTGACGGACAAGTCACTGCTCAAGATGGTTATTTGACTGTCACTGGAGCCAGTTATGCAACACTGCTACTCAGTGCCAAGACTAATTTTGCTCAAAATCCAAAAACTAATTATCGCAAGGATATTGACGTAGAGAAAACTGTCAAATCTATCGTAGATGCTGCCAAGGCAAAAGACTATGAAACTCTGAAAAATGAACACATCAAGGACTATCAAAGTCTTTTCAACCGTGTCCAATTAAACCTCGGAGGTAGCAAGTCTAATCAAACTACAAAAGAAGCTCTTCAAACCTATAATCCAACAAAAGGGCAAAAACTAGAAGAACTCTTCTTCCAATACGGACGTTATCTACTGATCAGTTCTTCTCGTAACCGGACAGATGCCCTCCCTGCCAACTTGCAAGGAGTCTGGAATGCTGTAGATAATCCACCTTGGAACTCAGACTACCACCTCAATGTCAACCTACAAATGAACTACTGGCCTGCCTACATGAGTAATCTCGCAGAAACGGCTAAGCCAATGATTAATTATATTGATGACATGCGTTACTATGGCCGTATCGCTGCTAAAGAATATGCCGGTATCGAATCCAAAGAAGGTCAAGAAAATGGATGGCTGGTTCATACTCAGGCGACACCATTTGGCTGGACTACTCCTGGTTGGAACTACTATTGGGGCTGGTCTCCTGCTGCCAATGCTTGGATGATGCAAAACGTCTATGACTACTACAAATTCACCAAGGATGAAACTTATCTTAAGGAAAAGATTTATCCAATGCTCAAGGAAACTGCCAAGTTCTGGAATTCCTTCTTGCACTACGACAAGGCTAGTGACCGTTGGGTTTCTTCTCCATCTTACTCGCCAGAACATGGAACCATCACGATTGGGAATACCTTTGACCAATCTCTAGTTTGGCAGTTATTCCACGACTATATGGAAGCAGCCAATCATCTGAAGGTCGACCAAGATTTGGTGACAGAAGTGAAGGCTAAATTTGACAAGCTCAAACCACTTCACATCAACCAAGACGGCCGTATCAAGGAATGGTACGAAGAAGACAGCCCGCAATTCACCAACGAAGGCATTGAAAACCATCACCGCCACGTTTCTCATCTGGTTGGACTCTTCCCAGGTACTCTATTTGGCAAGGATCAACCTGAATATCTAGAAGCTGCACGCGCAACCCTAAACCACCGTGGAGATGGTGGAACTGGTTGGTCTAAGGCCAATAAAATCAATCTCTGGGCTCGTCTCCTAGATGGAAATCGTGCCCACCGTTTGTTGGCAGAACAGCTCAGATCTTCAACCCTAGAAAACCTCTGGGATACCCACGCGCCTTTCCAAATTGATGGGAACTTTGGCGCAACCAGCGGTATGGCAGAAATGCTCCTTCAGTCTCACACAGGCTACATTGCCCCATTACCAGCCCTTCCAGATGCTTGGAAAGACGGTCAAGTCTCAGGCTTAGTCGCTCGTGGTAACTTTGAAGTCAGCATGAAATGGAAAGAGAAAAATCTTGAAACGCTGTCCTTCCTTTCTAATGTGGGTGGAGACTTAGTCGTAGACTATCCAAATATCGAATCTAGTATTATCAAGATTAATGGCAAGGAAGTTCAAGCTAGTCGCCTCAAAGATAACCGTATCCAACTTGCGACTCAAAAAGGTGATGTTATTACCTTTGAAAACTTCCCTGGAAGAGTGACTCGCTTATCAGCCCTTCGAAAAGATTCCGTCACAGCTGTACTCGACTTTAATACAGTTGAGGGAGCAACTCATTATGTCATCCGACGAGAAAGCAAGGATGAAAACAGCCAAACTCCTAGCGTTCGTGAGTTTACAACCAATCAAACTCGTTTTATCGACCGTTCTATTGATTCAAGCCACGCTTATACATACACGGTTCAAGCAGTTTTGGGAGTACGCTCAACACCAGTTTCAGACTTTGCCTCCATCGATGCCTTCAGTGAGTTGATGGATGACCGTGACAAGCGCATCCAGTACGGCTCTGCTTATGGAAACTGGGCTGACTCAGAACTCTTTGGTAGAACAGAGAAATACGCCGATATCTCAAATGGAAATTACTCCGATAAGGATGCGACTGCAACTATTCCATTCAATGGTCCTGGTATTGAAATCTACGGACTCAAGTCATCTCAATTGGGACTTGCTGACGTTAAAATCGATGGTAAATCTGTTGGAGAACTTGACTTCTATACAGCAGGAGCAACTGAAAAAGGTGTCCTAATCGGTCGTTATACAAATCTTTCTTCAGGTTCTCACCTCATGACCATCACTGTTAAGCGCGAGCACAAAGGACGTACAAACGAGCGTGCAAAAATTTCTCTCGATTACTTCAAAGTCTTCCCAGGCCAAGGAGTAACTGTTGAGAAAATCGACGACCGTGACCCTCGTATCCAGTATGGTTCCATGTTTAAGGATTGGAGCGATGCAGAACTCTATGCTTCTACAGAAAAATACGCTGACATCAACGCTGATGCTAGTCTCGCTTCTGAAGCCACTGCAACTATCCCATTCTCTGGAACAGGTATCCGAATCTATGGATTAAAAACGGCATCACTAGGCAAGGCACTTGTCACACTGGATGGAAAAGAGATGCCAGCTCTTGACTTCTACACTCCAGGAGCGACTGAAAAAGGAGCTTTGATTGGTGAATTCACCAATCTAGCTGATGGTGAGCACGTCCTAACTTTGAAAGTAGACCCAGATTCTCCAGAAGGGCGTAAGAAAATCTCTCTTGATTCCTTTGATATCTTAAAGGCACTATCTGTGTCTCTCGATAGTCCAAGCCTTGATCCTATTAAGTCCAAAGATAAGACTGTTACCTTAACTCTACCAACTGGTAATTGGGATGGAGTCGCTGTCACTTTCCCTGGTATCAAAGATCCTCTTCTACTCAGAAAAGTCGATGATGACCATCTTGTCACATCAGGTGAACAAACTGTTCTAACCATTAAGGATAACAAGGTCCAACTAGACATTCCTGAAACTACAGATCGTAAAGCTGGCAATCCGATAGAAGCTTATGCTATCCAAGGAAAAACAATAAGCAGCTCTGTTGTAACAGTATTTCCTAAGGATGAAACCAGTCCAGTGGAAGAAAAAATTCAAACAAGTAAAGGGGATGAGCCTGCTCCAGTAGTAACCATTCCTGAGTACACAAATCCTATTGGTACTGCTGGGGATCAGGAAGCACCTACTGTGGAAATTCCTGAATACACCGGTCCTATCGGAACTGCTGGGGATCAAGAAGCACCTACCGTGGAAAGACCTGAATACACTGGTCCTATCGGAACTGCTGGGGATCAGGAGGCACCTACTGTGGAAAGACCTGAATACACTGGTCCTATCGGAACTGTTGGTGACCAGAAAGCACCTACTGTGGAAAGGCCTGAATATACCAAACCTATTGGAACAGGTAGTGGTCAAGCCGCGCCAAGTAACACAGTTCCTGAGTTTAAACTCAAAGTATTGAAAGACAAGACTACAAGAGTTCAAGTTATTAGCGGAACAACTGAACTAGGAGGCGCAAGCTACCTCGATAGTCAAAAAGTTGAAAACAAAGAACTCTTGGGCAAGAAATACGATGCTTACACTCTTCAACTCAAGGATAAAGATGGACAGCCAGTTCAACCAAAAGGTGCTGTACTCGTTCGACTACCAATTTCAGGTGATGTTCAAGAACTCTATCAATTAACTTCAACAAGTGAATTAAAACCACAAGAATTCACCATTCGAGATGGTATGATTGAGTTTATTACTTTTGACGTGAGCACCTATGCTATTGTTTACAAGACAGAAGGCTCAACTATTAAACCTGTCCCAGCTCATACAGGAGACAAAAAGGTAGAAACCACAAAACCATTGGTTGAAAGTAATGAAGCCAATGATCAGGTCTCTACGAATGACAAACAACTCCCAGCCACAGGTGAACAAGCTAGCCCTCTCCTCTTTATGGCAAGTCTCAGCCTAGCCTTATCGGCTACCTTCTTACTAAAAGGTAAGAAAGATTAATACTCTTCGAAAATCAAATTCAAACCACGTCAGCTTCGTCTTGCCGTACTAAAGTACAGCCTGCGGCTCGCTTCCTAGTTTGCTCTTTGATTTTCATTGAGTATAAATATTGTCCCCCTAGGAATATAAATTTATTCCGCTATAAAAAGGATGGAAAATCATTCCATCCTTTTTCAATTTCAATAATATACTACAAACCAAATCCTGTTCACATCTTTTGAAAATGATTTGATGGGGTAGATTATCGATAGAACAAGTCTTGATGTTCTATCGTTTTTTATAATCACTACTTCCGTTTTCTCGCGATTAGATGAATCGGTGTTCCTTCAAAGACAAAGGTCTTGCGGATTTGATTTTCGAAGAGCATAAATCAATGCCTTCCGCCTTTAGATTTCCCTAACTCCCGTCTCAAACGAAACATTTTTTTGAAGAAGATGTAGTCTAGCCAGTCAATGCTTAGAGATAGGACTATCAACAGCAACCAAACACCCCAAGCACTCGTATCTGATACATGTTTCAGAACAAGAGGGAAAAATAAGAATGAAAAAATTGTCAAATCTAGGCTAAATAGAGCTAAAAGGGAAAAATAAATCCAGTAGAAATAGTAGATGATGGGGAAAAACTTACTGTTTCTATCAGCATTGTCTATCCAATAGAAAAAGCAAAAGCAAGGAAATAAGAGTATCAATTGATTAAACGACAGTTTCATTATCGACACCTCTTTTCGATAGCGTTTTCTTTAGCTTCATTCTATCAAAAAAATCTGGAAATATCCTTCCAGATTCTACTTTTTTATTTACGTTTTCTTGCGATGAGATGGATTGGAGTTCCCTCAAATACAAAGGCCTTGCGGATTTGATTTTCCAAGAAACGCAGGTAAGAAAAGTGCATGAGTTCTTCTTCGTTGACAAAGATAACAAAGGTTGGTGGTTTGGTTGCCACTTGGGTCGCATAGAAAATCTTGAGGCGTTTCCCTTTGTCTGTCGGTGTTGGATTGATGGCGATAGCATCCATAATGACATCATTCAAGACAGCTGATGGGATACGGGTATTTTGACTTTCACTGATTTGCTTGATCATCTCAGGCAACTTGTGGAGACGTTGCTTGGTCAAAGCTGAAACAAAGATAATCGGTGCATAAGGCAGATACTGGAACTGCTCACGGATATCCTCTTCCCAGTTTTTCATGGTGTGGTTATCTTTTTCAAGGGTATCCCACTTGTTAACTACGATGATCATCCCTTTACCAGCTTCGTGGGCAAATCCAGCGATACGCTTGTCATACTCACGAATACCTTCCTCGGCATTGAGGACCATTAGAACTACATCTGAACGGTCAATGGCACGCATAGCACGCATAACTGAGTATTTCTCAGTATTTTCATAGACTTTACCAGACTTACGCATACCAGCCGTGTCAATCATGGTAAACTCTTGGCCGTCAGCATCTGTAAAATGGGTATCAATGGCATCACGAGTGGTACCAGCGACAGGGCTGGCAATGACGCGATCTTCTCCCAAAATGGCATTAATCAAGCTAGATTTTCCAACATTTGGACGACCAATCAAGCTGAATTTAATAACATCTGGATTTTCTTCTTCAACTTCATGTGGGAGATTTTCGACGATGGCGTCTAATACATCCCCTGTACCAATCCCGTGCACAGATGAGATTGGTAGTGGTTCGCCCAAGCCCAGAGCATAGAAATCATAGATATCATTTCGCATCTCTGGATTGTCAACCTTGTTAACGGCTAGGATAACTGGTTTATGAGTTTTATAAAGTTTACGGGCAACGTATTCGTCCGCATCTGTAATTCCCTCTTTTCCAGACACGACAAAGACGATAACATCTGCTTCTTCCATGGCAATTTCTGCCTGGTGCTTGATTTGTTCCATGAAAGGCGCATCGACATCATCGATACCCCCAGTATCAATCATACTAAAAGAACGGTTAAGCCACTCACCCGTGGCATAGATACGATCTCGCGTTACACCTTCAACATCTTCTACGATTGAGATGCGCTCTCCCGCGATACGGTTAAATAGGGTTGATTTCCCAACATTGGGACGCCCTACAATGGCAACAGTTGGTAAGGCCATGTTTTCTCACTTTCTACAATAACTTCTTCTGCTCAAGATTTTCTCGAGTCGAGCTTGGTTCTGGATTGCCGAATTGCTCTGCCAAACGTTGACTCCAAGTTGTAGTCGCACGCGCACCTGCATATTCAGTCTGTACACGGTCATAGGCTTCAATAGCCTCAGTTGACTGTTCTTGGTATTCTTCCTCAAAGACAACATTCTCTAGTGGCAATCTTGGTTTTACATCATGCTTTTGATTTGGAACACCTAGTGCAATCCCAAAGACTGGATAGGTATAGTCAGGAAGCTTAAACAATTCTGCTAATTCAACAGACTTGTAACGCACCAAACCGATAATCACTCCACCGTAGCCTAGGCTTTCTGCCGCAAGCAAGGTATTTTGCCCAGCAAGCGCAGCATCTACTGAAGTGATGAGGAGTCCTTCCACCCCTTGAGGTTGGAAAACATCCGTATGGAGACGAGCCCCTTTTTCTGCACGGTTTAGGTCACCGACAAAGAGGAGAAAGGCTGCAGACTGGCGAATCGCTTCCTGAGGAACTAGCTCAAATAAGGCATCCTTCTTTTCTTGGCTTCTTACAACAATCACAGAATAAGATTGGAAGTTTTTCCAAGAAGAGGCCATTTGTGCGGCAGTTAAAATTTCAGTTAGGTCAGCTTGAGGAATTTCTTGTTCCTTAAAGCGACGTACTGAAGAGTGGGACTTCATTAATGTTGTAGTTTCTGTCATCGACGGTTTTCTCCTTTTAGTTGTGTTTCTTCAGCAAGGTAACGGATACGTTCCATGACACGTCTGGCTTCCCAAGTTTCGTCATTTCCGTTCTTGCCTTTTGCAAAATGTTTTTCCAAATCTTCAAAATTGAAGTTTGAAGTAAAGAAAGTCGGTAAATCTTCCTGCATGCGATACTGAAGAATCACCTGCAAGATTTCATCACGGACCCACGGTGTTGATTGCTCAGCACCGATATCATCCAAAATCAGAACTTCTGCCAGCTTGATTTCATCTACCAAGGTTTTGACAGAGCCATCCCCAATAGCATTTTTGACATCAATGACAAAGCTCGGATAGTGGAGCAGAGTTGTAGATACTCCACGTTTTTCAGATAAATCATGAGCCAGGGCTGCTGCCATAAAACTCTTACCAACTCCAAAATCCCCATATAAATAAAGACCTTTTCGGATAGTTGGATATTGTTCCACAAAAGCTAGGAGCTTTTCAAAAACAGGCAAGCGTCCAAGGTCGTCCAAATCAACTTGAGCTAGACTGGCTTTTTTGAGGCTAGCTGGAAGATTGATTAGCTTGAGACGATTTTTAATCGCCGCTTCTTTTTCTGCCGCGATTAGCTCCGGAGTTTCCTCATAAGAGACATCTGCATAGCCATGGTTCATGACTAGGATAGGCTTGTAGCCACGCGCGATATAGTCTGTATCTCCTCGGAGGAACTTATCTCTCTCAGTGATATATTGGTTAAACTTGGAAATACTTCGGTTCAACTCCTCCTGACTGAGAGATTCTTTCTGGATAAAGGCCGCAACATCAGGGTCTTTCACAATTTGCTGGACCAAATCCTGATACTGAAATCGGCTTGGTTGACGCTTGAGTACGTCTCCGACACTTTCCATCTAGTCTCCTCCTTTTTCTAATCGAGCTAACATTTCTTTTTTCTTACGTTCTAGTTCTAAGCGAGTTTCTTCGCTGGTTTCATTCTTATATTCAGGATTGCTCCATTTAGGCACATTGGTTTTTGCTGGGGCAGTCTGATTCTGCTTTTGCGTTTTTGCTTTTTGGCCACGTTCACGAATACGGAGGACAGCCTCCTCGGCACTACGAATATTTTGATAGGCGTAGTCATTAGCCACCTTCATGGCGTATTTTTCATTGATATTGGCTGAATCAACCTTATTAAAGGTCAGGAGCAGGATAACATTGATCACTTCATCCAGCAAACCCAAGGCTGCCATCTGCTGGAGCAGGTCCCGTTCAGTTTGGGTAATACTTCCTTTGCGGGTCTGCTTGATTTCAGCAAGGAACTGTAAGGCTGTCTTTCTCTTAGCCTCTCGGATAATGGTTGCCTCCTTGGGACTAAAGTCAGAAGTCACAGGCTTTTGCGCTATCTTTTCACGGATGCGTTTGACAGAAATCACTTGCGACACTGCTGTCGCTTTGGCTACTTGATAAGTTTCAAACCAGGTCCACTTTTGCTCGTCTGCTATTGCAAACAAGCCCAAAACATCCGAAGTCTCATCTTGAAAGCGAAGACCATCACGGGCCATGAGCTGACGGAAATGCTCCAAATCAAAATCATCTACTGCAGGCTGACTGCTAGAGGTTTCTTGACTCGCAGACTCGGATAACTGAGGGAAGATTTGATTCAAGGCCACCGAGATAGGTTCCCCTTCAACACTTTCCTGTCTCATGGCTGCAACCGCACTATCCCCAATCATTTTTTCTAACAAGGTCCGATAAACTGTATGTTGTAAAAATTCTTGAGTTGATAAGGGAGAATGGAGTAACAAATTATAGGTATCCCCCTGCTGATAGAGGGTCACCAATTTCATGGCTGTCAGAGTTTTAAAAGCCTTTAAAAGACTATCCATCCCGAAATTCAGATGATTGAGCATGGCTGCAAAGAGATGTTCCTTTTGACCACCATCCCAAAAAGTCACAGCATAAAGATAGAGGCTCAGCGCCTCCTGACCGATAATCGGGAGGTAGCACTGCACCATTGATGAGGTATCTTGCGACACCCGATTATTCTTTACAAAAGAAAAACGGTCATTTGGCTTCATTTATTTTTCCTTTTTCTTTTTAGAGGATTGTGTGATCTGCTGGAGTAGGCTTTCAAGCTCACTCACATCCTTAAAGCTACGGTAAACGCTGGCAAAACGTACATAAGTAATCTCATCTAACTCTGCCAACTCTTCCATAACCAAAGAGCCAATAACCTCACTCTGAATTTCATTTTCATTGCGACTACGGAGTTTTTGTTCGATGCGATTGACCACCATGCCAATCTCATCACTAGACACTGGACGTTTCTGGGCTGAGCGAATAATCCCGTTAAAGATTTTATCTCTTGAAAATTGTTCCCGTGTACCATCTTTTTTGACCACAACCAGCGTTCTCTCTTCAACACGTTCATAGGTTGTAAAACGATGCTGGCACTCTTCACACTCACGTCTTCTTCTGATTGTATTTCCTTCTTCAGCCTGGCGACTATCGATCACACTTGATTTTGTAGCGCCACATTTTGGACAACGCATGCCTTTCCCTCCTTGTCGTTTTCTTTTCATTATACCATTTTTTAAGAGATTCCCAAAATAATTCTCCTTTTGGCTTGACAAGTTTTTTGTTTTGTTGTATTATTGAATTAACACAAAGGTAATTAGAAAGGAGATCGTGATGTCTTGGACATTTGATAACAATAAACCCATTTATTTGCAGATTATGGAGAAAATCAAATTGCAGATTATTTCCCATAAACTCGAGCCCAATCAACAGCTTCCAACCGTTAGAGAATTAGCAAGCGAGGCAGGTGTCAATCCCAACACCATCCAGCGCGCCCTATCGGACTTGGAAAGAGAAGGCTTCGTTTATACCAAGCGGACATCTGGACGCTTTGTCACAGAGGATTTGGACTTGATCCTCCAATCCCGTAAGCAACTGTCAGAAGAACAGCTGCAACAGTTTGTAACAGGCATGGTAGAATTTGGCTATGAAAAAGAAGAACTACCGACTGTTTTGAGAGATTATATTGAAGGAGTTTAAACTATGACCTTGTTAGCATTTGAAAATGTGTCAAAATCCTATGGAGCAAGTCCTGCTCTTACAAATGTTTCCCTTGAAATCCCGGCAGGAAAGATTGTGGGTCTCCTTGGCCCAAACGGTTCCGGAAAAACAACCCTGATTAAACTAATCAACGGCTTGCTACAGCCAGAGGAAGGGCGTATCCTTATCAATGGCATGGAACCAAGCCCAGCAACTAAAGCTATTGTTTCTTATCTGCCTGATACGACCTATCTAAACGAGCAAATGAAGGTCAAGGAAGCTCTCACTTATTTCAAGACCTTCTACCAAGATTTTAATCTGGAACGTGCTCAAGGTCTTCTTCGTGACCTTGGCATCGATGAAAATAGCCGTTTCAAGAAACTCTCAAAAGGGAACAAAGAAAAGGTTCAGTTGATCCTTGTCATGAGTCGCGATGCTCGTCTATATGTGCTTGATGAACCAATCGGAGGTGTCGACCCAGCAGCTCGTGACTATATCTTGAACACCATTATCAACAACTACTCTCCAACTTCGACTGTTTTGATTTCAACCCACTTGATTTCAGATATTGAACCAATCTTGGATGAGATTATCTTCCTCAAGGATGGAAAAGTCGTCCGTCAAGGAAATGTTGATGATATTCGCTATGAGTCTGGAGAGTCTATCGACCAACTCTTCCGCCACGAATTCAAAGCCTAGTTAAAGGAGATTATTATGTTTTGGAATTTAGTTCGTTATGAATTTAAAAATGTTAACAAATGGTATTTAGCCCTCTACGGTGCTGTGTTGGCTCTTTCTGCCCTTATAGGGGTTCAAGCTAGTTCCCTAAAATCCATCGATACACCTGATCAACAAATGATTATGTTAGTTTTTCTGGCTCTAGTTTTTGGTGGACTAATCATTACCTTAAGTATTTCAACCTTGATTTTGATCATCCGTCGCTTCAAGGGTAGTGTCTACGATCGTCAGGGATACCTAACTCTAACACTCCCCGTATCTGAGCACCAAATCATTTTATCCAAACTTTTGGGTGCTTTCATCTGGTCTCTGGCGAGCTCATTAGTCTTTATCTTGAGTATTTATATCATTTTAGTTCTGACTGGTGCAAACTTCCTTGATATCTTTTCTCTCGAATACCTCTTTAAATTTTACATGGATAGTTTCTGGCTTTCTGTGATTTCATATATCCTCAGCACAATTTCAGGAATCCTTTGCATCTACTTGGCAATCTCTATCGGACAACTCTTTAATGAATACCGTACAGCTCTTGCCGTTTTAGCCTATATTGTTATCCAAACCATTCTCGGCTTTGTCGGTCTCAACCTTCGCATAGATTTCGACTACAATTGGATGATCTCCTTTGAAATCGTTAAAGACCTCATCCTCAGCGCAGCCTTCTATCTCGGAACCTACTATATCTTGAAGAATAAAGTTAATCTTCAATAATCAATCGACGGCTGGACAATAACTTAATTTTAGCAGAAAATGAAATAGATCTTTCTATGATAAAACGCATATTATCAAGGTTTTTCAATACCTGATAATATGCGTTTTTCTGATTTTAAAAACTTTTAGCGCAGATTCCCTATTCGTCTAAATAGTCACATTTTCTAAGCCTAAAACCCCATTTCATGTGAATTATTTTACAAAAAAGAGTATAATGCCTTTATAAAGTTGCTTTTCACTAGGAGGTTCCCACTTTATGCTTAGAAGATTTGTAACAAAGAAACACCTCATTCTCTATTTTTTATCAATTATCATCACCTGGCTTGAAGCTATTATCACACCTGCCCTCGTTCAGAATATAGTGGCTAGTTTTACCAATCAGGACCTCGAATTACTCTGGAAAGTTCTACTATTGGGAATTTTAGGCAATCTCATCCTTCTTATCGGATTAGCTGGTAAAAGATACTACTACGCCCGTCTCATAACCGATTTCAAATTTGGACTTAAAAGTGCCATCTTTCATCAGTTTTTAAACAGTTATGCGATTGCTGAGCAAGACCTTCTGTCTGATTTGGAAAATGATGTCAAGCAACTGGAAACAAGCTATATTGAGCCTACAGTGATTATTATTTCTTCCATTGGATTTACAAGCGTTTCGGTCTCTTATGCCTTGTGGACCAACTTCTATCTGGGACTCATCTTTATCCTTTTTTACTCTCTCCCAGTCCTTTGTAGTTCCATCGGTACCAAACGCTTAGATACCCTCTCCGAGGCTCGTTCAAAAATCAATCAAAACTATCTAGCAACTTTGACAAGCTTCATCAGTGGGAGCCAACAAATCCGCCACTACCATGGGCAAACTTTCTTTTTCAATCGTTATTCTAGTCAGCTACAACATAGTCTTGATGCAGAGATAAACTATGAAAAACAGCGCACTATCAATAGTCTCCTCATCAATAGTATTGATGCTTTTTGTTCCGTTGCTCCCATTGTCATCGGTGGTTTTATGACCTACTATGGCCACCTCAGTGCAGCCAGTTTTGTCGCTATTTATCTCGTATCTCACAATATCGGCTATCAATTTCAAGAACTAGCTTATTTTAACAACACTCGTAAATCCACTACCTATCTCTGTAAGAAATATCAAAAGCTTCTTAGCCAGAAAAATCATAATTTGACCAAGCCTATTCCAGATATCTATCCTATCAAAGCGGAGAATCTCTCTTTAGAGGTAGAACAACAAGTGATTTTAGCACCTCTCTCACTTAGTATCAATCAAGGAGAAAAAATTGCCATCATCGGAGAGAGCGGCACTGGTAAAACCACTCTCCTGAATATTATTCATGGAGATCAAGACGCTACGAGTGGACACATTAGCTTTGCAGGACAAATCCTTAGTCGGGAAGAAATCACTAGCATTAGTTCTTACATCCTCCAATCCAGTCATTTTTTTGACTACTTATCACTAACTGACAATATCACTCTGGGCTCCGTCATAGACCAGACTAGATTGGATAAAATCCTGAGACAGACTGGCTTAGAGGATTTAAAGCATAGAAAACTTAGCGATGATAGTCTATCTGGTGGCGAAAAACAACGGTTAGAAGTCGCTCGCGCCCTCTACCATGAGAGTAAACTAATCCTAGCCGATGAGGTAAAGGCCAATCTTGACTTGGAAAACAGTCGAAAAATCAGTGATCTCCTCTTTTCTATGCCACAGACTGTTATTGAAGTTATTCACCATTATACCGAAGAAGACCTAAAACGCTACGACCAGGTCATAAGATTGACCAAATAAAACGAAAGCCCATAAAGTACTTTCGCATCCGTAGAAAAAACCAAGGAAATCAAAAATCCTTGGTTTTTAACTCAAGATCAAATTAGCTACGATCGGACTGACAAATACGTAGAGAATCCCTGTAACACCGATGGCTAGTCCTCCCATAGCACCTGCAACTGGTCCATAGCGAAAGGCCGTTCCAGTTCCAACGGCGTGACCTGTTCCACCCAGGGCTAGTCCAGCCGCTACTGGATCGTCTATTTTTAGCCATTTTAGAAGTGTTGGTCCGATAACGCTGGTCAAAATCCCCGTCGCTACTACAACTACTAGGGTCACGGTAGTCAAGCCCTGCAACTTTTCTGTAATCCCTACTGCCATAGCGGTCGTTACTGACTTAGGAAAGAGGGAAATGGCTAGGAAAAAGTCCATGCCAAAGATTTTTGCGACTAGGGCTGTAAAAGTGGTATTGACGATGACAGCTAGGAAGCTCCCCAGCAAAATACTCCTAACATGATGCTTCATCAAGTGGAAACTCTTATAGAGGGGAATTCCTAGAGCCACTGTTGAAGGAACAATCAAGTTATTAAGATAAACCCCACCTTGGTAGTAATCTTGATAGGAAATGCCAGTTACCTTTAGAAAGATGATAATAAAAATAGCTGACAGCAACAAGGGAGTCGTTAAGGGATGAGGATAGCGTCTGAAAATCATCATTCCCCCAAGATAGGCTAAGATTGACAAAGCAATCCCAAATAGGGGATTGGATACAAATTCGCTCATTTAGCACCTCTTTCTTCGTAGTCACCTTCATAGCGTTTTTTGATAAATTGAACCACAAGCGCAATCAAGATGATATTAATCACTGCTGCAAAAAAGACAATCAAGACAATCGGCAGAAGATAGGGAGCAATCACATCAAATTTTTCCATAATTCCAACCGCAGGAGGTAGAAAGAGGATGGTCATGTTGGCTAGGAGAAAATTTCCAACCATGTTGACATGGCGAATGCGCAGCCATTTGAACTGCAAGGCTAGAAAAAGAATAATCAAGCCGATGATACTTCCAGGGATGGACAAATGAAAAAAACTGGAGATTCCTTCACCGATTAAAGAAATCACAAAGAGAATCATTAACTGAACATATAACTTCATTGTAAACTCCACAAATAGACTTTCTGCATACCAGTTTACTCTTTTTTCAGAAAATTTCAAGGAAATATATAAGAAACATCCTTCTTGCTATCTAAGCCAAAAAGGTGTATACTAATTGCGTGCGCAAGCATCATAGATGCACTAGTATGATTACACTATTATAGAGGGAAAGGAGATTGATATGACTTACTTAGAAAAATGGTTTGACTTCAACCGCCGACAAGTAGAGCTAGAAGCACTTTTAGAGCAAACGATTGCTGAGCAGAGTGACCAAAGCCTAACGCTCAAAGAATTCTATCTCTTGCACTTTTTAAATCAGGCTCAAGAAAAATCTTTGAGACAGATTGACCTGCCGGACAAACTCCATCTGAGTCCAAGCGCAGTATCACGAATGGTGGCACGCCTAGAAGCCAAAAACTGCGGTTTACTTAGTCGGAGATGTTGTGACCAGGATAAGCGAGCTAGTTTTATCTGCCTCACTAAGGAGGGTCAGACAACTCTTGCCTATCTACAAAAAGCTGTAGAAGAGAGCCTTGAAACAAAAGCAAGTTGGCTTTCCTAAAATTTTTACAAAAAAACTTGCGTGCGCAAGCAATTTTCTTGACATTCCTTTTTCCAAGGAGTAAAATGAAGATATGATTTAGCAAAGGAGAATCTTATGATTGAAATCACTTATCTTGATGCCAGCAAGCAAGAGAGAACCATGACCTTCGAGTCATACGAAGAATTTGAACGTTCTCAACATGCCTGCCTGATTGGTGTCGCAGACTACTACCCTGTCCAAAAAGTAACCTACAAGGGGCATGATTTGGACTACCATGGGACTTATGGAGATGTCTTCTTCTATCTCATGAAACAAGATTTAAGCCAATATAATTAAAAAGGAGAAATACTATGGCAAAAGCAATTACAGATGCAACATTCGAACAAGAAACTAAAGACGGATTGGTCTTGGTTGACTTCTGGGCAACTTGGTGTGGTCCATGTCGTATGCAAGGTCCAATCTTGGATAAATTGTCTGAAGAACTTTCAGAAGATGTCTTGAAGATCGTTAAAATGGACGTTGATGAAAACCCAAACACAGCTCGTTCATTCGGTATCATGTCTATCCCTACTCTTCTTTTCAAAAAAGATGGACAAGTGGTGAAGCAAGTTGCTGGTGTTCACACTGCAGAACAAATCAAAGCTATCGTTGCTGAATTGAGCTAATCACACTAGAGACCAAGTACATTCTTTGGTCTCTTTTTTCTTGCCCTTTGCCATTTTTCAAAAAATATGCTAGACTGTAGGTAGAATATTACGATGTTTGGGACATGCCATCGCTAAAAAAAACCTCTACTTGGTATTTTTTAGCTCCCTCAAGGGAGCTTTTTGCGTGCTCTGAACATTTCCCATTTTGGAAGGAGTACTATGAAACGTCAATCAACCTTGGTCGTCTTTAGTGGCGGTCAAGATTCCACAACCTGCCTCTTTTGGGCTAAAGAACATTATGAAACGGTCGAGGCCGTCACCTTCGCCTACGGTCAACGCCATCACCTCGAAATTCAAGTTGCTAGAGAAATCGCCAAGGAACAAGGTATTCGTCATCACATCTTAGATATGTCTCTACTGGGGCAAATCACTGAAAATGCCCTGACCTCTGATCTGGAAATTGAGCAAAAAGAGGGAGAGGTCCCCAATACCTTTGTTGATGGTCGCAACCACCTCTTTTTGTCCTTTGCGGCAGTTCTTGCCAAGCAGCGTGGAATTACGGATATTGTGACAGGTGTCTGTGAAACAGACTTCTCAGGCTACCCTGACTGCCGAGATGTCTTTGTCAAATCCCTCAATGTTACCCTCAACCTTGCTATGGATTACGACTTCGTTATCCAAACACCTCTCATGTGGCTAGACAAAGCTGAAACTTGGGAATTGGCTGACCAACTCGGTGCCTTTGACTATATTCGTGAGAAGACCTTGACTTGCTACAATGGGATTATCGGTACTGGTTGTGGAGATTGTCCTGCCTGCCATCTACGCCAACATGGTTTAGAGGTTTATCTCTCTCAGAAAGGAGAGGCCTGATGTTTTTTGCCCCCAAAGAAATCAAACGAGAAACTGGGGAATCTCTTGTCTACAATCCTCACAGAACCTTAGTCTCCAAAGAATTTACCTTTGATGCTGCCCACCACCTCTTTCACTATGAGGGAAAATGCAAATCCCTACACGGCCATACCTATCATCTGCAAATCGCAGTCAGTGGATTTTTAGATGAACGTGGCATGACCTACGATTTTGGGGATATCAAACAAATCTACAAGGACTACTTAGAACCCCACTTGGATCATCGCTATCTCAACGAGACCCTGCCCTACATGAATACGACTGCTGAAAATATGGTTTACTGGATTTTCCAAACTATGAGCCAAGAGTTGCCAGATGAACGCGATCTCCGTTTGGAATACGTTCGCCTCTATGAAACTCCGACTGCCTTTGCAGAGTTTAGACGGGAGTGGTTAGATGACTAGTGAACGTGTACTTAAACTACCAGTTCTAGAAATTTTTGGCCCAACCTTTCAAGGTGAAGGTCGTGCTATCGGCCAGAAAACCATGTTTGTCCGCACTGCAGGTTGCGACTATCACTGCGACTGGTGCGATTCTGCCTTTACTTGGGATGGTTCTGAAAAACCTACTCGCATGACAGCTGATGAAGTGATCGCTGAGTTAGACAAACTAGGAAGCTACGACTATGTAACCCTATCTGGTGGAAATCCAGCCATCCTAGCTGCCAACATGGCTCAACTGGTCACCAAACTCAAGCAACGTGGTGTTACTCTGGCTGTTGAAACCCAAGGCTCCCGCTGGCAACATTGGTTAAAAGATATCGATCAGGTGACTCTGAGTCCCAAGCCTCCTTCATCTAAGATGGAAGTCAACTTCGAGACCTTGGACTTTATCGTTTCTCAATTGGATCCAGACAAGGTCACCTTTAAAATCCCTGTTTTTGATGATGCAGATCTAACCTTTGCCAAAGACATTCAAGAACGCTACCAACCAGATGTCCTCTTCTTATCGGCTGGAAATCCTGAGCCCAAGGCTACAGGCAATATTGTCCAAGACCAACTAGATCGCCTCAAAGAACTATGGGAACGCGTTGCTGCTGATGATAGCTGGGGCAATGTCCGCGTCCTTCCACAACTCCATACCCTCCTCTACGATAACCAACGTGGTGTTTAAGATTAGAAAGAAAAAAACATGTCACAACAAGAAGAAATGAAAAACCTAAGCCTACTGGGCAATAAAGAAACCACCTACATCTTTGACTATCAACCAGAAGTCCTGGAATCCTTTGACAATCGCCATGTGGAAAATGACTATTTCATCAAATTTAACTGCCCTGAATTTACCTCACTGTGCCCAATCACTGCGCAGCCAGACTTTGCAACGATTTATATTTCCTACATTCCTGACAAGCTCTGTGTCGAGTCAAAATCCCTCAAACTCTACCTCTTTAGTTACCGAAATCATGGGGATTTTCACGAAAACTGTATCAACACCATCGGAAAAGACTTGGTCAACTTGCTAGACCCTCGCTACTTAGAGGTGTGGGGGAAATTTACACCTCGCGGTGGTATTTCAATCGACCCCTACTACAACTACGGTAGACCTGGAACCAAGTATGAAGGATTGGCAGAACAACGCCTATTCCAACACGATCTCTATCCAGAAAAAATTGACAACCGCTAAACTCATACTCAATGAAAATCAAAGAGTAAACTAGGAAGCTAGCCGAAGGTTGCTCAAAGCACTGCTTTGAGGTTGTAGATGAAACTGACGAAGTCAGCTCAAAACACTGTTTTGAGGTTGTGGATAGAACTGACGAATTCAGGGCAAGGTGAAGCTGACGTAGTTTGAAGAGATTTTCGAAGAGTATAATACGAAAAAGCCCTGTTCCTCATCATGAGGAGCAAGGCTTTTTGAGTTTCAATTATTCTTCAGTTCCAAGGAAGTTTTTAGCAACAAGAGCTGCAAGAACTCCACCAACGATTGGTGCAAGGATGAAAATCCAAACTTGTTGAAGAGCTGCGCCACCTACCAAGACAGCAGGAGCCAAGCTACGAGCTGGGTTTACTGAAAGTCCAGTGATGTTCAATCCAACAAGGATCAAAGCTGTCAATGACAAACCGATGACCAAACCAGCGATTGCACCATTCCCTTTACTTGCTGAAGTGACAGTCATGATGACCAAAACAAACAAGAAAGTTGCGATTGTTTCAAACAAGAAACCACCAAAGACAGTTACACCATTTGCCAAGGCATTTTCACCAAGACTTGCAGTTGACATACCTGAATTTGCCAAGAGGAAGAATACAGATCCTGATGCAAGGAAAGCACCAACTACTTGACCAAGAATGTAGTTTACAAGCTCTGAAGATGACAAACGTTTGTTAACAAACATAGCGATAGAAACAGCTGGGTTCAAGTGAGCACCTGAAACAGTTCCGATTGAGAAGGCTGCGACTACGATTGCCAAACCAAAAGCAAGAGCAATTCCAAGGTGTCCAAGTCCTTCAACACCATTTCCAAAAACAACAGCTCCTGTTCCGATGAACACAAGCATAAAAGTACCGATTAATTCAGCAACAAATTTTTTCATGTTAAGTCTCCTTTTTTCAAACTATGTATTAGTCTATCAGAAGAAGGAAAGGGTTTCAAGAAATGTGCTTGGAAACATTGTGTAAGTTTTCACATTTGATAATCAAAATCTAATATTGGAAAGATTGAATAGCTTCTTTCAAGTCATCTTGTAAACTATTTCTCTGGTCGAGTTGAACATAGACTTCTAATAGACAAGATCTGAAATTGGAAAATTTATAAAAATCTTCCCTCTCTTCTATCGGGAAATCAAGTGACTTTATCCAAGAAGCCAGTGTCGCTTGCTCCACCTTTCCTTGCAAAACAGGTTCGTAAAGGACTCTGGCCAAGCGCCAGTCCTCATCATCTATAAATCGAACCGAAATTCTTTTAAATAGTTGGCCAAGTATGTCAAATACTTCATGAACTCTATTTTTAGAAAAGTCTGGATGACAAACAACTTCAGTCAAAAGATCAGCCCCATGAGCAAAAGCATGCACCCAACCATACTGGCTTGAAAAACCAGTCGTATCCTCTTCTTTTTCAAGGTAATGCAAACCTTGATCGAGCAACGTATTTCTGATATCAGTTTTAAGCACTTGATAAAAAAGAGACTGTTCATTGCCATCAGCAGATAAGAGATTGGCATAAATAAGGGCCCTAAAAGAACGTTCAAGCGTTGAAGCTCCTGTCTTATCAATCTCTTTATCTAGCCCACCATCAGAGACAATCTCAGCAGCAATCAACTGAAATTGCTCCTTGGTAAATAACTCTTCTTGAATCCCCCTAGCTAAACTAGTAAAAACCAATTCATCGCGAATCTCTTGACTCGGATCCCCTAAGTGCTCAAGCAACCACAGGATTTCTTCCTCATGATAACTTGGTTTTTCTTCTATTACTTTTCTTTTCAATTCTTGATACATGGTCAATACCTCTACATTTCTAGCAACTTGATATAATCCAGACCCCATTTTTCGACAGCATCTAAAACAACTCTGAATTCCTGTCCCATTTCGGTTAAGCTGTACTCAACTCGTGGGGGAACTTCCGCATAGACCTTTCGTTGAATAATCTTATCCTTTTCTAATTGACGGAGATGACGTGTCAAAATAGTTTGAGTAATCCCAGGCAATAATCTCTGCAATTCTTTAAATCGTTTAGTACCCGTACTCAACTGATAAATGATTACCAGTGCCCATTTCCCTGTTAAAACCCTCTGCGTTGTCGCAAATGGACAAATACCATACTCACTCACTTTATTTGGCATAAAATATCTTCTTTCTATTTTTTTAAAAAAATTTATCTTTTAGTATCAACAATAGTACTACTTTTGATACTAGCTATCGAAAAAGTGTCTACTTGTTTTTTCGATTGTAACTGTTATAATTATATCATAAAAAAGAAATGGAGAATAGATATGTCAACAAACTTAGAAATTTTCAACGCTTATAACCAAGCTTTAATTGCTGGTGACTTTCCTGGTGTCTTCGAAACGATGGCAGACGATATTATCTGGCATCAACCTGGTACTCATAGTATATCTGGTACAGTTGTTGGTAAGGACAAGCTAGGAACTCACCTGGCTACATTTGCTGAGAAAACTAATGGAACCTTTAAGGTGGTAACAAATTGGGTTTCTGACAATAAGGATTTAATCGCAGCCAATGTTACTTTTCTTGGAACACGGGCTGATGGTACTGAACTCAATATGAACGGGATTGACCTCTTCCGTATTGAAGACGGAAAAATCAAAGAAGTTTGGCTTTTCTCTTCAGATCAAGCTGAAGAAGATAGCTTTTGGGGATAATTTAAGAGGCCAGGACAAAAATTTTGATTTTAGGAATTCTTTATTATAAATTTTTAAAATCGATAGATTAGAAAAAAAGCGAACAAAACAGTATTCTGAGTGTCAGATAACTCGTTTTGTTCGCTTTTTATATTTAAGATTAGACTTTTGTCCCAGACTCTTTTAATTTATTCTCCCAACTGGTCACTGTAAGCTATAATCTAATCAACTGTATCAGACAAGAACTGAATGGTATCACAGAGTGGTTTATCTGTTGAAATATCGGCTCCGATAATCATGGCTGACTCAAGTGGTGTCTTGCTACCACCTGACTTAAGGAGATTGAGCCAATCTTCAGCTCCAGTTTCTGAATGTTTCAGATGAAGGTAACCAGCAGTCGAGATGACAAGTCCTGCTGAGTAAGTGTAGCTATACAAG